>JBLHWZ010000005.1:0-60931 GCA_047629415.1 Bradymonadia bacterium | reverse complement strand
TTCCGTCGCCCGTTCCGTCGCCCGTTCCGTCGCCCGTTCCGTCGCCCGTTCCGTCGCCCGTTCCGTCGCCCGTTCCGTCGCCCGTTCGCGCGTTTCGTCGTCTGCGTGACGCGCTTTCTACTACTACACTCGCCCTGAAGGACGGGCCTAGGAGCGCTTCGGGCTGAAGCCCTTCGCGACGCACCTAACGGCGCTGACTTGGGAAGCCCTTTGGGCTGGTGGGGCGGTGGCTGTTTGAGGGGGAGCGGGGACGAGGGTGCGGCTCTTCCCCAGGGCGTGTGACACCGGGACGACGGCAGGCTCCGGTTCTGCTACTGCTTTTACTCGTCGGTGAAAGCGGGGTAGCCCCATGTCGCAACTCCCGGCGCAATCCCAGCGGGCAGCGCCCGCGGCAAGGACACGAGCAATGAAAAAGACTTTCAATCTAGAACATCCCAAGATCAAACCGGCTCGAATGGGGGAAGCCGTGCGAGCTGAGATTAAGAAGTACGTGAAGAGAGAACGTAACAAGACGCTGCCCGACAGTGTCGACTTCTGGGACCTTGACTGTAAGTTCGGCCCTACTGAGGAGGAGGCCGAGGTGGTTCACCTCTCCGATATGAACAAGAGCATCATGGCGGCAGAGGCTTTGGGACTGACCTCGTTCTATGTGGAGATTTTGGCCAAAGAGGGGCACCGCACCAGGAAGCCACGGCCCATCGAGCCGGAAGCCTAACGTGCTCGGAACCTTGGAATGATGCGACGTGTCCCTCCGAGTTACGACACTAGGCCTGAGTTGCGACACTTGGCGCCGGGCCCTGCTTTGGTGCTGCGCGAGGAGCCAGCCCGCGCTAGGTTGTCGGCATGAATGTACCGGTCAGTTCACATACCGAGTGGGACCCGCTCGAAGAGATTATCGTCGGCTCTGTGCAGGGTGCGATCTACCCTGACTTCGGGCCGATCGCGGCGGCACTAGGCGATCCGCGCTGGCTGATCGCGTATCAGGGCGCGTTCGTGGAACAGGAGCTCATCGACGAGGCCGACGAGCAGCTCACTGGACTCGTCGAGGCGCTTCAATCAACCGGGGTTACCGTGCGGCGGCCCGATCCGATGCCGCACAACGCGTCGTTTTCGACGCCACTCTGGACCGTTCGCGGAGGCTGGAACGCAGCGAATGCTCGTGACCTCTTCCTCGTCGTCGGAGACCAGATCATCGAGTGCGCGAGTCCTCAGCGCCACCGCCTGCACGAGCGCTTGGCATATCGTCGGCTACTGGACGGCTACTTTCGACAAGGCGCGCGCTGGAGCTCCGCGCCGACGCCCGCGCTCACTGAGGCGCTCTATGACTGGTCAATGCTGGCTGAGCCGCCGCTCGAGGCGGACGAGCACGGAGCGCGTGTGCTCGCGGACGGGGAAGAGCCACGGTATCCGATCAACGAGAGCGAGCCGGTTTGGGAGGCCGCCGACTTCGTGCGCTGTGGCCGAGATCTCTACGTAATCCGAAGCATGGTCACGAATGCAGCCGGAATCGAATGGGTGAGGAGGCATCTTGGGTCCGAATACCGGGTCCATGAGATCAAAACGCGGTGCCCAAACCCATGTCACATCGATACGACATTCGTCCCGTTGGCACCTGGCAAAGCGCTTGTTCACCCCGACTGGATCGAGGAACTGCCGGAGTCGCTCGCCAAGTGGGACCTGATCATCGCTCCGCCACCGGAATACGACGCGGACTCGCATATGCAGACCCCGTATTTCAGCAGCCAGTGGCTATCGATGAACGTGCTCTCTCTGGACGCGAAACGGGTCTTCGTAGACGCGCAGCAAAAGACGCTCATTCGTCTGCTGCGCTCGAACGGATTCGAGCCAATCGCTCTGCCGTTCGACGCCGTCGGAGCCTTTGGCGGCTCGTTCCACTGTGTGACGCTGGACGTGCGCAGACGTGGTGAACTGGCGGAGTACTAGGCGGCTGAAATCCTCGACGCGGTGCGGCAAAGTAGCACGTAGCCAACGGGGTAGTCGCGCGTTATACAACCGTCTTCACCTCGTCCGGCTCGCTGATGCGCCCACCACCACAGCAAATGCCGCGGTCTCCCCGCGGAGGCTCGTTGTGTTTCTCCCAAGAGGAGATCGCTGCGGCTCTGTCCGAGCCAAGAGCGACGGCGATTATCGTTCGCCATGTCGCGACTGGCGCGCTCGGCGTTCAGCTTGCTGAGGTTGTGGATTCGGAGGCTGCGCTCGCGCGCGAAAACATGGGTCTGGACGTGATCGGCGTGCTTCCTCCACTCTACCCAGAGTGGCTCGGTGATCGCGCCTTCGCCGAAGTGCACGGCTGTCGCTTCCCCTATGTAACGGGCGCGATGGCCAATGGAATCGCCAGCGCTGAGTTGGTGATCGCGTCTTCGAGGGCAGGCTTCTTGGCGTTCTTCGGAGCAGCAGGGCTGGACCCGGCGCGCATCGAACGAGAGCTTATGACGATCAGCTCGGCGCTGGATTCGGATGCGCTGCCCTGGGGCTCGAACCTGATTCATAACCCCGCAGAACCGGCCCAGGAAGCTGCGGTCGCAGACCTCTACATTCGCCGCGAAGTTCGACGCGTCTCGGCCGCCGCATACATGGCATTGACGCCGTCGATCGTGCGCTATGCATACGCTGGGTTGCACACAGATCGTTCCGGCCAGCTCGTCCGGCCGAACCATGTCTTTGCAAAGATTTCGCACCCCACCGTCGCGCGGCACTTCATGGCGCCGGCCCCGGCGAAGATCCTGGCTGCCCTGGTCGCGGATGGCCTACTAACTGCTGAGGAAGCGAGGCTCGGCGCAGCGCTCCCGGTCGCCGAGGATATCATCGTCGAGTCGGACTCGGGCGGGCACACAGACAACCGCCCGCTGGCGGCGCTCTTCCCAGCTATCGCCGACGTAAGGGACGAGCTCGCGAAAACAAACGCTCACTGCGCTTCTATACGGCTCGGCGCCGCTGGTGGCCTCGGCGCTCCGTCGTCCGTCGCGGCGGCCTACGCGCTCGGTGCCGCGTTTGTTCTGACCGGCACGGTGAATCAAGCGTGTGTGGAGTCCGGCTTGCATCAATCGGGTCGCGATCTGCTCGCAACCGCCGACATCGCAGACGTTGTGATGGCTCCGGCTGCCGATATGTTTGAGATGGGTGTGAACGTGCAGGTATTGCAGCGCGGAACTCTCTTTGCGGGCCGAGCAAAGAAGCTCTTTGCAGCTTATCGAGCCTACGCGTCGCTGGACGACATTCCAGAGAAGCAACGCCAATCGATTGAGGCCCAAGTGCTCCGTCAAACGTTCGACGAGGCTTGGGAGAGCACCCGCTCCTACTGGCTCGACCGTGACGCGGCGGAGATCCGCAAGGCGGAATCCGATCCCAAACACAAGATGGCGTTGGTCTTCCGCGCGTACCTCGGCCAATCGAGCCGTTGGGCGATCGCAGGGGAAGAGAGCCGCCGCGCCGACTTCCAGATTTGGTGCGGGCCTGCGATGGGCGCGTTCAATCGCTGGTGTGCCGGCAGCTTCCTCGAGTCGCCGGCCAACCGCCAGGTCGATCAGGTGGGCTTGAATCTTCTCGAGGGCGCGGCCATCGCAACCCGTGCATCACAAATCCGCTCCTTTGGCGTGCCAGTTCCCGCCTCCGCCTTTTCTTTCTCCCCGCGTCCGCTCGCCTAATGTCCGATTCGTCCAACAGTATCGCTATCGTCGGTGTGAGCGCGCTCTTCCCAGGCTCGATCGACAAGACCGGTTTCTGGAACGATATCTATCACGGTAACGACCTCATCCAGGACGTGCCGGAGACGCACTGGCTAGTCAGCGACTACTACGATCCGGATCCGTCGGTCCCGGATAAGACCTACGCAAACCGCGGGGCCTTTCTCAAAGACGTCGACTTCGACGCGATTTCGTGGGGAATTCCGCCGTCTATCATGCCGGCGACTGACACTACGCAATTGCTCGCGCTGATCGTCGCAAACCGTGTCCTTCAAGATGCCACTGGCTCGCACTTCGAGACGATGGACCGTTCGCGCGTTTCGGTCATCCTCGGTGTTACATCGGCCCAAGAGTTGCTCGGTCTCTCGGTCGCGCGCTTGCAGCGACCGATTTGGGTGAAGGCGCTCCGCGAAGCCGGTGTGCCTGAGGACGAAGTTGACGACATCTGCCAGCGGATCGCGGACCACTATACGCCTTGGCAGGAGAGTACGTTCCCCGGCCTTTTGGGCAACGTCGTCGCGGGTCGCATCGCGAACCGGCTGAATCTCGGGGGCACGAACTGCGTCACAGACGCCGCCTGCGCCTCGACCTTCTCCGCCATCTCGATGGGCGTGTCCGAGCTCCTGCTCGGCGACTCTGACCTGGTGATCACCGGCGGCGCCGACACGCTGAACGACATCTTCATGTTCATGTGTTTCAGCAAGACGCCGGCGCTTTCTAAGAGCGGCGACTGCCGCCCGTTCGCCGCCGACGGCGACGGCACGATGCTAGGCGAGGGGCTAGGCATGGTCGCGCTCAAGCGCCTGGCCGATGCGGAGCGTGATGGCGACAAGATCTACGCGGTGATGAAGGGCATCGGTTCCAGCTCGGACGGGCGCTCGAAGAGCGTTTATGCACCCGTCTCGAAAGGTCAGTCGAACGCGATCAAGCGCGCCTACAAGAAGGCGGGGTACAGCCCGTCGACCGTCGAACTGCTGGAGGCCCATGGCACCGGTACTGTCGCGGGCGATGCGGCAGAGTTCAATGGCCTCCGATTGGCGTTTGAGGGCGAAGGCGAGGGACGAAACTGGTGCGCGCTCGGCTCAGTAAAGTCGCAGATCGGGCACACCAAGGCGGCCGCTGGCGCAGCAGGGCTCTTCAAGGCGGTCATGGCGCTGCACCACAAAGTGCTGCCATCTACGCTGAAGATCAGCGAGCCGAACCCGAAGCTGAACATCGAAGAGAGCCCGTTCTATCTCGGAACAGAGCGGCGCCCGTGGGTTCGAGGAAGCAAACATCCGCGCAGAGCGGGCGTCAGCTCGTTTGGTTTCGGTGGATCGAATTTCCACATCACGGTCGAAGAGTACACGGGCAAGAACCGGCCCGGCCGACTCAATCACTTCGAACAGGAGCTCGTCGTCCTCTGCGCAAACTCGGCCTCCAAGTTGACCGCGGCGGCGAGGGCGCTCAGGGCTAACGCACCGGCTACCCCGGACGCTCTTCGGTCCGTCGCGCTCCGAACACATGCTGAATATGACGCCACTGCCTCGCACCGACTAGCGGTCCTCGCCTCGTCATTGGACGACTTGGGAGACAAGCTCAGCGCCTTGAGCGCTCGTATAACCGAAGCGCCGGAAGTCGCGTTCGATCAGCCAGATGGCAGCGCGTACGGCTTCGGAGAGGCAGGTTCGGTCGCGTTCCTCTTCCCCGGTCAGGGCAGTCAGCACATCGGGATGGGCGGTGAGCTAGCCACCAGCTTCGATGCCTGCATGGCTGTTTGGGACCAGTGCGCCGACATCGACTTCGACGGCGCCTCGCTCGACCAGGTCGTCTACCCACGTACCAGCTTTGAGGCCGGCTGGAAGGAGTCCAACGCCGATCGACTTCGTGAAACTCAGTGGGCGCAGCCAGCTATCGGCGCCGCGTCCGCCTCCCAACTTGCGTTGCTCAAACAAATTGGCATTGCGCCGAAGATGACGGGCGGACACAGTTACGGCGAGCTTGCCGCGCTCTACTGCGCAGGCGCTTGGTCACTTGAGGACTTCATGGCCGTCAGTCGAACTCGCGGCGAGTTGATGGCGAATGCCTCGACGGAGCCGGGCTCGATGTTGGCACTCCGCATGGGCGCCGACGAGGCCCGCGCGTTGATCATCCGGCATGGTGTCGAGTTGGTCGTCGCCAACCACAATGCGCCAAATCAAGTGGTCGTGTCCGGCGCAACCAGCGTCGTGGATGCATTTGTGGCGAAGCTGGAGGCGGATGGTGTTGCGGCGAAGAAGCTGCCGGTGGGAACCGCATTCCACTCGCCGCTCGTCGCCGGTTCGTCACAGCCGTTCGCCGAGGCGCTTGAGCACATCAGATTTACGGCGCCCAACATTCCGGTGTTCTCCGGCGTGACGGCGGAGGCACACGGCGAGGCTCCGGACGGTATTCGCCGAATCCTCTCCGAGCAGATCGCCTCACCCATTCGGTTCGTCGAGATGGTCGAGGCGATGCACACCGCGGGCGCGCGAACGTTCATTGAGGTGGGGCCTAAGTCTGTGCTCACCGGCCTGGCGGGCAAGATTCTCTCGGGCCGAGACCACACCGCAATTTCGATGGAACGCCGCGGGAAGTCCGGCACTGAGGGCCTATTGCTCGCGTTGGCGAAGATGGTGGCTGCCGGCGTCCCGATGTCGCTGGGACGGCTCTTCACGGAGTACGCTGACCCGATCGATCCGAACACGCACGGGCCGCCGAAGATGGCCATCCCGATCAACGGCTCCAACTACGGCAAGCCTTACCCTCCGAAGGGTGGGACCGCAGCGCTGCCGAGACCGAACCCGCCACGTCTGATTCCTATCGCTTCGCCGCCAGCCCTGGCGCAGCCACGCAGAGTTGTCGCTCCCGCCGCTCCGTCGGCCGTTAAGCGACCGCAATCATTAGTCGCGCTCTCCGCGCCGAACAAACAACGAAACCCCGCACCGCCCCTCGAGGCTCCGATGAGCAGCAACGACGACCAACGCGCCCCTGCCGGCGCCGTGAGCGCAGAATGGCTCGCAGCGTATCAGGAAACCCAGCGACGAACTGCCGAGATGCAGTCTGCGTATCAAGCCGCGATGGCCCAGAGCCACGCTGCCTACCTCGCAATGGCTCAGGCGAGCCTTGCTAGTCTGGCTGGCGCCGTCGGTGCGCCCGTGATGGGTGTGCCCGCAGTGGCTCCACCGGCGCCCTTAGCCGCTCCTGCGTTTGCTCCGATCACCACTCCGCGCCAGGCCCCGGTCGCAGCAGCGACGGTCGCTGTGCCTCATAGCGCTCCGCAGGCAGTCGAGCCGACACTCAGCGGTGAGAGCCGCCCGGACATTCGCGCCGTGCTGATGGCGGTTGTCTCGGATGCGACGGGTTATCCGATCGAGATGTTGGGTCTTGAGATGGCCCTGGAAGGAGACCTAGGCATCGACTCGATCAAACGCGTCGAGATCTTGAGCGAGCTGCAAGATCGTGTGCCCCACCTTCCCGATGTGGACGCCGCTGAGATGGGCTCGCTCGAGACGCTTGGTGAGATCGTCTCCCATGTTGAGGGTCAAGCCGGCCTTCTCTCGACAGCGCCGCTTCCGTCTGTCACCGGGAACCTCTCCCCTGCCCCAGCACAGCAGTCTAACGCGTCTGTTCGAGCATCGTCGGGGACTGCGGATGTGCGCGCCATTATGCTCGCTGTTGTTTCCGAATCCACCGGTTATCCGGTCGAGATGCTAGGTCTGGAGATGGCGCTGGAGGGCGACCTCGGGATCGACTCGATCAAGCGTGTCGAGATTCTCAGCGAAGTTCAGGATCGAGTTCCGTCTCTTCCGGACGTCGATGCGGCGCAAATGGGGTCCTTGGAGACGCTGGGAGAGATCGTCGACTACCTAGCTTCCCTGGGCGGCACAGCGCCGAACACTGCATCCTCACCGGCAAGCTCCGTCAAGGCGACGAAGCCTTCCGCCTCGCTCATTGGAGCCAAGTCGGCGGAAAGAAAAGCCGCTGACGTCGAGAGCATTATGTTGCAGGTCGTGTCGGATTCCACGGGGTATCCGACCGATATGTTGGGGCGAGAGATGGCCCTTGAGGGGGACCTAGGCATCGACTCGATCAAACGCGTCGAGATCCTCTCCGCAGTGCAGGAGCGAGTACCCGAGCTGCCAGAGGTCGACGCCGGTCGGATGGGCTCTCTGGAGACACTTGGTGAGATCGTCGACTACATGCAGAGCCTCCTGCCCGGCGCCGAGGCATCTGCTCCTTCTGAAAAGCCGTCGGTGAGCCCCTCCAAGGCGGAGGCAAAGGCTGCGTTGTCGAAGGCTAAACCGCCCAAGCATGCCCCAGCGGCAACGAAGGTTTCTGCGCCAGTACCGTCGGAAAAGCCTGCGACCAAAACAGCACGGTCTTCAAAGGGTGAACGTAAGGCCACAAAGAGTGCGCGGAAGGCGACAAAGGCTGCACGCAAGGCGAGTGAGCGACCCGCACCCGCACCCGCACCCGCTGTCTTAACGGAGCGTCCGGCACTGGGCCGCTACGTACAAACCCTGGTCTCTTCGCCCGCAACGGGCTTGGCGATCGACGGTCTCTTCAACGGTCCGGTTCACGTGACATCGGACGGCGGTGATCTCAACGAGAAGCTTGTCGCGGAGCTTCGACTCCTTGGTGTGAACGCGATCGCGACGCAGCGCCCGCCCGCCGACTCGGACGCTTGTGTGTTCCTCGGCGGCCTTCGTCCCGCGGACTCCCCGGAAGCCGGTATCGCGGTGACCAAGGAAGCGTTCCTCGCGGCGAAGACGCTCGCGCCGAGACTGAGCGAAGAGGGAGGCCTCTTCGTGACGGTTCAAGACACCGGCGGCAGCTTCGCCCTTGAGCCTTGTCCTCGGCACTCCCCGTATCTCGCCGGGCTGGCGGCCTTGGTCCGAACAGCGAGCCAAGAGTGGCCGTCCTCTGCACTGAAATGTGTGGACATCTCTCGCGCTAGTTATGAGGACACTGACGCTCTCGCGAAGGCGCTCGCAGAGGAGCTCATTCGCGGTGGCATCGAGCTGGAGGTGGCGCTGAATGAGAAGGGTCGCCGCACGTTGCGGTCCGAGTTGGTACCCGTGATCGCTGGGACTTCACCCATCGAAGAGGGCGACGTCATCATCGTCTCCGGCGGCGCGCGAGGAGTCACAGCGGCCTGTATGAAGGCGTGGGCGAAGGCCAGCAAGCCGCGTCTTGTTCTGCTCGGTCGTACTCGGCTCGAGGACGAGCCAGCGGAAATCAAGGGCATCGACGATGATGTCGCCATCAAGCGTGCGCTGCTCGAGCTGGCACTTGCCGCCGGCGAGGTGATCAAGCCGGCTGAGCTTGGAGCGCGCGCACGGCGAATTCGGGCTGGTCGAGAGATCCAACAAACACTCGACGAGATTCGGGCGGCAGGATCCGAGGTCCGCTACGAAACCGTGGATGTGACCTTGCATGCGAAAGTGGGCGATGTCTTCGCCAAAATCCGGGAGGAGTGGGGGCCCATTAGCGGCATCGTTCACGCCGCCGGTGTGCTCGCCGACAAACGAATCATCGACAAGTCGACCGAGGACTTCGCTTGGGTGTTCAACACCAAAGTCGAAGGCCTGCGCGCGCTGCTCGCGGCATCCGAGGATGATGACCTCAAACTCTTCTCCGTGTTCAGCTCGGTCTCTGCTCGCTGCGGAAACAATGGCCAGTCCGACTACGCGATGGCAAACGAAGTTCTGGCGCGGGTCGCTCTGATCGAGTCTCGGAAGCGGCCGAACGCGAGAGTGAAGTCGTTCGGATGGGGCCCTTGGGAAGGCGGTATGGTCACGCCCTCTCTGAAAACGAAGTTTGCCTCGCTAGGCGTTCCGATGATTCCGCTCGATGTCGGCGCTCAGATGTTCGTCGATGAGATCTCCGGCGAAGGAGCCGATGTCGACTTGGTGTTTGGCGGAGAACCAAACCCGAAAGCGCTGCTTGTGGTTGGCGCCGATGAGCGCGTTGTTCACGCTGCCATCCGGGTTCACAAAGACACTCACGGCTATCTCGTTGATCACAGCATCGAGGGGCTCCCTGTTGTACCCGTTGTGACCGTCGTGGACTGGTTCGCACGCACAATTCGCTCTGGGTTCCCGAGACGCCATTTGGTGGCCCTCAACGACGTCAAAGTGATGAAGGGCATCCGACTGGACGACTTCGAGACGAGAGGTGACTTCTTCGAGGTCAGCGCTGTAGAGGCGGATGACACCGTGTCCCTCGAGCTGACCGGCGCCGACGGGAGCCTGTGTTACCGTGCGACGGCAACCCTGAGTGACGAGGCACCCACACCAAACGACGAGATTCCCGAGCTGAGTCCGAGGAGGTGGTCCGGGGAGGTCTACGGCAATGGCGTGCTCTTTCACGGCGGGGTCTTTCAGGTCATCGACCACATTGACGGGATCTCCGACGAAGGCGCGGTCGCGACCATTCGCGGTGTAAACACAGCCGGCTGGCCGTCGGAACCCTGGGCGGTGGACGTGGCTGCTCTCGACGGCGGACTTCAGCTCGCATTGCTTTTCACCAAGCACGCGCTCGGTGGTCCTTCGCTGCCAACGTCGATCGACTCGATCCAAATCTTCGGCGAAGCTCCGACAGATTCGGAGATTCGTTGCGTCGCCGTGCCGCGAAAGTTGAAGAAGTCGAGTGCCATCACGGACATCTTCTTCGTCGACGCAGATGGTCGGAACCTGGCTCAGCTCACGGGCGTTCGAACTCACCTGCTTCCGCCGAAGGGCGAGTAGGCATTCGGAGCCCTGATGGATCCCATCGCAATCATCGGCCGGGCGTGTCTCCTGCCTGGAGCCACCTCGCCTGCGGAACTCTGGGACGTCGTCTCGAACGGCCGAGACCTGCTCACCACCGTCCCCGGCGACCGCTGGGGCCTGGATTCTGCGGATGCGCTGGTCGAAGGAACCGCCCTGTCCGACCGTTCGGCGAACGACGTCGGTGGGTATGTGCGCGGGTTCGAGGACGTCTTCGACCCAACCGGCTTCTCGGTCCCCGCGGCCGACCTCGCTGGGCTCGACCGGGTCTTCCTCTGGACGTTGCATACGGCGCGCGAGGCGCTTCGGGACGCCAACGCGGCCGGCGAAACGCGCGTTGGCGCTATCTACGGAAACCTTGGGTTTCCCTCACAGAAGATGGCGGAGTTTGCCGCCGAGCGATGGAGGGGTGAGCGCGGCACGGACCCGAGGAACCGGTACATGGCCGGCGGGGTCGCGAGCTTGCTGTGCGAAGCTCTCGCGCTGGATCACGCCTATTCACTCGATGCGGCCTGTGCGAGCTCGCTCTACGCAATCAAACTCGCCTGCGACGCGCTCAACGACGGCCGCAGCGATGTGATGCTCGCCGGTGCCGTGCAGGCAGCGGATGACCTCTTCCTCCATATCGGGTTCACCGCGCTAACCGCGCTCAGCGCGTCTGGGCGCTCGCGACCGTTCCACCGAGATGCAGATGGCCTGGTGCCAGGCGAGGGTGCCGGTTTTGTGGTGCTAAAGCGGCTGCAGGATGCGCGACGAGATGGCGACCACATTCACGGTGTCATTCGCGGCGTCGGTCTTTCGAACGATGGGCGCGGCCGCGGAATTCTTGCGCCGCTGGCGAGTGGGCAGGCCCGAGCGATGCGCGCCGCATACGAGGCGGCGCAACTCTCTCCGAACGACGTCAGCCTCCTTGAGTGCCACGCGACAGGCACGCGTGTGGGTGACGCGACCGAATTGCGTAGCTCCGCCGAGGTCTTTGAGGCCAGCACGGACCTCACAATCGGATCCCTCAAGTCCAACCTTGGTCACCTGATCACCGCTGCTGGAGTCGGAGGATTGATCAAGGTGCTCGAGGCGATGAAGAATCGCTGCAAGCCGCCCTCTCTGCATTGCGAGGAGCTCACGGACGCCCTCGCTGGTACGCCGTTCCGCGTTCTGAGCGAGCTTGAGCCTTGGATGCAGCCGGAGGGACCTCGAATCGCAGGGATCTCCGCCTTCGGATTTGGGGGGAACAACGCGCATTTGGTCGTGTCCGAGGAACATCCGACGGTCTCCGGGACGTGGGAGAAGCCCCCCCGATTGTCGGCAGTCGCGGTTGTCGCCTGCGCGATCTCTCGGGATCCAGCGACCGTTGACGTGCCTATTAGGGGAGTGAAGTTCCCGCCGGTTGACCTCCAGGCATCGCTGCCGCAGCAACTCGAACTCTTGCGAATGGCGATGAGAGAGCTCGGCTCGATCAGGCTCCCGTCCGATCGGGCTGGTGTTTTTGTAGGCGTCGAGCCGGATATCCAGGTCGCGCGTTACGGCGCCCGCTGGCGCCTCGCCGCTGAGGCTCGTGAGGCTGCGTGGAGTTCAGCCCAACTGAACGCCGCACGAGACAGCGTGGTGCCCGCTCTTCAGTCCGCGGCCGTCATCGGGACGATGCCGAACATCCCCGCCAATCGTCTAAGTAGCCAGTTCGACATACGGGGGCCAGCGTTCACCCTTTCGCGCGGGACTCACTCCGGCGTAACAGCGCTCAGCGCGGCCCTGGACGCGATCCAGCGCGGCGAACTGGACGCGGCGCTCGTCGGCGCTGTGGACTTCGCAGGCGACTTGCTCAACGCGGAAGCGGCGGGGGCGGAGCAAGGTGACCTCGCGGTGCTGCTCGTGTTGAAGGAGGAGCAAGCCGCGATTGCAGACGGCGACACGATTCTGGCGATCGTCTCACCTGGCGCGGTAGCTGCCGAAGGTGCTGGCGACGACACACCAATCAACGGGCAGCCCGGGAACGCCGCGAGTCAGCTGAGCGTCGTCGCGGAGCGCGTCCTCGCGGTCGCAGGAGCCCGGCACAACGACGCTCCTTGGCTCCCGACTGGATCGCTCCGCGAATCGAAGACGTGCGGAATCCATATCCGTGAGAGCGTAGAGAGTGTCGGACAACCACCTGCGGCAGATCGGTTGCACATCTATCGCGCCGCTTCGGTCGATCAGCTGACTCTCCGCTTGGAAGCTGGGTCGCCCGGCGGAGACGGAGCGGCGTGCGTGGCAATTGTTTGCCCACCCGAAGACCTCGCTGAGCTAGCGATAGAAGCGGTTTCGGTCGTGAGAATGGAGCGCCCATCGGCGGGAGCGGTGCATTACCGTCCCGCTCCGATCGTGGGCGAAACGGCCATCGTGTTTGGTGGCGCGGGTACTGCGTATGTGGAGATGGGCGTCTCCGAGATGTTGGCGTGGCCGGAGGCGCTCAATCGCGCCGGTCGTCGGTCCGAGAGGCTCGGCAGTGCGCTAGCCTCATGTTGGCAGAACGATGGCGATCTATCAGTCCTGGACCGACTATGGGGGGCATCGGCTGTCGCGCAGACGCACTGGGACCTGATCACACACATCGCCGGCGTGAAGCCCGACGCGGTGATTGGCTACTCCTCTGGTGAAGCGAACTCTCTGGTCGCGACGGGAATCTGGGAAGATGTGGACGCTCTCGTGGACGAGAGCGAAGCGTCTCGACTCTTTGACGAGCGTATCGCGGGCCACTTTCGCGATGTCGCGTCTGACTGGGGACTCGACGATCTCGTTTGGGAAACGTACGCCGTCATCGGCCCTGTAGACGAAACCAAACGAGCGATCGCCGACCTCGCGCACGTGCGACTTACGATCATTAACTCGGACAAGAACTGCATCATCGCTGGGGAAGCCAAACAATTGGCGACTGCGAGACAACGGCTGGGCGAGTCGCGAACCATTCGGGTGCCCTACGATCTTGCGGTACACGTTCCAGAGCTTGGCCTTGTGCAGGAACAGTGGGTGGCCCTCCATACGAGGAAAACGACACCGCCCGCAGCGTTGCGGGTCTACTCGAACGGGTTTGGCTGCGCTTATGAGCCGACTCAGTCCTCGTGTGCCGAGGCGATCCGCCTTCAGGCGATCGACACTTTGGATTTTCGTCCGACGGTGCGCGCTGCTTTCGCGGACGGAGTTCGTGTCTTCATCGAGTGCGGGCCTCAGGGCGCTGCCACCAGCGCGATCAGAGAGATCCTGGCAGGCGAGGATGTGGTTGCGGTCGCTCTGGACGCGTCAAAGGGCGGCTACAGCAGTGTTTTGCACGCGGTCGCAGAGCTCACCTGCGCTGGGGTCGATACCGATCTTCCCGGGCTGCGCCGTCTGAGCGGCGAACGTGAGCGACCGCTCGGGCCGTTCGTTTCGGTCCCTGCACGGCAAGCGCCGCCAAAGATTCCGCGTTTTGCTGTCGACATTGGTGAAGAACCGCCACTCTCGCCTGCCTCTGGCGCCTCCACATCATCGTCCCGCTCCGCCCTCGGTGTCCGAGCCACGACCGCCGTACCAAGGTCTTTTCCGACGATCGTACCCGGTGCCTCGGTCCCGACGACCCAACCGAATCTGACTCGATCGGCGCCCGCAGAACTACCCAACACGAAACCGATGCCGCCAGCACCACCGCTTCCGCCCGTTAGCGCCACAATCGACCTCCTCTTGGTCGCCCCGCGGCCCGTCAATTCCCAGACGAACGTCTCCCCGGCCACTCCGCCCGCGCCTGCACCGACGGCGTTTTCTGCAGGCACGCTGCCGCCGGAGATGGCGAACGATCAGCCAGCGAATGCGCTGCAGCGTGAACAAGCTGCCGAAGCCGCCGCAGTCGCAGGCTCCTTTAGTGGTCTCGTGGGGCGTGTCCCTCGGCAGGAAAGTGGCTCTGAGCCGTTCAACCAACCGACAACAATCGCACCTCTAGTGGGGGGCGGACCGCTTAGTGCGCATGCTGCGTTCCTTGATGAACTGGCCCAGCTACAAGCGGATCACTTCGCTCAGCAAACGGCGCTGCATACGCAATACCTCGCCTTCCAAACCGAGTCAGTTCGGGTATTGGCTCAATCGGTGACGGGTGGCGCGTCACCAGTTGCTGCAGCGGCACCCACGGAACCAGTGACGACCGCCCGCGCGCAGCCGGCGGCTCCGCTCGTCGCGCCATCCAGGCAAGGGCAGCACCATTTGCCGTCTCCCGCGGAGCCGCCAACGCCCCAAGTGACTGGCCTCCCTCAAAGACCGCCTCTGCCGTCATCGGTCGCACCGACCAAGCGACTGGCAGCACAGCAATCATCGCCTGAACCTGAGTTACCGGGCCTCCGGATGAGCCGGGAAGACTTGATGGTGCACGCCAGCGGAAAGATCTCGCAGGTTTTTGGTCCGAAGTTCATCGGCCAAGATGACTTCGAATGCCAAGTTCGTATGCCAGAAGGCAGGTTGCTGCTCGCTGATCGGGTCATCGGGCTCGACGCTGAACCTGCTTCGATGGGACGAGGCACGATCTGGACCGAGACCGATGTCGAGTGGGACTCGTGGTATCTGAACCGGGGCTATATGCCCGCCGGAATCCTCATCGAGTCCGGCCAAGCGGACCTGATTTTGATCTCGTACCTCGGTATCGATCACTACAATCGGGGCGAGCGAGTCTATCGGTTGTTGGGCTGTGAACTCACCTACCACGGGAGTTTGCCGCACGCTGGCGAGACGCTGCGCTACGACATTCACTTGGACAGTCACGCCAAACACGGCGACGTCCGACTGATGTTCTTCCATTACGATTGTCACGTCGGCGATCGCTCGCAGCTCTCGGTTCGCGAGGGACAAGCGGGCTTCTTTACCAACGAAGAACTCGCAGATTCGGCGGGTTGTCTGTGGACGGCCGAGGAGCAGGAAGTTGTCGAGGATGCCCGGTTAGACAGTCCGACGGTCGACGAGGTCCCGCGCGCGATGGACGCGGCGATGCTGCACGAATTCTCCAGGCGGGGCGCCGCGGCGTTCGGGGATTTGTTTGGTGTCGCGCTCGCTCATACACGTTCCCCGGCAGTGCAGGGTGGCGATATGCTACTGCTCGACCGCGTGACCTCGATCGATCCGACTGGAGGACCGTGGGGTCGAGGCTACCTGCGGGGGGAATTCACGCTCGACCGCGCGAGGCTACCCGAAGAACACTGGTTCTATGACGGTCACTTCAAGAACGATCCCTGCATGCCGGGCACCCTCATGTTTGAGGGATGCCTACAGGCAATGTCGATCTATTTGGCCGCAATGGGCTACACGTTGCGCCGGGATGGCTGGCGATTCCAGCCGAAACCCGAGACTCCGTTTCCTCTGAGCTGCCGCGGCCAAGCGACGCCGACGAGTAAACTCCTGACATACGAGATTTTCGTCGAGGAGATGCACGATGGGCCCATCCCAACTCTCTTCGCGGACGTGCTCTGCACGGTCGATGGGCTCAAGGCTTTCCATGGTCGCCGAATTGCACTTGAGCTCGTGCCAGACTGGCCGCTCGAAGCGATGCCGGAGTTACTCAGCGATATCTCCGACCCGGAGCCGGTCGCGGTAGTCGACGGCTTCAAGTTTGGTTACGCGTCGATGCTCGCCGCCGCGTGGGGCCGTCCTTCCGATGCGTTTGGTCCGATGTACGAGCGCTTCGACGGCCCCAGAGCGGTCGCTCGTTTGCCTGGTCCGCCATATCACTTCATGTCTCGGGTCCGTTCGCTCGACTTCGTTCCAGGCGAGATGAAGCCCGGTGCGAAGGTGTCGATCGACTACGACATCCCAGACTCAGCCTGGTACTTCGATGTGAATGGGGCGCCTACAATGCCGTTTGCGGTGCTGCTGGAGGCTGCGCTGCAACCGTGTGGCTGGCTAGCTTCCGCCGTCGGTTCTGCGTTGACCGTCGACTCTGAGCTTGGGTTCCGAAATCTCGACGGATCAGCGACTCTCTATCGGGAGCTCGTACCCACAGATGGCACGCTGACCACTCATGTCGAGTTGTTGAGTGTCTCGTCGACCGCCGGCATGATCGTGCAGGCGTTCAAGGTCGATTGCGAGATCGACGGCGAGCGAGTCTACGAACTGCACACTGTGTTTGGATTCTTCCCGCCCGCCGCGTTGGCGAATCAGGCGGGTCTACCGGTGTCGGGCCAACAAAGGGAATTCGTTGAGCGCTCCTCAGGCTTCGTCGTCGACCTCGGCATTCAGCCGGGTCCGTACTGGGCTTCCGAGCGTCCGCACCTCGCAGACCCGATGCTGTTGATGCTCGACCGCGTGACCGGCTATTGGCCTGGCGCGGGCGCGGCGGAGCTGGGACAGCTTCGAGCAGAGAAGGACGTCGATCAGGACGAGTGGTTCTTCAAGGCGCACTTCTTCCAGGACCCAGTCCAGCCCGGCTCGCTCGGCCTGGAGGCCCTTCTCCAGCTCTTGCAGTTCTTCATGCTCGAGGAGCGAATGGATGATGGAATCAAGGCTCCTCGCTTCGAGCCGGTCGCGTTGGGGACCGAGCACAGCTGGAAGTACCGCGGGCAGGTCTTGCTGCACAACAAGACGATCGAATCGACGATCGAGATTGTGGAACGCGGGGAGGATGAGAAGGGCGCGTACGCCTTCGCGAACGGAAGCCTGTGGGTCGACGGCAAGCGAATTTACGAGGCGAAGAATCTGGGGATGCGGATCGTCGCCGGGTAAGAGCCGCACGCGCAGAGGGCTCGCGCGGTCATCGTTAGGACTCGTCGGCCGGCTCGATCTCGTCACGGAGTCCGGTCTCCTCGGCCGGCTCGATCTCGTCGCCGACTTCCGGCTCGTCAGTCTCGGCGAGCTCCTCCGACTCGATAGCAGCCCTGACCTCGTCTTTCTCGACGTCCTTTGCGAGCATGGCTCTGACGGTCGGGAGCACGTCCCAAATCGAGTTCGGTTTCCAGCCCGGTATCGGCTCGGGTGTGTCGACTTCTATTAGGCCAGACCGCACTGTTCGTCCGAGCTCGTCCTGCCAGAGTTCTGCGAAGACCGCGGGAAGAAGCGTCTCTTCGAGGCCATCCGCGGAGAGACCATACTCGGCCCGCAAGCAGCCAGTTGTGAGCAGCTTCCGGTCTGACCACGTGTACCAAGCAGCTTCGTGCTCATGTCCGATGACCATCACACGATGGTCGCCCGTGCGGAGGCGGTCTCGGTAACGTGCCTGAACGGTCAGCGAGGCGTTTGCGGTGCGCAGGCGCCAGCCGATCTCACGGAACATCGCCCAGCTCACCTTGGCCAGCGGATCCTTTCGGCTGACCCAGCGCTTCAGATACTCTCGGCTCCAGTAGCGCCAAGCGAGCCCAACGAGCAGCTCCTTCAGCTCGGGCATCAGGTCGAAGACCATCCCGCGGGGGCGCATTCGGTCATGGTGGGCGAAGAGGTGCTGCACCGGCAGGGCGACGTCGATCGTCCCGATGGCCCCCCAAGGAAGCCGCAGCACCTCGAGGTCATTCCACTTCATCGTTGGGTTGTCGAAATCGAATCGGAACATCTGGTCTTCTTGAGACCCGTGTTCGATCCAGGCATCTCCTAGCTCAACGCCTTCTCCCACGAAACTGACCGTGTCCGGAAAGCCGAGCAGCGCTCGAATCCGAGTCTGCACACGAGGAAACACGAGGTCGTAGTCGTGATTGCCAACGGTGAAGAGCGCTCGCGTGCGCTTCGATCGGTCCTTGAGGAGTTGGCCGAGGGATTTGAAGAAGTCGGAGTGGGCGACCGCCATTCGCTCGAGCTTATCGAGTGAGGCCTCCTCGTGGATGACATGCGGATGCGTGCCGTCGGCTAAGGAGGACTTCAGGAAATCGAAGGTGTCGCCATTGAAGACGCAGATCAGCTCGATGTCGTCAGGCGTCTCGGCGCGGGTCTGCCGGAGTAGCTCGCCGAACCACGTCTCGAACGGGAAGTCGTCGGTCGCACCGCCGACACCCATCTCGCTGTCTGAAAATATAACTATTCTTCGAACCGCTGACATAGCTCCTAACGGGTAGTTGCAAGGAGCCACTAGTAGGCTCTCATGGGGTCGATTGCACGGAAGTGTCTGGGGTCAGCAGACCGTGGCCCCACGGAGTTGATCTGCTCCTCGATTTTCGGACGACGCGGTATCTGGCATCGTTCCTTCGACACCCAGGGATAGACGTTTTAGAAGAGCAGATTCAGCGAGGAGCAGAAGCTGAAGATGTTGGGCGAGGCGGAGGCCACACCGATGGCGGATGTTGCGAAGAAGAGCGTGTCGAACTCGGGTAAGACGCAGGAGATTCTCGAGGGCGCGGGCGAGGCATGACGTCGGCGACGGAACGCGACAAGCTAGGCGACGCCCGTGACAAGTGCGCGGACGTCCCGCACGAGGATCAAACGGAGCTCAAAAACGTGGGCCCGGACCTAGACTCGATTCCTTCGACCCGCGCCCGATGCCGACGATTGCTGCGGCGTGCGGCGACGACTCAAGCATCGAGACTCTGAATGGCTTCGACTTCTCCTACCACGACGACAAACACACCATGCTTCGAGTTGTGACGAAGGGCTCCATCATACTTGGCGCTGATACATGGACCGCCTTCGGAGCGCCCGGGATTCCGAACGCGGATCGCCCAACGGCTTGGTTGCTCCGTACTGGGAACACTTCAACTTCGGCGACGCTCGAGCTGGCGCCATCATGTACGATACGAAGGTGCCGGCACCTGAGACAGAGCCAGTCCTTCACTAGACGGACGCGCCTCATCAGTCGCTCGATTTCCCCCCACTGGTGATCTTCGAAGCCGTGCTCTGTGAGGCGAGGAACATCGTCGATGTGTTCTGCATTGACTGCGCTGGCGATGACAGCTGGTACAATGGAGCTGTCCAGGGCTTCGAGAATCCAGATGGAGCCGTGGGCGCTTGGCTCCAAGGTCGCAACGCGGGTGGTGATTGGTCCGTGCCTCCCGACGATGTTCGCTTCGAGCCCGCCGCTTACCCGAGCGACACGCTCGCCGCCGCTCACACGCGATGGGTGTCAACATAGTTGCCGCCTTTGCCGCTCACGCTGCGTCGGGGTTGATTGTGTGGATTCGGTCGTCGACGACCGGGTTGAGGTGGACGATAGCAGGCGCTTCCCACTTTCGTATGCGTCCAGACCACCGCTTGGGCGCACGCGTCCTCGCCGCCTCGTAGACGACCCGTCGGCACTCGAGGATGGCTGATGAGTGGCCGTTGTGGCGCTGCAGCGGGGTGACGAATCCGATGCCGCTGTGCAAATGGTCGTGGTGGTACCAGGCGACGAACGTTTGGGCCCAGCGATGGGCTTCGTTTTTGGCTTTGAAGGGACGACGTGGGTATTCGGGGCGGCCGTTGGTGATTCCGAAGAGGGACTCGGAGAATGGGTTGTCGTTGCTCACGCTGGGGCGGCTGTATGACGGCGTAACTCCCAACCGTTCCATCGTCGCGCGGAGAGTCGCGCCCTTCCTCGGCGCGCCGTTGTCTGAATGCAGCACGAGCTCAACTTCGGACAGGCCTTCGGCCTGTAGAGCTGTTTCGAGGAGTTCAGAAGCCAGGTCTGTGCATTCGAGTTCATGGACACTCCACGCTACCGCTTTCCGGCTCCAGACGTCGACGATCAGGTAGAGGTAAAAAAAGCGCCCAGCGACGGTTGAGCGGAGGTACGTGATGTCCCAGCTCCACACTTGATTCGCACCTGTGGCCGCGTGCGCGTCCGGGCGATGTGTGCGTTTTGGAACCTTCGCTCGTGCTCTGTGAGAGAGTTGGTCGGCGTCGCGGAGAACCCGGTAGAACGTCGCTTCTGATGCCACGTACTCGCCGCGATCGGCCAACTTCGGCACGATTTGTTTGGGCGAGAGGTTTCGAAACTTCGAGCAGTTCGCGGTCGCGAGGACTTTCCGCCGCTCGGCGGCGCTCAGCTTGTTTGCCGGAGTTGTCTTCGGGCCGTGACGCTCGTCGTCCCCACCACCGGACGCGCGCCACCGTTGGATCGTTCGCGCATCAAGCCCTACGACCGCGCAAGCCGGCTTCAGCCGAGCGCCCGCGACCTGGGCTTCCTCAAGCAGAGATAGGAGCGTCAATCGTTCCTCTCGGGGGTGCCGCCTTCCTCGCCCTCCGCGAGGAAGGCGTCCCATTTCCCCCGCAGCACCAAGAGCGCTGCTGTCTCCGTCAGGGCCTTGTCCTTGCGCGCCAGCTCCTTCTTGAGCCGCTGAATCTCCCTCTGCTCCGGAGTCGCACCTCTACGGTTTCGAGCCCGTAGGCCGTCGCTCGCAGCCTCCGTGACGTCCGCGCGGAATCGTTCAAGGTCCACGTCGTGAAGCCCCTCTCGGCGCAAGAAGGCACCGAGCTCCTCGCCCGACAGCGCAGCAGCCTCCATCACAACCCGCACTTTGTCTTCAGGAGACCACCGGCGCTTCGACTTCTTCGCTTTGGATTTCTTTGTCATCGGAGAGACTTTGGCGTCTCGAAGCCATCGCGACAAGGTCGCTTGCGAGATGCCAACCTCGCGTGAAACCGAGTTCGCCGACCGAGCGTTGGGAGCTGTGTGCTTCACGATCATCCGCGACTTGAACTTCTCAGAGTACTGCATTCATCTGCCTCATCTTACGCCCCGGGGAATTGGGAAAATGAGGCGGCAACTTCCCTGACACTTGGGGCACGGATGACACACTCCGCGTCGGAATCGGCGATGCATGTGACTGCTTCGATGTCGGCGACAACAGAACCGACACAGATTGAAAGGGCTCGCTGGACTCTTGCGAGCGTTCGATCGTAGGGCTTCCGTAGATCTCGCTAGCTCCAAAGAAGGCCGAGCAATCGCCTGGTCTTCTTTGGTTTTGAGGCCGGGAGTTAGGCGGGGACCGGCCGAACACGCTGCGCGTCGTCTTGGTGAAGATAGAGACTCCAGCGAGGAGGAGCCGAGGATCGCTCGCGTAGCTCGGTGGCTTGCCCTCTTCCTCTTCGGATGAAGAGCAACTTCCATCCGAAGAGGAAGAGGGCGGCGAGCACGGAACAAGGCCGGCGCAGAGCAGCAGCTACGAGAACCCGTTGGCTCTCAACGCCGGACCACGCTACGTGGACCTCTGCGACGCCACTATGGCTCGATCTCCTCTCGTGATCGGCTATGCGCCACTCATTCCTGCCGTTCGCGGCTCTTGTTCTCATCGTACTTGCCGGGTGCTCGGAGGACCCCGGCTTCTGGCCGAGCGCGCTCGGTACAGACACCGCAACAGACACTGCCGGAGATGCTGGCGGATCCGACGTTAGCGCCGACACCCCCATCGATGCCTCAGCGGATGTTGATGGGTCAGACACGGCCCTTTCGGATACGTCCGAAGACCCGACGGAGCCCGACGCGAACGAGCCAGATGTGAGCGTTCCCGACGTGAACGAGCCGGATGTCGTGGAAGATACAGAGCCGGACGCTGCCCCGGGCCTTGAGTGCGACGACGGCGGTGAAGAGTACTCGGACTGTGACGCCTGCCAGGTCGCCGAACTCGGGTCGGGCGGGTGCTGCGAGTCCGCCGGTGCGGGCTGTTCGTCGAATAGCGACTGCGTCGGCCTCCTTGATTGCCGGAACACCTGCGAAGGCGACGAAGGCTGTGTGAATAACTGCGCCACCGATTTTTCGGAAGGCATCGATGCCTACGAAACTGTTGTCCGCTGCGTTGTGGGGAACACAGATAGTAGCGTCGGGGCTTGCCGGCTCCACCTGCAACTAGGACGCCCGTAGGCGTCGGCTGAGCAGGTCGTTCGAGGTCGTTTCGTTTCGTCTCGTCTCGTTCCAACTTGCTACTTCCCCGCTCGTCTCGTTTCGGCCGCTCGTGTCGCGGCCTCCTGGCTTGCGAGCCCGCCTATTCTCCACCGAGGCAGGGCGGCGTTCATCCTCTGTTGGCGCGTGGCCGCGGCCGTGGCCTCTGGACTTGAGGGCCACATGAACATATGTACAGTGAATGATGCTATTCCCATTGCCCATTCCTGTCGCACCCGTTTGTCGTCCGCTCGGCCCAGACGCAAACATCACGCTGGGCCCTATTCCACCCAGAATAGTCCCGGACTTCGATCAATTCGACCATCTGTGGGGGCTTCGACCGGACCACCACGCGACGGTCGTGATGATGGGCCGAAAAGTTGAGGTGCCACGTTGGCAACAGGCGTTCGGTCAGGACTACCGTTTCGCTGGAAACATCAGCGAGGCGGCATCGGTTCCGGACGAGTTCGCGATCTTCCTCGAATGGGCTCAAAGTGAAATCGACCCCCGAATGAACGGCCTGTTGGTCAACTGGTACGATTCCGCACTCGGCCACTACATCGGCAAGCACCGCGATAAGGCGGATGACCTCGTCAAAGATTTGCCGATCGTCAGTATCTCACTGGGTGCGAGCCGCACGTTTCGAATGCGTCCATGGCGGGGGAAGGGGTTCCAGGACTTCCCTGTGCACGACGGCATGTACGTGTCGATTCCGTCGGAAACAAACAAACACTGGACTCACGAAGTCCCGCTCCTCACGAGTCGCCACGGGCGTCGAATCTCTGTAACAATTCGCGCGTTTGCTCTCGGTGACGTGCAGGAGATCGCAACCTCAGCCGCGTAAAGCCCGCCCTCATCCTCACCCCATCTCTCCCGCCCGTGCATCGTAAGGGCGGCATGAGCGAAGCGAGTCCCGCTCGCACCAAGTCGCGTCAGGCCTTGTACGCCGCGATGGAGTATCCGAGGGGATACTTCCCGTGGTGGGGTTCGGACAGTCGGAATTGGCCGTCTGCGCCTTCGACCATATCTGGGAGCAATGGGTAGAAGCCAACAGAGTGTTCACGGAGCCAACGGAGCTGCAGACCAGCGCGCAGCAGCGCGCTCACCACGTCTCCAATCCCCCAGCGCCACTCGATGGTAGTGTTCGCCTTGGTCTTTCGGCCAGAGTCCGCGTAACTGCCAGCGTCGGTAAAACGATCAGGCCGAGGCTGGGAGAGGTAAGGATACTTAAGGGTGAGCTGCTCTGTTTCGCGATTCTCCGGTGA
Source organism: Bradymonadia bacterium (assembly GCA_047629415.1). Classification (GTDB taxonomy): domain Bacteria; phylum Myxococcota_A; class Bradymonadia; order REDH01; family REDH01; genus CBDUJZ01. Next base: position 37,437 of record JBLHWZ010000005.1, on the reverse strand, counting down.
GAGCGCGCAGCTCAACGGGTGTTCTTCCGACAGATAGAATGTGCCCTCTGGCTTCATACATCCGGCGATGTTTGTCGCCCAAACATCCAAATCAGGCATCCAGATCAGTACTCCGTGGGACGTGAAGATAAAGTCGAACACGGGTCCGAAGCGTTCGCCAGCGTTACACACCCGGTCTTGAACGAAGGTCGCTGGCAGGTCGAGGTTCTCTGAGAGCCTGCGCCCTTGAGTGACGGCCTCAGCCGAGAAATCGAGGCCGATGACGTGCGCGCCAAGTTTCGCAAGCGAGACGGTGTCGGTTCCTATGTGACACTGCATGTGGAGAGTACGCTTCCCGGTGAGTCCGCCGAGCTCCGCCAGCTCGCTCAGCTCAAGCGGAAGCAAGGCGTAGCCTCCTGCTTTTAGGCGCCCAAGATGGGTTTGATAGAGGTCGGTCTGACGGTGGAAGGAGGCGCGCTCATCCCACCATTGGCGGTTGGTCTCGACATGTTCGTCGGTCATACTGATTCCGGGGAAGAATCTGCAATAGTCTCGGGTTCTGCTGGGCTCAAGCGGTGACCTGGTTGCCTCGGCTCGAGCTCTCGGAGAACAATGGAGTGCACTCATGCGCTCGGGGTCATGACCGATGGTGCCACTGGGCTCTGCGGCTGCGGTTCGCCGCTGACGCACGGTCCGAGCGTCACGAACGCATGGGTGGTCTGCTTGGACCAAGCTGCATCAGCCTTAGGAGTGGCGGGCGCAGGATCCGAAACGTCGGATCCTGAGACGGCCAGGGCACCTCCCATTCGGGGTACTTCCGTTCTCTCAAAGGCCCTGCGGTTGACTTCCGGGCGTGAGCGGCGATTGTGGAGGCTCATTCTCTCCGAGGTCCCCAGGTGAACCGACGCACTCGTGTTATGGGCGGATTGGTCGCGTTTACCGCGCTCTTCCACGTCGGAACTTTGCTCCTGCGCGGGTCCGGCATTGCAGTGCATTATTGGGCTGACCTCGGCTGGACCATGGTTGCTGGTGTCGCTGCCTGGAAGTGTTTTCAGACGGCGAGGCAAGCGAGGAAACCGCACATCCAGCGCGCCTGGAAGTGGTTTGGCGCGGGGTGCGCGAGTTGGTGCATCGGGATGCTGATCTGGGATTGGTTTGAGCTGGTCCAGAAGGTGGTGACGCCGTTTCCGACGATCGCGGACGCGCTCTTTCTGGGAATTGTACCGCTCTATGTGGGCGGGTTTCTGAACTACAAATCAGGCGAGCCCTCGCGTGATTTGACCCTCAAGCAAGTCGGAGACCTGGGCGTGGTCACCTGCACGATGGTCGTGGTGTGCTCGCTACTGCTCTATCAGCCAGCCCTTCTGTCGAACCATCCGTGGCTCTATGTGTCGACAGCGACGGCGTACCCGATCGTGCACATCTCCGGGCTGCTCTTCGGCCTGATTTGTCTGTGGCAGGCTGTATGGGGCCGAAACGTACGAGTGCTTTTGCTGATGATCCTAGGGCTCGCCTGTCTTACGGCGGTGACCACCGTTTACTCGGTTACATTGCTCGTCGACTCGTATCAGGCGGGCATGAACATGGACGTGCTCTGGATCGGAGCGTTCACGCTAACGATCGCAGCTGCGTTCGAGGAAGACTGGCTGCAGGACGCGGGGGAGAAGGAGCCCGTTCGCGCCCCGGCCCACGCTCTCGACTGGCTGGTAACTGTCGGCGCTTTCGGTTCGGTGGGCTTGGCCCTGTATTTCTATCGGGAGAACTTCACGCAGGATCTCCTCCCAGTGTTCGGTATCGCGACGACGTTCTTGGGACTCTTCCTCGGTATCCGACACTACGGGTCCCGTTTGATCGAGCGCGGTCTTCGGGAACGTCTCGAGCAATTGAACGAGGAACTGGAAGACCGGGTTCGGGTTCGAACGATTGAGCTCGCCGCGGCGGTCGACGCGGCGGAGGAAGCGAACGCGACTAAGAGTCGCTTTCTCGCCAGCATGAGTCACGAACTGCGTACTCCACTCAACGCGATCATCGGCTACAGCGAGATGCTTGGTGAGGATGCCGCGGCGGCTGGGAACGAGGAGACAGCGACCGATCTGAACTGTATTCGAGGCGCTGGCCACCACCTGCTCGGCCTCGTGAATAACGTTCTAGATCTCGCCAAGGTCGAATCGGGCAAGATGGATTTCTTCATCGAGGACGTAGAGCTGCACTCGGTCATCGAAGATGTCCGCTTTTCGATCCAACCCATGATCGTGGAGAGTGGCGTCGCGTTGGTCATCGAGGATGAGGGCCAGTCGAAACGGTTCCGCACCGACTCAACCCGTCTCAAACAAGTGCTGTTGAATCTGCTCTCGAACTCCGCAAAGTTCACTAAGGAGGGCACGGTGACCCTGCGTGTCACCGGTGATCGTAAGGAGCTGACGTTGACGGTTACGGATACCGGCATCGGCATGACCGCCTCGCAGCTCCAGCGTTCGTTTGAGACCTTCTCTCAGGCCGAGGCGAGCACCGCTAACGAGTACGGCGGTACCGGGCTTGGGTTGCCCATCAGCCGCTCGATTTGCGAGGAGCTTGGCGGGTCGTTGACCGCGACAAGCCAGCTCGGAGTCGGGTCGTCCTTTGTTGCGGTCCTTCCGGCAGCATAGGGTACGCGCGCTCTCGCGCGGACACGATTCTGCTCCACTCCGTTTCGCCCCTCAGCCCCGATGTGCCTCCGTCACGGCGGGCGCGAGGTCTGTGCTGCGAGGGTCGCTCCTCCGAGAATCGAGCCCCAACACCCTATTCGTCCACCCGTAGGGGCATCATGAGCGAAGCGAATCGTGCCCGGCTGTGCACACTTCTAACCACTCGATCGTTCGTCGATGATTCAAGTAGGGCGAGGAGTCGGACGCGTGAAACGACGGCCACGCCTCGCTTCGCTCGCTTCGCTCGGTTCGCTCGGTTCGCGGACACGATTCGCTTCGCTCGGTTCGCGGACACGCCTCGCTTCGCTCGGTTCGCGGACACGCCTCGCTTCGCTCGCCTCGCTTCGCTCGGTTCGCGGACACGATTCGCTTCGCTCATGGTGTCCCTACGTCATGGTGGGCGGTTCGGCTTTGCCGGTTCGGCGATGACGGAGGTCACCTCATACTCTCGGCAAGACCTCGATAAGGTCGCCGACGATATCGAGCCCCTCGCCGTCGAACCAGCCATGCTCAAGCAGCACGGTGCCATCAGGAGCGAGCAAGACCGCGTTGTTGGGCGCTGGACCGTACGTGTTCCACCACTCGTTCCCCGGTCCGTCGACCAGCATCGGCAGCTGCACGTCGTGGAGTGTCACGAGCATCTCGGCCATTGCGGCGCGAACACCGAACGTCCTCGGTTGCTGGTAGAGGATTCCCTCAAGCGTGTTCTCGGGCGACGGCCACTCCGCACCGACGTAGGGCGATGGGTCATTCGATGGATGTGCCTCCACGACGTAGACCAGCTTTACGTCAATCGCTCCATCGAAGAGCGCTGCCACCTCGATCGCTCTGGCGATGGCGGCTCGCGCGATGGGACAGGTCAGGCTGACTGCAATGAAGAGGGTGGGGCGTTCTGCGGACGCCTCCCGCACGGAAGTCATTGAACCGTCGATTCCATAAAGGGGAACGTCCGGTCCGAAGTTGCCTGTATCGACTCCGTAAGACGCGAACGTCGGGTCGGTTTCTCGATACGAGGACATCGCGATGTCCTCGATCGGCAACGCGGCGCCGGAGATCACCGCAGGCAAGACCACGAGAATTGGCGGTTTGAGTTCGAAGTGAAGCGGTTGCCCGGTCTCGAAGTCGTAATTGGTGAACGCTCCCGCGTCGGCCGCGAGTGGGGTCATGAGCAGGGAGGCTAGAACCAGGAAAACACTGGGCAGACGAAAGTTTGGAAGTCGCATAGCGGTCGGGCGGGAGGTCGGAGTTGGAGGGTCTAACGGGCAACTTCGTGAATCGGTTCCTTACGAGGCAGCTTTCGAGACTTTTCTTGGCACTCGAGATGGATTAAGTAATTGGTCAGTCACTTAATTCGTTAGCGAGACAAATCATGCCCATCGACTGGCCCCTCCTGGCAATCGACGTCATCGGCGCAGCGGGCCTCGGCCTTATCATTTTCCACGCCGTCGCTTGGTTCTATCACTACCGCTACTACGTGAAGCAACGCGCCGAGGCGGAGAAGTGGAAATGTCAGCCGAAGCGATTCTTACCGGACAAGCTGCACCGCCAGGCAATTTGGCTGGCCTCGATGAACATGACGATCGGCGGAGTGATCACCGGGTTCATGATCTACGGAATCCAGCACGGGCTGCCTAATCAGCTCTACTTCGACGTCGCGGAGAAGGGCTGGGCGTACACGATTCTGTCGGTCCCATTGGTCTTCATCGTGATCGATGCAGGCGCGTATTACGTGCACCGGGCCTTGCATATTAAGTGGCTCTTCAAACGTGTACACCGGCACCACCACAAGTACATCGCGACGACTTCGTTCGCGGCGGTTGCGATGCACCCCTTCGAGCTGATGTCGCTGCAGGCAGCCGCGTTCGCGCTGATTTTTATCGTGCCTCTGCACCCCGCGGTCATGGGATTCGTGATGATCTATATCCTGGTGTTCAACATCATCGACCACAGCGGCGTCGATCTGGAGTCGGTCATTCCGTGGCAGCCCCCGTCGGCATATCACGATGACCACCATGTGCACTTCCACGTGAACTTCGGGCAGCACCTGATGTTCTGGGATCGTATCCACGGTACGTTGCGACTCCCCGGCCGCGAGTACGGCGCGTCCATCTTCGGCGGTCGAGGGGTAGCGATGCCGAAAGGGCGCGCTGTTAAGGATGACTTCGAGGGATACTAGTCCCTTGGCAGGCCCCTGCGCGTGGTGGGGCTATGCCCGTAAACCTGTGAGATAACGCACTCCCAAGGGCGGGATATCACGGAAGTGCGAGGCTCCGCGGGTCGAGAACCCAGAGAACGTCTGGTGATCCGCTCCCCGCCGCCGATGGCACGTAGCTTGCTGTGAGAACGAGCAATAACCTCGCTCCCAGTGTGTCCCAATGAACCTCGACCTTCAACGCATCCTTGTCGGCATCTCGCTAGGCGCTGACGTTACGACCGAACTCGAGGTCACCGACCTGGACCGTCGTGCCTTCGAAAACGCGCTTTGGCTCGCCAAGCAAGTGGGCGCCAAGCTACGATTGCACCACTCCATCGATTGGCTCGGCATGGCCGCTGTCGCAGCCGCTCCGGACCTCGTTTCTGCTGCGACGGAGCAAGCGCTCGGTCGCCTCGGTGCGCTTGTCGAGGAGGCTGCACATGAGGGCGTCCCTGCCGAGCCGACCGTCGGCTTCGGGCCACCGCGCGGAGAGCTGCTCCGAGTTGCCGAGAGCTGGCGGGCGGACTGCGTCGTCGTGGGTCCGCGGGCCCACTCGCAGGACCTGATCGGTCGAATGACCTACGGCTCGACGGCTCGTGCGCTGGCGCGGCAGTCGCCTTGCAGCGTCTGGGTAGTCGCTCCGCAGTCCCACGTTGGGTTTAAGAGGCCGCTCTTCCTGGTCGACCTCAGCCCCGTCTCTGAGGAACTTGTCGAGCTCGGAGAGTGGATGCTCGCTCGGCTCGGTGCAGAACTGGAGCTCCTGCACTGCGTCGACTTCCCTGCAGACATTGCTCTGCGCCGATTCCCGAACGATCGCCAGGCGATCAAGGGTCACCACACAGAGATTTTGAAGGCTGCAAGGGTCCGCGTTCTCGCACTGCTGGGCGACGCTGCTTCATCCTGGTGCTGGTCGATCAAGGACGACTGGATCGTGCGCGTCGGCCCCAAGCTGGCTGAGGAGCACGAGTCCGACCTGCTCGTGATCGCGGGTACCTCGAAGCCTGGCTTGGCCGGTAAGTTCCTCGGTTCGACCGCCGCGAAGGTCATCGGCCGCTCCTCGGTCTCGACCCTCGTTGTGAAACCACAACGGCGATAAGCGCACCTTCTCGGTCCTACGCTGGAATCGCCGCAAGGGGCAGGGTGAGCAATTCGCGTAGGTGCGAGACGGTGCGCCAAGCCTGCTCACCGTTGTACTCCTCCCCCTGCGGGTTGAAGTGCACCTGTCGCCATCCTGCGAGTTTGGCACCCTTGATGTCTGCTTCCCAACTGTCGCCGATCATGATCGAGCGTTCCGCGTGTCCACCCGTAGCGTCGAGGGCTGCCGCGAATGCGCGTGGGTCAGGCTTGGTGTGGCCCATCGAGTCGCTCGTGAGAACAACATCGAAGTACCGCTTGAGCCCGCAGCACTCGACTTTGAGGTGCTGCGCTTCCTCGAAGCCGTTGCTGAGAATCGTGAGTCGATGTCCGCGTTCACAGAGCTCGCTTACGACCTCCACTGCACCGTCGAAGACCGCGGTCATTCGAGGGGCGGTGGCGATGTAGTGGTCGCCTAACCGCTTGGAGAGTACGTCGTCCTGCGGCAGGCCGATGGCCTTAAGAGCAAGCTGAAACCTGCGAGATCGCAGGGTCGCCTTGTCCATTGTGCCTGCTCGATACTGGGCCCAACATGCGTAGTTGGCAGCCTCGTAGGCCTGGATGTAGACCTCTTCGCTCGGCACGCCGAAGGTAGCCAAGTCGAGTTCATCGTACCCCACTCGCAGGGCCGCTCGGGAGTTTGTCTCGAAGTCCCAGAGGGTGTGGTCGAGATCGAAGTAGAGGTCGGCCGGCACGACTGACTATGCCGCCGCGGCGGCTTCGCGCAGCTCGAGCAGCCCTTTCAGCTTGTCGCCGCGCCGGGTCTGCGCCCGCTCCTTCAAGAACGCGATCTTGTCCTCGCGTGTCGGCCAACGGTTGCCAAGGTCGAGCAAATGGTCGGCGAGGTAGCCGTAGTCGCCGATCATGAGCTTGAACCAGATGACGTGGGCGTCGGGCACCTCGTAAAAGAGGACCGAGTTCTGCTCGATCATCTTCGGCAGGTACTTCTCGAACGCTGAAACGGTCCCGGCCCAGTGCCGCCCAGGAACAATGTGGTGCACCAAGTGGTACCCAGCATTGAACGTGATGTGGTTGTACGGCGTGTTGATCATGTTGATGCTGTTCCGATACGAATTGGTCGGGTCGCTGACGTCGACGAACGCGTGCTCGGTCCAGTTTCCGGCCATCATGGCGAAACGCATCACCAGGAACGGTACGATGAAGACCATGATGGTCGCGGCCGGATTCCAGTAGGCGAGCGCCGCGATCCCGACCCAGCAGAGCGTGTCGCCAATTAGGAGTTTCGCGAGCACCTTCTTCTTTCCCTTACGGATCATGTACGACGCCATGTGCACGTAGGCGAAGGCGAAGAAGCGGAACCAATAGTGGAGGAAGTGCAGCGGGCTGTCGCGCTTGTATTCCGCCGTCCCGGAGAGGTCGTCGTCTCCGTTGTTCTCGGAGTGGTGCATCAAGACGTGGTGCGCCTTGTACGCGAAGGGTGTGAGGCCCAGGAACGGCGGGAAGACGTGCGTGACGAACTTCGCGACGCCGCGGTACGGCTTACGGAAGAGCGGCCGATGGGTGGCCGCGTGGAGCCCGAGCATCACTGGTCCGGCAAACTTCAGGAAGACGAAGATTACGTAGGGTACGCCCGCAGCGAGTGCCCACCAACCGGGCAGCAGATAGAGCGCGATCACCGCTGGGACGACCTGTGTCAGGAAGCGAGTGATCAGCCGAGTGAACGCGACGTCCTTCTTGTTGATCAGGTGTGGCTCAGCGATCCGGTCGGTGAACTTACACAGGAACCTAGCTTCACCCGGTCCGGTGGGATCGGTGATTCCGGCGAGAAGCTCTTCGGCGGTCTGCGGGAGGGTCGTAGTCGTCATGGCAAGCTCGGCGGGCGGGAGCCCGAGGGGAGGAATGTCGCGCGGCTTGCCGCTCGTACCCGTCCCTAGGCCCGGAGTCGAGACCATTCGTCGCGTGTTCTAGTTCGCACTAGAGCCCAGCGGCGACCTTTGCGCGCTACCGATCCGAGCGATCGCAAGCCGATCAGCGATCTGCGTCGAGCGGGTTCACGCTTCCTTTTCTCCGTGGTCGTCTAAGAGAGCGGCCTCTGCGCTAGGCTGCTGGATATTGCAGGAGCGAACCGAGAGGCCATCTGAGCGAGTGACGTGTTCGAAGTCGAATCGATCCTCCTTGTCGGAGGGCGTTTCTGCGAGAGGGATGTTAGGTTGAACGCATGCCACTAAATGTACTTTTAGCCGCGGCTCGTGCCGACTCTTCTTCCTTCTCTCGTCTCGTTAGGCTCTGCGACGAGATCGGGCCTCGACTTTGCGGATCGTCAGCGCTCGAACGAGCCTTCGACTACGCGGAGGGACTGCTGATCGAGGACGGGCACGCGAACGTTCGGCGTGATCCGGTTATGGTGCCCCACTGGCGTCGCAACCAAGAGAGCCTGACCCTGCTGGAGCCGCGCACGGCACCCATGCGGATGCTCGGACTCGGCGACTCCGTTCCGACCGCTGGTGTGCTTCAGGAAGAGGTCGTCGTTTGCCGCTCGTTCGATGATCTTGGTCCTCATGTGGCTGGCAAAATCGTGCTCTTCAACTCTCCCATGTTGGCTCAGCTCCCGCGCGGTCCAGAGTACGGAAAGGCAGTTGGATACCGGGCGCTGGGTGCGTCTCGTGCCGCTGCCCACGGTGCGGTCGGCGTACTCGTGCGCTCCGTTACTGTCGGCTCGCTCGCGAGTCCGCACACCGGAGGCCTGCGGTATCTCAACGAGATCAAGGGAGAAGCCGTTCCGAAGATACCGGCGGCCGCGGTCAGCGTTGAGGATGCGGAGCTGATCGACCGCCTGAGCGTCGCCGGGCATCAAGTCTTAGTCGCGTTCGATATGAACTGTGAAACACTGCCAGACGCGCCCTCATGCAATCTGCTGGCGGAGATTCCTGGCTCCGATCCAGACCTGAGCGACGAGATCGTTCTCGTGAGTGGCCACCTAGATTCGTGGGATATCGGTCAGGGTGCGCAGGACGACGGCGCAGGGGTGATGCACGCCGTCGGCGCCGCTCGCTTGATTCGGGAACTGGGGGTTGCGCCGCGACGGACCATTCGTGTCGTGCTCTGGACGAACGAAGAGAACGGAACCCGCGGAGGGCATGACTACGTCGACAAGCATGGGGATGAGCCTCACGCGTTGGCGATCGAGTCCGACGCGGGTGCTGGCCAACCACTCGCTTGGAAGGCCAACGGGACCGCCGAACAGATGAAGTGGCTCACAAAAGTCGCAGCGCTAACGGGGATTCCCGTCGAGGCAGGTGGGGGCGGCGTCGACATCGCCCCGCTCATGAAGAAACGCAGCGTACTCGGTACTGGCTTGCGCAATCGCGTCGACGCCTATTTCGACATCCACCACACCGAAGCGGACACCATCGACAAGATTGACCCAGCGCTCTTCAAGGAGGGCTTGGCAATGGTCGCCGCGCTCACATGGCAGGCGGCAAACGAAGACTAACGGCTGCGACGGTGTTCGCGAGTGGCTTAGACGACGATTCGTAGGTCCGCGGTTTGCATGCTGCCATCGCCTGTAACGAGGTGCATGTAACGCTCTTCATCGTAGGAGTCGCAGCTCCTCGGCTGGCACCCGTCGCTCTCTCCCAGGTACGCGTCGTCGTCGAAGTAGAATTGAGTGGTAACGGCCTCGGTGCCGTCTGGCGCGTAGACCTTGAAATGGTAGTGAGCGGGTCGCATGTAGTCGCGGCCGATGCTGTAGTTTCCCGGTCGGACCGTCATGATTTCGAATCGACCATCGGCGTCTGTTTCGAGCAGGCCGCGGTAAAGATACGCATCTGAACCCTCCATCTGATAAGCGCCAGCCGCATCTGCGTGCCAGACATCGATACGATAGCCGCTCGCCTTCGCCTGACAGTCTTGGCCCACGATCAAGCCTCGTAGGTGGATTGTCGGATTGCTTCCCTCAGGCCCCAGGGCCGCGCGAGTTGGTGCGCCGGACAAAAAGAATGGACCCTGAGCGTCGCGTGTTGTGAGCGAGCAAGCCAGTTCGCCCAACATGTCGTCAGATTGCGCCATCAGGCTTCGCGTCGCCACCGTGGAGCCCAGTAAGACGCCCGATGATACGGCCACGGTGCGGGTGAGGAATCGTCGTCGATGCATGGCGCGTGGAGTTGGTTGGGGGTCAGCGATAGCAGACGCAGCGCGGCGCGGATTGTTCAACGCGCAGCAGCCCCCGGTTAGTCCCAGGGCGTTGTCACTTGGTACTTTCGAGCTCGCAGACACTCGTTCGCCTGCGGGGAAGCGCTTGCCGGTCGATGGATGTTACGTGAGTTCCTGCGCCGAATCGTGAGCGAGCGAATCCCTTGAGCTGGTGGCGCGGGGCTTGTGTGACCCGCCGTTTGTGATCACATAGGCCGACCCTCACTCACCGTGCCGATGACCAACCTCAGCGAACCGCTCGTCTTGCCTTGTGGCGTGACCATCCCGAACCGTATCGCGAAGGCCGCGATGACCGAGGGTCTAGCGACTGCGGCAGGCGTGCCCACGCCCGAGCTGGACCACCTCTACGGTGTTTGGAGCGACGGCGGAGCGGGCGTGTTGATCACCGGCAATGTTCAGGTCGACTGGGATCATTTGGAGCGCCCAGGCAACGTTGTCGTCGACCGCGAACCTGACGAAGAGATGCGGGAGGCGTTAGCGCGCTGGGCGGCTGCGGGAACGCGCAACAGCAACGAGCTTTGGGCGCAGATCAGTTTCGCAGGGCGCCAAACACAGAAGGGCGTGAACAAGCGACCCAAGGCGCCATCGGCCGTCAAAGTTCGTATCCCTGGAGGGCAGTTCGGCGAACCGATCCCGCTCACCACTGCGGAGATCACCGATCTCATCGCACGTTTTGCCATCTGCTCGGCCGCGCTGAAGGCTGCTGGCTTCACGGGCGTGCAAATTCACGCGGCTCACGGCTACCTCTTCTCGCAGTTTCTGAGTCCGCTGAGCAACCTGCGAACTGACGAATACGGCGGCTCGCTGGAGAACCGTGCGCGTGCGCTGATGGAGTGTGTCGCCGCGGTTCGCGCCGCAGTCGGGCCAGAGTTTCCTGTTGTTGTGAAGCTGAACAGCGCCGATTTTCAGCGCGGCGGTTTTGAGTTCTCTGACAGCCTTCAGGTCGCGAAGTGGCTCGAGAAAGCGGGTGTCGACCTGATCGAGATCTCCGGAGGCACCTACGAGCAGCCGAAGCTCCTCGACATGGAGGGGATAGAACCCGTAGCGGAGCAGGCCGTTGCTGAGTCGACCAAGGCCCGCGAGGCGTATTTCGTCGACTTCGCGAAGGCTATGCGTGCCGAACTGAGCATCCCATTGATGGTCACCGGGGGGCTGCGCCGGCGCGACGCAATGGAGTCCGCTCTCTCGACCGAGAGCGCGGACATGATTGGGCTTGGCAGGCCAATGTGCGTGATGACTGACGCACCGAATCAGCTCATGGCAGGGCTCGATGAGCTGCCCCGGGCGGAAAACGAGCAGCAGCTGCTGCCGTCCTGGCTTCGCTTCTTAGAGTCGGCCCGCATGGTCCGGATGGTCTGCTCTTTCGCTGTCCAATACTGGTTCTACGAACAGATCGACTTCATCGCGAAGACCGGCCGACCCAGTGATACCCTGAGCGTTTTCGCTGGCGCAAAGGCGCAGGTCGGTCGAAGCAAGAAGCTGCTCACGGCCATCAAGGCACTACCCAGCGCTCGGTAATACTGGCCCGAAAGAGCCGCGGCCTCTACGCGCAATGAAGAGCTATGAGCACACTCAATTATCGTCACCTCCAGTACTTCGCAGCGGTCGTCCGCAAGGGAAGTGTGACCGCGGCGGCCAAGTCGCTCCACGTGACTCAGCCGACGGTCAGCGAGCAGATCAAGCAGCTGGAAGCTGACCTGGGAGAGTCGCTCTTTCGGCGTGAAGGGCGCTCGCTGGTGCTGACATCCGCGGGCCGCACCGCCTACCGGTATGCCGAGCAAATCTTTGGCCTGGGCGCGGAGCTCACCGAGGCGGTTGCGAACCATCGAAAAGGGCATGGCCGGCGCCTCACCGTGGGTGTCAGCGATGTCGTCCCGAAGCTGATCGCGCTGCGGGTGCTGGAGCCGGTCGTCGACTTACAACCCATAGTGGCGCTTACGTGCCACCAGGACAGGCCGGAGATGCTGTTGGCCGAGTTGGGTCTTGGCGAACTCGACTTGGTGATCGCGGATGCGCCGATTCGATCAGGGACCCCAGTGCGAGCGTTCAGCGAATTCCTCGGTGAGTCAGGTATGACCTGCTTCGCGACACCTGACCACGCCGAGGCATATCGCCAAGACTTCCCTCAATCGCTGGATGGATCGCCGATTCTCCTGCCGTCAGTGGGCACGATGCTGCGAGCATCGATCGAACGTTGGTTCGACGAGCACGACTTGATGCCACTCGTCGTCGCCGAGTTCGACGACAGCGCGCAGCTCAAAGCGTTCGGTCAGGCAGGCGCCGGTGCGTTCTTCGCGCCGACCGTGATCGAGCGGGAGGTCGCAAAGGACTATTACGTCGAGCCTGTAGGCCGAATCACCGATGTCCGCGAACGGACCTACGCGATCTGGTCCGAACGCAGCGCAGACCACCCAGGAATCGCGGCCGTACTGATGCACGGTCACGATATCTTCGACGCCGAGGACTAGCTCAGTCAAAGCCGGTGGGCACCGAGACCTCTACTCCGGGCTCACAGACGAGCGTCAACCGGTCACCTTCCTGGAGTAGTGAGTCTCCATCCGGGACAAACGCGTCCACGCCACGGTCGATGAACACCAGCAGCGCCCCGTGGGGCAATCCGAGTTCGCGGACTCGACGTCCTGCCCATCCGCCGGTGCCGTCCAACATGATGTGCCTGACGAGCTCAGCGTGGTTGCCACCCTCTTCAAGCGAGCGCTCAGCGACGATCGAGCCGAGCTCCCGCTCAAGCCCCTTGGACGCCGATGCGCCCCAGCGGCGAAAGATGTGAGCGATCGCCCCAGGGTCTTGGTGACCCTCCGGTCGGGACCGAGCGATGAGCAGCGCGACGACGACGACGGCGCTAGGGAAGAGCACGGCTTTCCAGCCCATCGAGACAATCAGTCCTATCGACGCGACAATGCTGAGCAGCGGGATGAGTGGGTAGAACGGTGTTCGAAAGCCCGGCTTGTAGCCGGAGATCCCGCTCTCTCGCATTACGATCACGCCGATGGCTGTGACCGCAAAGAGCAAGAGTTGGAATGCGCTCGCCAACTTAGCGAGCGAGACTACATCGAGCGCCAGGACCGCTGCGAGCGTCGCAATGCCGGTCACCCAGACTCCGACGACCGGTACATTCCTCTCGCTGAGCATCGCGAATTTGGCGGGGACGCGACCGTCCCGCGCCATCGCCAAAGGATAGCGTGCGGCGGCCATGATGCCCGCATTGGCCGTCGAGAGAAACGCTGCGAGAGCGGCGATCGCGATGACCATCCGGGCCGTGTCACCGGGGAGAATATCGCCGAAGAGCAGTGAGGCGGCCGTCGCGACTGGAGCGAGATCGATGTGCAGTGTGGCTGGGTCGACCGTAGCCAGGACCAGCCAGACGCCGCCGACATAGAGCGACGTGGCGATACCAAGCGACCAGAACATCCCAGTAGGCAGATTGCGGTCCGGATCCCGGACTTCCTCAGCAATGCTCGCGACCTTGGTCAGTCCAGCGTACGAGACGCTCACCATCGCGGTGGTCGCCAGAAGGCCGGAGAGCCCATTGGTAAGGAAAGGTCCGGCGAGACTCATGCTGAGCTGGCCCGTCGGAGCAAGCTGGGTGAACCCGCCGAGCATGAAGAACGCGAGCAGGCCGATCAGAGTACCGACCAAAAACCGTTGGATTCGCGAGGACTCTTTCGCTCCGACCAAGTTCACAGCCAGAAAGACGATGCCGCCCACGGCCCCGATCAAGCGCGGCGGGGCGTCCACGAAGAGCGAGACGTATGCGCCGAATCCGAAGAGAGCGAACGCGCTTTTAAGGACGAGGGTCGCCCATGCTCCCACACCTCCAATTGTTCCGGCGCGCGCGCCCAGGCTGCGATCGACGAAGAAGTACGCCCCGCCTGCTCGCGGCATCGCCGTCATCAACTCCGCTTGGCAGAGCATCGCGGGGATCACGAGGACCGCGGCCAGAAGGTACGCAAAAATGGCGGACCAACCCGTAGCCGCCGCGGCAAGACCTGGCAGGAGGAAGAAGCCGCTCGAGAACATCGCGCCGGTCGCCACTGCGATTACATCTGCGCGGGTTAGCGACCGGGTTAGGGCGTAACGGCGCCTAGGCAAAGCCGGAGCCCCGAGCCTGAACGCATCCTGGCCGCCGGGCACTAGGCAGCGCCATTCGTTACGTCGCTGTCTGTGTCGCCTTCAACATAGTCAATGAACCAAAGAGCAGCGACGACCATTGATACGAGGCAGAGGATTTCGACTGCGTAGTCGAGACCTGCGACAGCGATGAGCGGGACGGATGCGAGAGCAGCGAGCACGTACTTCATGAGTTCTCCGTGAGTTGCCCCTAGAAATGCGCGCCAGCGGCGAATCGGTCCAATCGAATTAGCAGGATCTATTCATCGGTAAAGCCGATGAATCCCTCTCGTGCCTGCCGAATTACCCATAGGCATGACCGATGTTATGGGGCGATCGAATCGATTTGAATCGATACGTATCGCGCCGATGTTATGCGCTCCCTTCCACGACACGGACTCCCATGCGCGACGCCCTCTCCCGCACCTTCGCCCACCCCGCCACTCCGGGGCTGACACTGCTCGCGGCGGCCCTGATGGCGATCGTGGCGGCGAATACGTCGTTGTACGACGCGTATCTTGCGTTCCTCTCGTTCGAGGTCGGGGGAGACCTCGGGCCCCTGCATCTGAAGAAAGCGCTGATCCTGTGGATCAACGACGGGTTGATGGCGGTGTTCTTCCTGCTCGTCGGCCTCGAACTGAAGCGGGAGTTCCTTCACGGAGCACTGCGCGAGCCGTCGGCTCGCCTAATGCCCGCCGCGGCGGCCCTCGGTGGCATGGCGATACCCGCGCTCGTCTACGTCCTCTTCAACTGGGGCGACCCCACTGCGCTCCGCGGATGGGCAATCCCCGCAGCGACCGACATCGCATTTGCACTCTGTGTGCTGACGCTCCTCGGCAGCCGCGCGCCGATCTCTCTCAAGATCTTGCTGACAACGATTGCGGTAATCGACGACCTAGGCGCGATCGTGATCATCGCGCTCTTTTACACCTCAAAGATCAGCTTCGTAGCGCTGGGAATTGCGGCGGTGACTGTCGGCGTCCTTGGGGCCATGAACCGCGCAGGGGTTCGCAAGCTTGGGCTCTACCTCTTGGTTGGTGCCGTGCTGTGGGTTGCGGTGCTGAAGTCAGGCCTTCACGCGACGATCGCGGGCGTCGTTCTCGCGCTGTGCATCCCTGCAGACGCGCTAGCTGGAGAGGAGGAGTCGCCGCTCTTGCACCTCGAGCACGCGCTCGTGCCATGGGTGAACTACGGCGTTCTACCGATCTTCGGCTTCGCCAACGCGGGCATCGTACTGGCAGGCATGGGCATCGCGACATTGGTCACGCCCGTTCCGCTCGGAATCATGTTGGGGCTCTTCATCGGTAAGCAGATAGGTGTCTTCGCAGGTATCGCGGCGGTCGTGAAACTCACGGGGTGCAGCCTGCCTGTTGGCTCTAACTGGATACAGCTCTACGGAGTCGCGATGCTGACGGGCATCGGTTTCACGATGAGCCTCTTCATTGGCGGTCTCGCTTTCCCAGACGGGACGCAGGACGATCTCGTGCGACTCGGAGTCATGGCTGGCTCGCTGCTCGCGGCGGTATCTGGCGCGGCGGTCATCGCATTCGGAGCGACGAAGAACGTGGCGTCTACATCCGGCGACGACGGATCGATGCACGAGTTCCTCGAGTTCCGTGAAGACGAGGACGAGGCCTGAGCCGGCTCGGCCGCTGAGCGGACCGTCACCCCGAACCTAGCTGGGCCCCGCGCTCTCGATCACGATCCGGAGCGCGATATAGGGGACCAGATTGAAGATTGGGAACATGAACTTGTAGAAGCCAAGCATGCAGTAAACCACGACGTCGAAGGTCTCGCGTTCGACGGGAGACGACTTCTGCTGTGTCCTGTAGACGTCGTCCGGCACCGCCATCTGGGCCAGGATCCAGAAGGAAAGGAGGCTGCCTTTGATGACGGTGCATCACGCGAGGAGCGCGGCGAGGGTGTGGATGTCGATGACCCTCCGAGTTTGAGGTGTCGATCGAGTCTGGCACCCATTTCTCTACGTCGAGAGTGTGACGAGGGTATGATATCGGCGTTCGACTCCCGTATCGACCGGCAATGGTCAGATGGGTCCTACTCATAGCGCTAGTCCTTCTCTGCTGGGGTCTCTGGGCGAGTGAGGAGTTCAAGCAAATTGCCACTGGTGTGGCGGTTTTCCTCTTCGGAAAGCTCGCGCTCGGGCGCGGATTCCAGGCATTCACTGGCGGGGTCCTCGAGCGGATCTTGAAGCGTTCGACCGATCGACTCTGGAAGAGCGTCAGCTTTGGAGTCGTTACGACGACGGTGATGCAGTCGAGCTCACTGGTGTCTGTGATCGCGATCTGATTCCTCAGCGCCGGCCTGATCTCGCTGGCGGCCGGCATTGGCATCATTTTCGGCGCAAACCTCGGAACGACGACCGGCTGATCGCCGGACTTGGCATGAAGGTGAACATCGCGGCGTTTTCGATGCCGATGCTCGTGTTCGGCGTGATCTTCCTGACGCACAAAAGCGAGAGCCTGCGTGGGCTGGGCAACTTGCTGGCCGGCCTTGGGTTCCTGTTCCTCGTCATCCACTTCATGAAGGAGGGATTCGAGGCGTTCCGTGAGACGATCGACCTGATGGCGTTCGCTGTTGCTATCGGGGCGTCTTCCTCTTCATGCTCATCGGTGTGGCCGCGACGGTCCTCATGCAGTCGAGCCACGCAACGCTGGTGCTGATCATTACTGCGCTGGCCACGCAGCAGGTCGCCGATGAGAACGCATTGGCCTTGGCGATCGGTGCCAACGTTGGGACCACGATTACCGCGATCATCGGAGCGTTAGGCTCGAACATCGCGGGCAAGCGCTTGGCCGCTGCGCACCTGCTCTTCAACGCGGTCACGGCCGGGATCGCCATCGTATTCATCCAACCTCTCGCTTAGACCGTGGACACGATCAGCGCAGGAGTCGGCATTGCGCCGGACAACTGCACCCTCAAGCTCACCGTATTTCACACGGTCTTCAACACGATTGGGGTGGTGGTGATGCTCCCGTTCACTCAGCGACTAGCGGACCGCCTGACCCTGTTGATGCCTGGAGTCGAGCGCTATCGAACAGAGCCGCGCTATCTCAATAAGGTGGCCCTCGTCGTGCCCGCCGCCGCGATTGAGGCAGTTCGCAAAGAGACCATTCATCTCTACGATCACGCGTTCGCCATTATCGCCCACGCGATTGGTCTTGAGGGCTTGGCGATCCTCTTCGACGAGAAGCTTGAGGTGGTCGTCTGGCGCTCCGGACCCGTCGCCCCATACGATGTCGATATCGACTACGAGACCACCGCGAAGACGCTGCACAGTGCGATCGTCGACTTCATAAGTCGCGCCCAACTGGCAGCGGTTCCGAAACAAGCCGAGGAGTTGTTCGCCCTCAGGCTCGCCAGTCGCGACGTGGTCGAAGGGATCAAGGCGGCCAAGCACCTGCATAAGAATCTGTCCCGCTACTCTCATTCGGACTCCGAAGTCCTCCGACAAGAGTACGACGGCATTCGCACGCGACTAGCCAGCGTACTACGACGGCTGCACCACGTCCGGATGGGCGAGCAGCGCCTCGAAGAGGTCTTAACTCTCCCGCAAGTGAAGCGAGAGACGCGTGACGCAGACGTAGCCCTCCAAGTTCGAATCGAGGGCCTGCTACGTGACCGCAATCTGAAGCTAGAAGAGGCGAGGTCGGTGATGCACGACAGCGTCTAGGCCTACGATATCGCTAAGAAGTGTGTCGCGATGGCCGAGACCGTGCTGGTGAGTGACGACGCGCCACAACGAGTCGGGCGTCGCACCGCTAAACTTGAGGCGATCCCCTGATCTCGAGTTCTTGTTAAGGGATCAGAGCAGTCGAGACCACGCTGGCCGCGTCAGGCGAAGTGCGAGGAAGGTCGCGGCGGGCGCGTACTTCTTGCGGCTCAACAGGAAGCGATACTGTCCCATCAGGAAGGGTGGGGCGAGGAACGCGTCGGCGAGCTCTTGTGACTCCTGCGCGTTGACCGCTTTTAGCTCCTCCCGCGTTGCGCCGGCGCGGAAGCTGCGTGTGCGGCCTTCAGCAACCCAGGACTCTGCCATCGCCTGTGCTCGCTCCATCAGTTCGTCGGGAGCGGTGACCTCGTTTACGAGGCCGATCTCGAGGGCTTCGGAGGCGGTCGGGGTCCAGCCCTCCTCGCCTAGGATACGTTTCGCGGCCTCAGCGCCCACAAGCTTCGGCAGATGCACACTTGAGCATCCTTCCGGCGTAACTCCGAGCTTCGCGAACGGGGTCGAGAAGGTAGCGTTCTCGGCTGCGATGATTCCGTCGCAGAGCGTCGCAGAGGTAACGGTCGCACCGATGGCTGGGCCATTAACGGCGATCAGGATCGGCTTTTGGAAGTCGATGAAACCATCGAAGACCGACTGGTTCTGCTCGGCAATCATATTCCGCAGTTTTCGCGGGTGGCTGATACCGATCGTCGACGAGAGGTTTACGCCCGCGCTGTAGTACTTCCCGCTACCCGTCAGGATCACGGCCGCGACATCGTCGTCTTCCCCGGCAGCAGTGAGGGCCGCGAAGAGCGCCTCCATCATCTCCAGAGTCCAGCCGTTGAGACGGCGCGGGAGGTTCATGGTGAGAGTGCGGACTCGGTTGGACGTAGAGACCAGAATGAGATCGTCGGACACGGTTCGGCGTGGGGTGCGGAGGTCGCGCATTAGTGTGGCTGCGCGCTGGGCTGTACGGCGGTCGTCAAAGCACACCACGCGGTCAAAGAGAATGGGGCAGCGCCGAGCGGGCCAAGCGGGATCGACAAATTCGGTCGCCGTCTGGACCGCTGCTGCGTGGGTCGCGGCGCGGACTATGGTAGATTCGCGGTCATAACGGAGCGTCACCCCCGCTCTTCCTCGATTCCGCCGACAACCGAGCCGCATGGATGCCTCGACCAGCGCGATGGACCATCGCCTCACCACCACCGTCCCCGCAGACCGCTCGAGGCGCGTCCGCGAGCAGAGTCTGATGTCGCCGCAAAGGGCACCATCCGAGCCCCGTCACTTCTTGGCATCTTTCGCGTTTCTGGCATCCAGCGTGGTCTCCGCATTCTTCGATGCGACTGTGCGTCGGGCGCTGCCCGCGTTGGCTCTGCTGATGCTCTTCGCTGGGTGCGGAGACCAAGGAGGCGCGGGCAACGACCTTATAGAGTCGGCTTGTGACAACCAGATCGACGATGATCTGGATAACTTCGTCGACTGTGAAGACCGGGATTGTCGCGACGATCTGGCGTGCCGAACGCCCGCACGATCCGATGTGGAGTTGGACTGCACCAATGACTGGGACGACGATGGTGATCGGCGCGCCGACTGCGCCGATCCTGACTGCGCAGACGACCCGGCGTGTGCTGTCGATCCGGCTTCCGATGAGTCGGATTGCGCAGATGGCCTGGACGACGATGGCGACGGAGCGACGGACTGTGCTGACTCCGATTGCGCGGACGCCTCGGTCTGCGCTGGCTCCGAGGCGATCTGCGACGACGGCATTGATAACGACGGGGACGGCCCCACTGACTGCGAAGACTCAGACTGTGCTGGCCTGCCAATTTGTGCCGGCGAGGAGGTCGACTGCACCAACGGTTTGGACGACGACGACGACGACTCGATCGATTGCGCGGATTCGGACTGCGCCGGCGATGCGGCGTGCGCCGACGTGGAGAGCGCTTGCGCAGACGGCGCCGACAATGATGAGGATGAGGACACTGACTGCGCTGACGATGACTGCGTTGGCCGACCGTGTAGTGACAACGGCGACGTCTGCGCCGCCGGTCTTTGCACGTGCCCAGGTGGCAGCGCCGAGACCGTTTGTGACGATGGCACCGACGACGATTGCGACGGCCAGGTAGACTGTGTGGACTCAGACTGCGCGGCCTTCCCGGGCTGTGCGGACGCAGAGCTGGACTGCGACAACGGAATTGATGACGATGATGACTCCCGGCCGGACTGCCAAGACGATGACTGTGTTGGTCAATCCTGCGCGGCGTTTGGCCGAACCTGCGCAGCGGGTTCGTGTCTGTGTCCAGGCGGCGATAATGAGACGAGCTGCAACGACGGCTCGGACAACGACTGTGACGGCAGCGTGGATTGCGGCGACAGCGACTGCACCGCCAGCGCAACATGTACCGAGTTCGTCTGTGACGATGGGCGCGACAACGACAGCGACTCGCGCGCGGACTGTTTGGATTCGGATTGCGCAGGGGAGAGCTGCGGCGACTTCGGGCGGACCTGCTCCGGCACATCTTGCTCTTGCCCAGGCGGCAGCACTGAGATCTGTGACAATGCTCGAGACGACAACTGCAACGGTCTGGTCGACGAAGACTGTGAGCCGGTGCTCGTGTGCCCCTCGCCGTCCAGCCTCTCGTGTGGCTCGTCGATCCGTGGGACGACTGAGGGCGGGCCGCGCAATATCTCTAATATGGGCTGCAACGCGGTTGGAGTTGCGGGCCCTGAGGCGTCGTATCGCTTCACCGCCCCCAGCAGTGGAGACGTCACCATCACGCTCGATGGCG
Source organism: Bradymonadia bacterium (assembly GCA_047629415.1). Lineage (GTDB taxonomy): Bacteria > Myxococcota_A > Bradymonadia > REDH01 > REDH01 > CBDUJZ01. The sequence continues at coordinate 16,629 of JBLHWZ010000005.1, read as the reverse complement.
ACGGCGGCCTCTACCCAGACCTGGACCTCGCGATCGTTGGCGCAACGGGAACGGACTGCGACTACGCCTCGGACTGCATCCGGTGGGGTTGGGGGTCTACCAACGACGAGGAGGAGACGTTCCGAGCGAGCGCGGGCACCACGTATTACGTCATCATCGACACGAGCTTCGGCGACGGGAGTGAGTTCTCGCTCAATGTGGCCTGCGACTAGCTGTCCATAGATCATCCTGCGCACCCAGCTTTTACGAGCCGCATTGCAACGGGGCGGCTGACACATCTTCCTAGCCGCCTATCCACAGGTCACATCGTGATGAACGAGTTTGATGTTGAGGTCTTCTACGACGGTGATTGCCCGCTCTGCATGCGCGAGATCCGGATGCTTCAGAGGCTTGACCGAAACGGTCAGCGGATTCGCTTCACGGACATCGCGGCGCCTGCCTTCGAGCCGAGTCAGACAGGTCTCTCCGCAGAAGAGCTGATGGAGCGGATCCACGGCCGCCTCGCGGACGGTACGCCGATCGAGGGCGTGGAGGTCTTCCGTAGGCTCTACTCAGCGGTTGGCTTCGGTCGCCTTGTCTCCGTCTCCCGATGGGGAGGGATTTCGCACGCCCTCGACGCTGGCTATCGGTTCTTTGCGAAGAACCGACTGCGATTCACCGGGCGTTGCAAAGACGACGTCTGCGCGATGCCCACTCAGGACGCGCCGACCGCGTAGTCGGAAGAGACACACGGAGCCGCTAATTCGGCCGTGTAGTGGGAAATGACCCATGTAGTCTCTAGTTCAGCGCGCTTTCGATGGCGCTCGTTAGCTCTGCGGACAAGGGCGCAACGGCTGACTCGAAGCGCGCGAGCACGTCCCCCTCGGCATCGACGAGGAACTTGGTGAAGTTCCAACGCACGGCGCCAGCGATCCCGACGGCTGTCTCGTTCTGCAGTGCCGCGTACAGCGGGTGCGGAGCGTCACCGGTGATTGATACGCGCTCGAAGAGCGGGAAGTCGACGCCGTATTCGTTGGAGCAGAACGCCGCGATCTCTTCGCTATTACCTGGCGACTGTCCACCAAAGTCGTTGCAGGGGAAGCCGAGCACCGTGAAGCCCTGCTCGCCGTATTGTTCCTGCAGTTGCTGCAGGCCGGCGAGCTGCGGAGTGTAGCCGCAAGCGCTGGCCGTATTGACGATCAGCAGGACTTGGCCGCGATAGTCCGAGAGATTCACTGTCTCTCCGGTGATCGTGACGACCTCTTGATCGATGACAGGGCCGTCTTCCGCCTGTGCGGGCACAGAAAAGGAGAACGCGGCAAGAAGTAAGGCGAGGGGTAGGCGCATGAATTTCCTTCGAGGGTGAGGCCACAGGATGCGGTGACGCTGTGATGCGGTTCGCTTGAGCGTCGCTGTTGAGTCGTCCGCGCGGCATCAATTGGCGCACCCCCGAGGGAGGGGATGGTCCTCCTTCGCAGACCGCGGGGGCCTTCGAGCCGTCAGGCTTCGCATTTAGCGCGTGTGGCGGCATCGGTACGCTTGATAGGGGCTCGGTCGATGGCCCCGACCCTGCTCTGCCCTACTCGAAGTGCAGTGCGTACTCGGCCAACAGCGCTTTGACTGCCGTCATTGATTCGTTGGCGGTCTCAACGCTGTCCGCTTCCGCCAGTTGTCCGATCGCCGGGATGTAGGCGACCAGGAACTTGTGGAGTTCGTCGTGAGCAGAGCCGTCCATCGTGCAGCCGGCCACGAGTTGTTGGAGCTGGCCGTCGAGTGTCTGGGCGGCTTGTGCCGAGTCTTCGATGGAGGTCATCGACGCGGACGCGACCGTAGCGTTTATGGCCACGAACATGCCGCGGGTGTGCTCGTCCATCATCCAGCGGGCACCCGAATTCAGGTGCAGTCCAGCGAGGGCAGAGCCGGCTTCGTCTGCCGCATGCATCTCGTGGTCGTCGCCGTGCGCGTGGTCGTCGTCGTGCGCGTGGTCGTCGCCGTGCGCGTGGTCGTCGTCGTGCGCGTGGTCATCGTCGTGCGCGTGGTCGTCGTCGTGCGCGTGGTCGTCGTCGTGCGCGTGGTCATCGTCGACGGCGTGATCATCGTCGTGCGCGTGGTCGTCGTCGACGGCGTGATCATCGTCGTGCGCGTGATCATCGTCGTGCGCGTGGTCGTCGTCGTGCGCGTGGTCGTCGTCGTGCGCGTGGTCATCGTCGTGCGCGTGGTCGTCGTCGACGGCGTGATCATCGTCGTGCGCGTGGTCGTCGCCGTGCGTATGGTCGTCGCCGTGTGCGTGATCGTCGGCCGGCTCCGCTGCGGGGTCGCACGCGGAAACGAGCAAAGTGGCGGAGAGGCCTAGGAGGACTGGGAGCGAGCGAATCATGGTGACCCTGTAAGTGAGGTGATTGGGGAGCCTATACCACCGGCAGAACTGTGGTGGACACTCTTTCCGGCTCGGGTTCAGGCCAATGCCGGCGGGCGTTGAACGACGGTGCCTGGGTCGACTAGCGTCCTCAACATGGATACCACTCGGCCCCTGCTGATCTTCGCCCTCGCTCTGCTCTCTTCTGTCTCCGCCTGCGGCGACGACGATACGGACGACTCCTCACCGGCCGATGCCGCGGACCTAGGCTCGGCCGACACGCCCGCTGTGGAGGACGCTGCCTCGGACCCTGCTTTAGACGTCGCGGCGGATGTGACCGACGCAACCGACGGCCCGACGGTTCCCTTCTCGGAAGGTCCCTACGGCACCGGGTTCCGCGACTTGGTTGGGGGCTTCTCTCTGACTACGTTGGATGGGCCTTGGTCGTTCCGCGACGCGTGGTCAGGTTACGAGTCTTTCATCTTCCTGATGTATACCGATGACCCGCTCCGGTCGCAGGGTACTCGTGACTTTCTTGAAGGTTACTGGTTCCCCGGAGGCAGCGCCGAGGGGGAGATTCGCGCGCTGATCGAGGCGTCTCCAAGCGATGTGCACTACTTCTTCCTCTCACTCGACGACGACGCCGAGTCAGATGTGAATCGCATGAAGACGGATGTCGACGCCGTGCTCGCGACGGTTGATGAGGCAACGCGAGCGGAGTGGGAGGCCCGGTTCCACTTTGTCACGGAGCCAGTGAGTGCTGCCGGCGGATGGCTCCAGGATTTCATGGCTGACCAGGGACGTCTTTGGTTCGGTATCGATATGTTCCAGCGCGTACGGCAGCTGGGAATGACCACTGACATTCTGACCGATTCTACGCGCCTTCACCTCATCGCGCATGAGGCCACGTACTTCTCGTTTGAACGGCGCCGAGAGGACGAACTCTCCGCGGTAGAGTGGGACCGCGTGCGGCTCATCGACAACGAGAGTGTTCGAAGCTCGCGCTTCCGCGCGACTATGCCCGCCGCGATCGAGTCGTACGACACCCTCTACGTCGACCTCGGAGCGTATTGCACTGACCATCTCGAGGAGAACTGCCACGAGTGGGATCGGAACTCGAACCTGACGATCTGCGACATGGCGACGACAGAGAACACGTTGGGGGAGGCGTCGTGTCAGCCGCGAGTAGCGGAGGTCGTCGAGGTCATCGAGGAGTTAGGATCGTGCCGCGTCCCTGTCACCTGTACCGCTACCGAAGATTGCGACGCAGAGGCGGAGGCGTGCGTTGGTTACGTGGCACCCAGCGAAGGGGTCGATGAGCTGCCAGGTACTTGTGTTCCGACCGAGCCCGAAGGCGTCTGTGCGATCGACGAAGACTGTGCCGAGACGGAGGTCTGCCTTGGCTATGTGGCGCGGGTCGAACCCGCCGCTGAGATTCTAGCGGAGACCATGGATTGCGCCTGCCAGCCCCCGAGTGGCGAAGAGGTTGCGAGCACCCAGACGTGCAATGGTGAAGGGACAGGGTTCAACGATTGCTCGTGCGGCTGTCCGCACGAGATTGCGGGATGGATCACGACCTACCGTCGCGAGGGGCGCTGGGTAACGGACATCACGCCAATGCTGTCCACGCTACAACGTGGCGGCGAGTTTGAGTTCAATCTGGATGCCGGAGAACGCCTGGATGTGACGCTGGACCTGATGTTCGCGAACACTGGGGTCGGCGAGCGGCCTCGGGAGTACACGTTCCTTCAGGGTGGCGGGGGCTTCAACGAGAACTACAATGAGGGGCGCGACCTCTATCGTTTCGAAGTTCCAGACTGGGCCACACGCGCCGAGGTCGTCGCATTCACGACCGGCCACGGTTTCGGACGCGCGGCCGGAAACTGCGCCGAGTTCTGCAATCACACCCACCACTGGGAGGTGAACAACCGGGTCGAGTATCTGCAGCAGTTTCCTGAGGCTAACGAGCGGGATGCCTGCTTACGCACGGTCGATCAGGGTGTGATCCCGAACCAGTTTGGCACGTGGCCCTTCGGTCGCAGCGGATGGTGCCCTGGGTGGGACGTGAAGCCGTGGCGCGCGGACATCACGGAGAGCCTGCGCGATGGCGAGAACACCCTGCGATATCAGGGGCTCTACCGCGGGCGAGAGTGGGAGCCGGACGCTGCGGGCGGAAATATCCGAATGTGGTCCTACCTAGTGTTCTACGGGCCTTGAGCGCCTGACTTGCGGGTCGCGCGAACTCGATCGTTCAGCTAGATAGGTGGCATCTCACCCAGCCCCATAGTTCGTATGACGCGCTTCTCACTCGCTCTCCTCTTGCTCGGACTCGTCGCGTGTGACGAACCAGTCCTCGCATCGTCTGATGTGGAGTTCACGGCCGACGCCTCAACGACCGATGTGCCCGAGCGCAGAGATGTGCTCGCTGACTCCGCCGCCCCGGACGCCTCAGCCCCAGACGTAACGGACGACGTCTTTGCCCCGGACGTAACGGAGGATGCGCCGGTCGAAGACGCGCCGGAGGATGTGGCGGTCGATGACGCGACGACCGATTCCGGAGATCTCGACACCGCCGACGCGCCATCGCCCGACGTGGAGGCCGATACTCCAGCTGACTCAAGCGAAGATACTGATACCGTGCCCGACGCTCTCCTTTGCTTCGACATATGTGAGATCAGCGCTCGCTGCGTTGGCGACGTCGTGGAGACCTGCTCGCTCGACGTTCGCGGTTGCTTGGTGTGGTCTCGCAGCATTGATTGTTCGGTCGAAGGGACCTTTTGCGTCGACCGCGAGGATGGCGCAGATTGCACGGTGCCCGGTTGCGATGACGTTGTGATGAACGCGGAAGAGACAGACACCGACTGTGGTGGCCCAGAGTGCCTCCCATGCGACGACGGGCTCGGTTGTTTGCTCGCGTCGGATTGCATCAGTAGCGTGTGCGGGCCAGACAGCCTCTGCGCTGCCCCCGAGTGTGGCGACGGCGTCGTCAATGGCGCGGAGGTTTGCGACGATGGCAACGAAGTCGAAGATGACGGCTGCACCAACCTGTGTGAGCCCAACGGCTGCACCGATTGTGAGTTGACCTTCGAGCCACCAGTCGCATCTCGTCTCTCGGGGAACGCCTCCGGCGGCTCGCGGTTCGATGACAACTGCCCGGCTGGCGAAGTGTTGATCGGAGCCAATGCTCGCGTCAGCGGCTATGTGACCCAGGTCCAAGCCGTGTGTGGTGTCCCTCTCGTGACGAGCGGGCCAGACGGCGATGTGTTGAGGATTACGGAAGGCACGACTCTCCCGTTTCGGGGGATCAACCCGGGTAGTGAGCAATCGACGCGCTGTCTGCCGGATCACGCGGTCGTCGGGTTCGGCGGCCGCGCTGGGCTACTGGTCGACCGCATCGAGTTTGCCTGCGCACCGTGGTCTGTGCTGTCCACGGCGGAAGGCTACGAGCTTGTCCAGGGACCCAGTGTTCCCGCTCCCGCACTCGGGGGCACCGGCGGATCCGCGGTCTCTCCGTTCAGGTGCGGCCCCAGCGAGTTCGCTGTGGGGGCCGTGATCCGCGCTGGCGATGGCATCGACGCCTTCGGTATCTCGTGCGCCGGGGCGGCAGTTTCGGAGTAGCCCTGAGAAGGACCGCGATGGACGGGCGTAGGCGCGAACTCGCAAGTTGCTTGCTAGGCACCTTCGGCGAGATAAGCCGGACCGACTCTGTGTGCCCAACCTCGAGGTGCCCGCCCTTGGCGCGATCGCTCTTGGGGGTGGGCTAGGCGCTCGGTAGCCGGCGGTTTTCCGGAACTGGACGTCGCCGCAAATGACGGCCAAATGCTCGCATCACGACCAAGTGGGCCTGCGCTTGCGTGATCTTGTAGATGAACCAGGGCAACGCGGGCGTGAAATCATGTATGGCTGCCAGGACCGCGCGTCCGCCGGGCAACATCCTGAATTCAAGCCGGTCGCGATCACCCTCGCTGATTCGGGCGAGCACTCCGGAGGTGATGTAGAGCAACGCGCGTTCCTTGGACGAGCGCTCCTTTGAGTAGCTCAGCTCAAGCAGGCAGATCTTCGTGCCGCGCACCATGAACTGGCAGACTCCCTCAGTGTCCACGTCGACGCGAAGCCATGGACGGCAGAACCGTGGCAGCCACTCAAGATAGGCAGAGGCCACCGAGATTGCGTCGGTTTCATCGGATACTTGAAGCCTCTGGATCGAGCGTACGTCGGGCGGGGAGGGCTTGCTCCGAACCTGGACTGGCAGGTTGCTCACGGGCTCTACGGGTCGTGGCTCGTCCTCCTCGAACGCCACGCGAAGCGCTTCCTCAAAGCCGATGGTCTTCAAGCCGAAGATGCGGGCGAGTGCATCGTCCCGAGCGACCATCGGGTGTCTGAGGCTCTGAACCAGCGGTCCGACCAGCGCGCGGGGTGAGCCGGTGACCAGGCTGACCCACAGGGTCGACAGACCAGGAGTTAACACACCGATGGAGAACAGAGTTCGCTTGAGCTCCATCACTTCGGCAGTTCTTCGAATCATCTCCCGGTACGAGAGTACGTCCGGGCCCCCAACATCGAATACCCGCCCGACGACCTCGTCGTGTCCTGCGGAGCGGGCGAGCAACTCGACGACATCGGAGAGGGCGACCGGTTGGGTCTTTGAGTCCGTCCAGCTCGGACAGACCATCGCGGGCAGCCGCTGGACCAACTTGGTCATGATATCCAAGCTGGAGCCGCCCTTACCAACGACCAGCCCTGCTCGGAGCACGGTGACCGGCACGCCGTGTACGCCGAGCAGCGTCTCCACTTCTTCGCGGCTCTCCAGGTGTTTTGAGAGTTCAACTCCCTGGGGAATCAGCCCGCCGAGATAGATGATTTGTTTGACGCCTGCTTGAGCTGCAGCTCGGCCGAAGTTGTCGGCGATGGTCGCGTCCATGTCTTCAAAGCGTGCCTGCGTGAGGCGCGCGGTCGGCATCATGGAGTGCACGAGATAGTAGGCGACATCTACGCCTTCGAGCGCACCTTCAGCGTCCACGAGGGAGAACAGGTCGCAGCGTCGTGCCATCGCCGTCGTGCCGCGCCAAGACTTGCCCGAGCCCGCGGACCGGCCAAGCGCGATCACGTCATGGTCGGCGCACAGCCGATCGACGAGGTGACGTCCAACGAAGCCGGAGGCGCCGGCGACTGCTATGGTGAGGCGCTTCATGAGGACACCGTTCGCTCGAACGCTGCGCGCACGTCAAAGGTTCCGCCGAGGAACTCCAACGTCTCATAGAGACAGGCGAGGAGCAGCCCCAACGTGACAAAGCCTCGATGCAGGCTCGCGCCGGAGTCCCGGCAGCTCACGAAGACCTCGTGGAACGTCGCGTGGAAGGTCTCTAGTTCGAACGCGACCGCGCGCTGGTCCTCCTCACCGAAATGTTTGCGCAGCACTGCGCGCGCCGAGGAGAGGCCCAAGCCCTCCAACGCTTGGTCGAAGAGCGCGTCGTCATCCCCATAAAATCCTCGGTAGAGCCCCGCGACGTGCTGCGAGAACTCTCGGTCCCAGGTAGTCCAAAGGCGACCTGGGGCCCACTCCAATTCGTCGTTGGACCACGCGAGTCGACTCGGGCGGAGGTCGAGCAAGACGTCGCCACCGCCCAAAGCGATCCGAAAGAAAGCTGCGAGCGTAGCGTCTCCGATCGCGGTCCGAGTCTCCTCATCGATCGGAGCCGAGTCTGTAAGAGACGTCCCAATGAGCGAGGAAGTTGGGACGACAGTTGGAGACGTGTTCGCCCATTGTTGCCCTAGCTCTGCTCGCCGAGCTTCGAAGACCCGGCGCCGCGTCGTGTTGCGCGAGAGCTTCGCCACCTCTTTCGCCAAATCGGTCGCGGGTAGGACGTCGAAAAACGCACCGGAGACATAGTCGCGCATGTGCGACCATTCGGCGCTGCGGAGGGCTGCGAACATAGGGGTTTCCTGGGAGTTGGTCGCGTGAGGAATGCCGGAGGTGAAGCAGTAGGTGCGTGAGGGTTTCATCAGCGTTGACCAGCCTCATGTCTGGGCCGGGTCACGAGGCGTTAGCCTCGCAGTGTGTGCCCATACTTGCCTACCGTCGCGTTCGTCTGCTCCCGTGCTTGTCTAGCACACGCTTCGCTTCTTCCTTCGCCTCAGGTGTTTTCTTCACGGCGACGATTGCTGCTCGAGCTGCTCGTACCGCTTCTTTGTGATCCACGATCGGCGCGGGATAGTGCACGCCGATCGTGATCCCTGAGGAGAGTAAGTCGATGGCGCCGGCGTTCGACGGCTCGTGGACGAGCGGAGCGTCGAGCGCTGCAAGCTCCGGGACCCAGCGCCGAATGAACGCGCCATCCGCGTCGTGGTCGTGGCCCTGCTTCGTGGGGTTGTAGATGCGGAGCGTGTTGATGCCCGTCACGCCAGACTGCATCTGAATCTGCGAGTAATGAATCCCCGGCTCGTAGTCGACGAAGCGCGTGCCAAGCCACGGGGCAAAGGATCGCCAGTCCAGCCAAAGGTCGTAGGCCGCAAATGAGACCAACATCGCGCGCATTCGAAAGTTGATCCAACCGGTCGCGTTGAGCGAGCGCATGCAGGCGTCGACCATGGGAAAGCCGGTGGTTCCTGTCTTCCACGCATGCAGCCGCACGTCGTCCGGGAGCCCGCGTACGTCGTCGTAGAGATGATTCATGCAGCGATGCTCAAGCGCCGGCTCATCCTCGAACTTCTGCATGAAGTGACCGCGCCAGTGCAAACGCTTCTGGAACGACGCGAGCGACGGGAGCCAGCTTGGCGCTCGCTCGTCGTCTGCTTTCAGCTCGAGCCGACGCTCCAGGACAGCATGATATACTGTCGCCATCGACATCGATCCCCAGGCGAAGTGCGGGCTCAGGCGGCTGCACGCGCTGCCAGCCGTCGTCGGCGACGACATGCGGGTCCTGTACTCGCGGCCGCGATCGGCGAGGAACGTCTCAAGTAGCCGGGCCGCTTCGGTTTCTCCTCCGACTTGCCTCGTCTCAAGAGGACGTACCTGCATGCCAAGCTGCTCGGGTTCGAGGATACCTACCTCACAGGGTAGCGTGCCTGGAGCAGGCCCGGGCACTCTTTCAGGAGCCTCGGTCGGGGCCACCATCAGCTGCCGCCAGCGCTTCGCCCAACCGTCGCGATCGGGGTTAGGGCGCTGCACCTCACGGTTGCTCAGCTCCGACCAGCGGACACCGCGTAGCGCTGCCCACCGCGCGACGGCTTTGTCCCGCTCATAGGTGATTGCAGTGCCTATTTCCTCGTGAGACCAGATCGCGGCGAACGGTTCGGTATCCATGATCCGATCGAGGACCTCAGAGACCTCGCCTTTCAGAACCGCGAGGCGCGAGCCTCGCGCGCGGAGGTCCGTGTCCAGCTCACGAAGGCAGTCGTTGATGAAGAGGACGTGATTCGAGTCGGCGTCGTCCTCTGCCAGAATCGAAGGTTCGTAGACGTAGATGGCGGTCACCGGGCCAGCAACGCACGCGCTCGTGAGCGCGTGGTGGTCTGCGGTGCGCAGGTCGCGTTTGAACCAGACGAGTTGTCGCTCGGGCATTGTTCCTTCATGGTGAGGCCGCAACCCAGATGCACGTAATGTCTCGACCGGTTTGCACCGCGCGCCTCAGCGACCGCATTCCCGGGTGACAGAGACGCCGCGGACCAACTCACTCAACAGGCGCCCGGGGGCGACCCCCACGTTCGGAATGACCAAACCAGCTTTCTTCATCGGTCCATGGGACCTCCATCGCGACCTCGCTTGCGTGCCAAACTTACCGGCTGACGGCAGCGTGCTCTTCGTCGAGTCCGTGGCGAAGGGGCAGGCGATGCCCTACCACCGGCAGAAGCTAGTCCTGGTCCTCGCAGCTCAGCATCACTTCGCAGAAGAGCTGCGCGCGGAGGGCTATGACGTCACCATTGTGAACGCTGCCACCTACGTGGAAGGAATCGCGGCGCATGTCGCGGAGCGGGGATCCAGCAAGGTCGTCGCCATGCAGCCGCGTGAGTGGGGCCTCGCCGAGGCCCTACGACACGCCGAGGAGTCCGGGGTGCTCGGGGCCCCCCTTGAGCTGCACGACGACGGTGGCACAGGCGGCCACTTCCTGCTCACCCGCGCCGAATTCGCTGATTGGGCCAAGGGCCGCAAGTCCCTACGAATGGATACTTTTTACCGTTGGACTCGAGCCCGCGGCGGCTGGCTCATGGAGGGGGACAAGCCGATCGGCGGGAAGTGGTCGCTCGACGCTGAGAACCGCAAGCCGGTGCGAGGCGTCACCCCTCCTGCCGTTCCGTCGCATCCGCCGAGCGAGATCACGCGTGAAATCATGGATCGTGTCGCGACCTGGCCCGGTCACTGGGGCGACCTCGAAGGATTCGACTGGCCCGTCACCCGCGAGGCGGCGCTCCGCGAGCTAGACTCGTTCTTTGATCAGCGCGCCCACTTATACGGGGACCACCAAGACGCGATGCTCAGCGGCGAGCCGTTTATGTGGCACGCACGCATCTCCGCCGCGATGAACCTCTCGCTGCTGCACCCTCGGGAGGTCGTCGATCGAGCGATCGATGCTTGGCAGCAGGGCCTCATGCCGCTGAACGCTGCGGAGGGCTTTGTCCGACAGATTGTTGGCTGGCGCGAATTCATCCGCGGTGTGTACTGGCATCGAATGCCTGAGATGCGTGAGGCGAACGGCCTCGGCGCCCATCGACCACTCCCCAACTTCTACTGGGAGCCTGAGAAGACCTCGATGCGCTGCGTGCGCGAGAGCGCCGGAGCGGTCCAGCAATACGGCTATGCCCACCACATTCAGCGTCTGATGGTGCTCGGCAACTTTGCGCTGCTCGCTGGAATCTCGCCGATCCAGGTCTCGCACTGGTTCTGGGCGGGCTTCGTCGACGCATTCGAATGGGTCGAGCTACCGAACGTTCACGGCATGGCGCTTTTCGCTGACGACACCTTCACCACGAAACCCTACGCCGCCAGCGCTAGCTACATCAACAAGATGAGCAATTACTGCAGCGGCTGCGAACACGACCGAAAGGTACGCGTCGGGCCTAATGCGTGTCCCTTCAATCACCTCTTCTGGAGCTTCATGGCGAAGCACCGAGAGCGGCTGAAATCCAACTATCGGCTCGCCGCGCTGTATCGGACGTGGGATCGCTGGGAAGAAGCACATCGGCAGGAGATCCTCTCTGCTTCCGCGGAGTTCCTGCATTCCCTTACCCCCGCCGACTACGGCTGGACATTCGACGACGACGCATGCTGAGCCACCACCTCCGTGAGGACCCCACCCATCGCCTCCCTGAACACCTGTCCGAGCGACTCTGCCGTCTCTCGTCACACGGTCTAAAGGCCGATGGTGAGTACGTGCTTTATTGGATGCGCGTCGCGATGCGCGCGCACGAGAATCCGGCGCTCGATGTTGCGGCGCACATCGCCAACACGCTCGGAATTCCCCTTTTGGTGCTTCAGACGCTGGAAGACGACGACGCATACGCCAGCGATCGCCTCCATACGTTTGCGCTGGAGTCGCTACGCGATGCCCAGCTGGAGCTCGCCGAGCGAGGAATCCACTACGCCCTCGAGCTTCGCGAACGCCGGGGCGACCTCTCCAAATGGCCCGTCTTTTGTCGTGCGGCCGCTGTTGTCACCGAAGAGATGCCGGTCGAGACCCCTCGGGCTGCAGCGGCCGAGCTGGTTACCTACCATCCAGCGTGCACCGTCGATGCGTCCTGCGTCGTGCCGATGCCGCTGTCCGACCGGGCCCCGGAGCGCGCCTTCACCTTCCGCAAGGAGACGAAGACGCAGCGCGCGGAGCGACTGGGCCGAGAGTGGCTGGACGTGACGCCGGAGCGCAGCGCGCGCTTCGAGGACCTCGGCTTCGAGCCGATCGAGCTGCGTTCGGCCGATTCTTCGCGTATCGCCGAGCTCGTAGGACAGCGAACGATCGACCACTTGGTCGGGCCAGTGCGGGACACGCCCGGAGGCAGCTCCGCTGGCTACGCCCGATGGCAATCGTTCGTAGAGAGCGGGCTCGCCTCCTACAGTCAGCGCCGCAACGATCCCGTTGAGGCCGACGGCGTCAGCCGGATGTCCGCCTATCTGCACCTCGGCTGCGTCTCGCCGTTCAGACTCGCTCGGGAGTCGATGGTTGCGGGCGCCGACAAGTATCTGGACGAGCTGTTGCTCTGGCGCGAGGTCGCCTGGCACTTCTGCTACCACACCGAGGGAGTCGACGAGTTCGACGCACTACCGGAGTGGGCGCGCGATACCCTGGAAACGCACGCGGGAGATCAACGGAGCAAGCGTCTGAGTTGGGAGTCTCTCGCACGTGCTCAAAGCGGCGAACCCCTCTGGGACACCGCTCAGCGGTCGCTCCTCGCTCACGGAGAGCTGCACAACAACGTGCGAATGACCTGGGGCAAGGCCTTCCTTGACTGGACTGCCTCACCACAAGAGGCGCTCCGTCTCGCGCTGGACCTCAACCACCGCTATGCGCTCGACGGCCGTGATCCCGCCTCATACGGGGGCATCCTCTGGTGTTTCGGCCTCTTCGATCGCCCGTTCACGCCGGAGCTGCCGGTCCGCGGCACTCTCCGGCCGCGGCCCATCGGTCGACACGCGGAGCGGCTCGATGTCTCCGCTTGGGCGGCGCACGTTGACCGGCCCACGTTTTCCATGGGGCGAGTCGCTGTGATCGGCGCCGGGATTGCCGGCTTGACCTGTGCCCGCGGGCTGCAGGATCATGGCGTCGATGTCACGGTCTTCGAAAAGGCGCGCGGGCCTGGTGGTCGGCTCTCAAGTCGCCGAAGCGACGTGGGCGTGTTTGACCACGGGGCCCAGTATTTCACTGCCTTTGATGAGCGCTTCGCGCGCTACGTCGACTCGTGGGAGGGGGACGAGGTGGTGGCCCAATGGAAGGGGCGATTTGCCACATTGGCCCCTGGCCGGGCACCTTTGATGGACGAAACGAAGCGGCTCCGTTTTGCCGGGGCTCCTCGTATGAGCGCGCTGACGCGCCACCTTGCAAGCAATCTCACGGACCCCCGATATCAGACGCGAGTTATCCGGGCGGAGCGAGCAGACGGCGCGTGGCACCTCTTCGGCGATGGCAGCCAAGAGCTTGGCGTTTATTCGCACATGGTGGTCGCGCTGCCAGCACCGCAAGCAGCTGAGCTACTCTGCTCTGCTGACTCGGCAACCGACGCCGTCGACTCCTTTCTCATTGAGACCGTGGGCGGCGCGCAACTCGACCCATGCTGGGCTGTGATGGTCGAGTTCGCTGCGCCTATCGCGGCGCCGTTTGACGCCGCTAGGCTGGAGCGTTCGCCGCTGGCCTGGGTGGCCCGTGAAGCGTCTAAGCCGGGCCGCGAGTGCGGCGAGCGTTGGATCCTGCAGGCGAGTCCTGCGTGGAGTTTCGAGCACCTTGAAGACGAGCATGACAGCGTCGCTGCGACTTTGGCGGCGGAATTCGCAAGGCTGGTTCCGACACCCGAGGTGACGTTCCTAGCGGCACATCGCTGGCGCTTCGCGCGGGTGATCGAAAGCGCAGGGCAGCCCTGTCTTTCCGATCCGTCCGCTGGTCTGGTCGTCTGCGGGGACTGGTGTTTAGGGCCACGCGTCGGCGCGGCGTGGCTGAGTGGTGCGGCCGCAGCCGGGCGGTTGATGGGCCAGCTTAGCTAGGCTTGAGCGGCCTGATCTGAGTGGCCGCCCTTCCGGCAAACAATCCGCGGGCAGAGTCGCCCCTAGTGCTCGGGGAAGTAGAGCGCGCCTACTTGGTACCCAAGTGCTTCGAGGCGACCGAGCGCGTCGTCCCGCACAGCGTCCGAGATCTGAGGCGCCCGGGCGAGGATCCAGAGGTAGCGTCCGGAAGGCTCGCCAACCATCGCGAGCGAATAGTCGTCTGCGAGGCCGATCACCCAGTAGTTGCCCCAGAACGGCCCGAAGAAGCTCACCTTGAGCTTGGCGTTAGTCACCTCATCAACGACCCGCGCTCGCCCATTCGCGACGTCGCGCTCGCCGTCGACAGAACCCAAGCGGCATGTGTTGGTGACGGAGAGCCGGCCGTTGTCGCGGAGTGCGTACTCGGCCGTTGGCGCCTCGCAGTCCTCCTCGAATGGGTTCGGGAACCGCGCGATCTCATACCAAAGACCTAGGTACCGCTCGATCTCCACAGACTCGACGGTCTCCAGCGGAACAGACGAATCACGGAGCACGGGCCCTCCACCGCAAGCCGACAAGAGTAGAGTGAGGCAGAGCAAGAGTGGGATCGTTTGGGGCATCTTCATGGTGGGTACGGGTCGTGCGGCAGGTAGGCAAAAGATAGGTGCAGCCGACCGAGCGCGGGCCTCTAAATCAGGTCGTCTGGTGTTTCACCTAGGAGAACGATCCCCTGTCACTCTCCTCTTGCGGCCGGAAATATGGGTCCCGCCACAGCGTTCCCGCCCGGCGGGAGCGGAGAAAGAACGTGAGGCCAACCACGAGGCCGACAGCGCCGATCGGGAGGCTAGCTGAGATGCCCGCGTTCACCGAGGTATCGACCAGTAGGCCGACGATGGGAGCCAACACTACGGTCGTGAGACTTCGTGCCTGGCTCTCGATGGAGAGCAAGGTCGCGCCTTGCTCTTCGGAGCCATGATCATCGAAGCGCGAGATCGCGACCGGTCGCCAGACGGCCTCCAAAACGTGCAGAAGTAGGAAGCCGGCGACTGCGAATAGGCCCCAGCTGGCAACTCCACCCAGCAGAATCATGGCGAAAATCAGAGCGAACGCTGCCCACAACCACTTCGCGGCGCCGTCCTCTGATCCTGCCGCCTCAACCAACCGATACGCTTGCCGACTCATGGCCGCGCTCGCGACGAAGAGTACGATATAGACTGGGCCGACGAGCACAGCCGTCGCGCGGACCTCGTCGAGGTCAGCGGGGGCGCCGAGCGCGACAACAAGTCCAGCTGCTGCCAGGGCTTGTAGAACGGGCTGTAGGTAGTCCTTGGTCGACGAGAAGACCCCCATGAATCCGCTGGATTCCAGAACGAGGCCGCGCAGGGGCGTGCTTCGCCAAACATCCCGGAGGGAGTCCCTTAGGTGGTCGAACATCACCCGCAGGGAGAAGTCATCGCGGTGTTGTCCCTCCAGTGAGGCTGGGTAGGTGGCTAGATTCAGCAGGCCGAGCGCATAGGCGGGGAGGGCGAGCAGGAAGAGACGGTCCATGTCGCCTGTCAGCACTACCCAAAGGGCACCCAACGTCACCGAGACCGCAGAGCCGAGCTTGCTCCATGAACGCGTGAGTCCGTAGACACGAGTTCGCTCATGCTGTCGGTCTTGTAAGGTGAGCCATGCGAAAATCATCGCCTTGTGAGTGCCCGAACGGAACGCATCTCCGGCGCCATACAGCGCCATGGCCAGCCCAAGCATCAGAGGGGAGCGCGCGAACGCGAAGACCACGAACGACGCGAGGTAGGCCAGCATCGACGCGACCATTGAGCGTCGCCGTCCCCACGTGTCCGCCAGCGCCCCCGAGATCAACTCAAGCGCGTTCGTCGAGATCGACTGCACAGCGAGCAGCGTGCCGACCGCGAAGAACGAGAGTCCACGATCCAGCAGAATGAGCACCAAGAATGGCTCAAAGTACCGCTGGTTCTTGAGGAATCCGTAGAGGCAGAAGCGGGCAAGCATGCTCAGCTCGCTCGGTCCACGGCGCCTACGTAGTGCCGAGGCCTAACGAGCCTAGTTGCCGCCCGTGCCGTAGCGGGAATCACCATCCTCGTCGCCCTCGTTCACCTCTTGGCGTTCCTCGTTCTCGGTCGTAGCAATCCGGGGCGCAGGCCCTGGCCTCGCTTGGATGTCCTCTTCTCCGGAGCCTTCTGTGTCCTCAATGACAAGTTCGCTGGCAGCCTGCGGAGCAGAGCGAGGCTGCGCGAACGCCGAGATGGCGAAGAGCGAGATAGCGAGCAGGGCGAAGAGCGAGATGGATTTTATACGCATTGGAGTTCCTTCAGTGCTTGGACGGGCGATCTTTCTAGCGGGCCGAGTTTCCGGAGGCAACGGACGAGCGCCTTTCGTCTCGGATGCGGTCCGCTCCCTATCTATTGGTCGAGCCCGCGCATCATAGCAGCGGCTCTCCCCCGGTAGCGATGCCCACTCGCATCGTGTGCTTACGGTTGGTCCGCCCGCCGCCCTGGTTGCCCTCAGCTACAAGAACACTCTGGATGCTATGAGCGATTCCGACGAAACCGCGCTTCAGATTATCACCCGCGAACTAGCGGCGCCGCCGGTCTATCCGTGGCCGGCTGAC
>JBLHWZ010000004.1:0-61753 GCA_047629415.1 Bradymonadia bacterium | reverse complement strand
CCACGGTCGAAGGTGGCCCAGGATCGCCGTCGAGAGTGGTCGCCGCACTCCATCTGTCGAGAACGCGCCGCTCCGCACAAAACAGGCGTACCAGACCGACTGATATCGCGTCGCCCACCCCTTTCTGATAGCTATCAGCTCGCTCTTTTGCCCACTCGAGGCCAATGAACCGCGTCTTTCTAAGTGCTGTCGCTCTGGCTCTACTCGCAGCCTGTGGTACCGATACGCCCACCCCGACGGTGACTCCCGATGGCGGCGTAGATAGTGGCCAGACACTCCCACGACCGACGGTGCCACCTACTACGGGGAGATCCGCTCGTTGATCGATGAGAACTGCCTCGGCTGTCATAGTGCCGGGGGAATTGGTCCATTCCCGCTCGACGATCCCGACACAATCTCAGACTGGTCCGGAGCGATCGTCGATTCCGTCAGCTACCGGCGCATGCCACCTTGGATGCCATCAGAAAATGGCCTTGAGATCCTCCGGTCGCGCCGGTTGAACGACTCCGACGTGGCCACATTCGAGGCGTGGGCGGCCAACGGATTCGAGCTCGGCGACCCGAGCGCTTATACCCCGCCCGTCGACGACGGCACCGAGCTACGGGCGCCCGATATCTTCCTGGAGCCGGAAGTACCCTATGTGGCCGACCCGGAGCGCCCGGACGACTACCGTTGCCTCAGTTTCCCCATGGTCTTCGAAGAGGAGACGTTGGTCACTGGATACGACGTGATTCCTGGCGCTCGAGACGTCGTTCATCACGTCATCCTCTACCTCGTGCCCGAGGGCGACATCGCGCAGATGGAGTCTCTCGAAGCTCAAGAGGAAGGCCCCGGCTACACCTGCTACGGCGGCTCGCGAGTTGGACAGGATCAGATGATCGCCGCTTGGGTGCCAGGCGCAAACCCCGAGCAGTTCCCGGACGGCATGGCGATGCGAATTCCGGCCGGCGCGCGCCTCGTGATGCAGGTTCACTACAACACGTCGCAGACAACCGGGACGCCACCGCCGGACACTACTCAGGTCGCGCTATGGACGACCGATGAGCAGCCCGAACGCCTCATTCTTGTCGTGCCCTTCTACGATTTCAGCCTCAACATCGCCGCCGGCGAATCGCGCATCGTCGAGGGACAGCCGGCTGCGATTCCCTTCGACGCCGATGTCATCGGTGTCGTACCGCATATGCACACGCTCGGACACGAGATCCGCGGGTTCCTGACGACAGAAACCGTCTCAGACATGCAGATCTTCGAAATCCCCAAGTGGGACTTCAACTGGCAGCAATTCTACTGGTTCCACGAGGCAGACACGATGCCCGTGAGCGCTGGCGAGCAGTTCCGTATCGAGTGCATTTACGACAACAGTGCAGCGAATCAGGCGGTCGTAAATGGGGAGATCCTGGAGCCGCGAGACGTTCAGTGGGGCGAGGGCACCTTCGACGAGATGTGCATCATTTTCATGTTGGTTTCTGTCCCCGCCCACCCCTCCAATGGTGGACTCTGCGGTGGGTTCGAGACGTGTGTCCAGGAGTGCGAGGACGATGACGCGGCCTGCTTCATGACCTGCGCGTTCACCGGCGGATTTGATTGCATCAGCTGCGTGTTCGACGAGATCGAGCCCTGCGTTCGCAACCACTGCATCGATGCCGCGGTGCCATTCATCGAGTGTGATGATAACTGCGACGACGAGTACGGTTGCAACACGTCGAGCTGCAAGGACGAGTTCTCAACACTGCTCGAGTGCGTGCTCCCGCAGATGAAGGCCGGCGCCTGCAACGACGGCCTCGCCGAGTGCGATATCGCTTTCTAGCGGAGCCTACTGGATCACGTAGATCGGGGCGGTCGTGGTGAGATCCCAATCAAGCGCACGGTCTCCTTCCGGGTACTGCCCGGCGGCCTGAACCGTGAAGAGATACTCTCCCAGTGAAAACGGATCACAAACGAGATGCCCGAAGTCGGACGGACCGAACCAGTTGCGGCATTTCCGCTCGATCGACTCTTCAAAGACGCCGGGCTCGATCAGCACGAACTCAGGCGGAGTTTCGAAACACAGTCCCTCGTCGCAGATGCACCAAAACTGATCGGCACCCCGCACGCGTTCTAGCGTTTTGAGACCGCTCGCAGCCACCTGCATCGCAGCCACCTGCATCGCAGCCACCTGCATCGAGTGAGCGGCTCCATAGTGGGATGTCGCTGGCCTCGATTCGAATCGTGTACGGGAGTGAGACCACCTCCGCCAACTCGGTCATCGAAAACACACAACGCTTCCGCTCGATAGCGAGCTCGACACCGAAGCCGGTCGTCGCGGAACCTGCTCGACACTCCAACTCAGGAGGAACGTCAGGCTCTCCGACCTCAATCGTAGTGTCTGGCGCGACCGGAATGTGCTCGGCCGTATCAGCGAGATCGCGAAGCGTGGCGGCGGCGGAGCCAGCCTCGACCGCGGGGTCGGTCCCGCAGGTGAGCGGCTAAGACCAAGGCCAAGAGTGGCTCCTCATTGGTGCGTCACCGATCCCCCGAGCAGAGCATGCCGGTGGTCGCTTCTCCCTGAGTGATCGCGCAGGCGTTCGCTAAGTCATCGGGACCAAGCTCCATTAGCGGAATCTCACAGACCGACTCGGTACCCGCCGGGCACCCAGACGACGTTCCTTCGCGGCAACGGGCATCGGGGTAGAAGGAGTTGAAGGGGTCAGACATGCCCCCGTCTCCCAGCGAGAACTGAGAGCAAGCGACGAGGAAATCGCAGAACCCGCCAAGCTCAATGTTGCTCGCGAGCCCAGAAGGCGGAAGGAACTCTCCCGTCTCGCAGGAGGCGATCTCGCAGCCGCAGCCGCACTCGCCTGCGTCAAAACCGGTCCAGCCATCCGGACAACCGAAGTCGATTTCCGCACAGTCATCGGCCGACGTCGCCGCGTAGTCGACCGCCGGACCGGTGGGGCAGGCCTCAACAATGCAACCGCAGCCGCATGGATTGTTGAAGTAGCGAGCGGAGCCACACTCGAAATCGATCAGCTCGCACTCCTGAGGCGACTGGCCGACGTAGCTCACGCCCACCGCGTCCGGGTCCAGGCAGATCGGGGGCCCGTAGACGCAGCCACAACCGCAGTCGTCCTGCACAGCTTCTCCGCCGTCCTCGCAGACGAAGAAGATCGCGGCACAATCCGCCGGGCTCGACCCCGCTTCTTGGTAGAGCGGTCCGAGCTCGTCGAAGGAGCAGTCAGGCGTGCGGGGGAAGAAGCAGCCGCACCCGCACTCATTCGCGAAGTTGTTGCCGGGGAATTCGCAGGTGAGACCAATCTCCGCGCAACTAGCCGGTTCGTCGGACTCGTATTGCCACTCAGGCCCATCCGGGCACCCGACATCGCTCGTATCCCTAGTATCGGCAGGCTCCACGTCGCTGGGCGCGGTGTCTGCGAGCGAGACGTCCGCAGGACCAATCTCGGGCTCAGCGTCCTCGACGACAGCATCCTCGACGACAACGTCCTCAGCGACAACGTCCTCGACCGTGTCGAGCTCGCCATCAGTGGCCACGTCGGCGTCGAGTTCGACGTCTTCGTCCTCTCCAGGGCTGGTGCCACACGCGAAGAGGACGAGGCTCAGGGCCGAGAAAATCAGGGGTGCTTTCTTCATAGGTATCGTCTCAGCAGGGTGCCGAATCGGAGGCAAGTGTTGTTCGCACACTGCTCCAACAGAGAGGGCGCGCACTTTCTCGCAAGAAGATCCCTCCGAGCCTGAATAACACTGCCTCTCCACCGTCTCTTACACACCGCCAACGCACACGACGTACGATGACCTCCAACCGCCTCCCAATGCTCGCCCTCCTCCCCATGCTCCTTCTTGGCGCATGCGAGGTGAATCACATGCCGATGTACGCTTCGTCGATCATGACGGTGCACATGGAGGCGACCGTCACGGGCGACATCGAAATTGCAGTCGCTGAGCCGATGGCAGTCGGAGTAAACGGCGAGCTTATGCCGGTCATCGACCCGACCCAGGACGTACTGATCCAGCGCTTCGCGGAGAGAATCGGCTCGCGTATCGTGGAGAGTGAAATGGGCCTCACCTCGGTCGACGTCTTCCAGGCCGAAGCAGCGCGAGCCCTCGGGTGGACCGTCGCGAATGTTGGCGCCTACCACGACGCCGCGTTCACCATCGACGTGAACGACATCGAAATCACGATCGACGACTGGGGTTGGCCGCTGATGCAGGCCAACGTGAAGGTAGAAGGAGTCTATGTCGGCGACGGGACGTTGATCTATCGCGAATACACCGACCACGAGGTACCGCTGCTCTACCTCGACGAGCTGGTTGAGCCCTGGGACCCGAACAACCTGGACGACCTCATGAGCGCTCGCGCCATCAACCTTGCGACGCTTGCCACAATGCCCGACGGTGAGCTCCGAGCCAGAGTCTACACGGCTATCGAGGAGGTATCCTCGGTGGCCGCTGCAGAGCTCGTGTTCGCGACGCGGGGTTACTAGACGCCGGCAGCGCCGACGCTAAACCCGCTCGCGACCCAGCTCCTCATCGTCTCGACTGACCCGATTCGCTCGCAGCTGCCCACAGGCCGCCGCCGACTCCTGGCCAACGGTACGCCGCAACTGAGCGGAGATATCGGCAGCGTGAAGCACCGTAACAAAGACCCGGGCAGCCTCCATCGAAGGCGTCCGGAACTCCATGCCGTCGACCGGGTTCCAGCGAATGACAGAGACATGAAGGCGTCGCCCTTTCAGTGCTGCCGCGAGCTCTTTCGCGTCCTCGGGTGAGTCGTTGACGCCGCCGAGCAGGACATACTCGACCTGATAAGCGCGGCGAGTCTGCCTGCTGAATCGATCAGCGGCGTCCAGCAGCTCGATCGGATCGACCTTTTTCTGCGTGGGGATCAGTGCAGCGCGCTTGGCATGGTTGGCCGTATGCAGAGAGAGAGCGAGTGTGAAACGCAGCCCTAACGAGGTCAGCCGATCAACTGCAGAGGCAGGACCGACCGTGCTGATCATGATCTTCTTTGGACCAATCTCGGCCTCGTCGCGAAGCACCTCCAACGCCGCCGCGACGTTCCGCAGGTTCTGAGTCGGCTCGCCCGCTCCCATGAACACGAGACGGCGCACGGGCGCCAGTCGACGAACAAGAACCACCTGTTCCAGGATCTCGTGTGCAGCGAGGTTGCGCGCGACTTTATCGAGCCCTGTCGCACAGAATCGACACGCCATCGCGCAGCCGACCTGCGACGAGATGCAAGCCGACGGAGCCCCGGCCAACGCCCCGGGTAGATGAACGGTCTCAACCATTCTGCCGTCCTCCAGCTGGACGACGTGTTTCACCGATCCGTCCTCGGACGTCAGCTGCTCCACGCTCTCACAGCTGATCCATCGGACTCGCTCGGCGAGCGCATCGACAACCCAATCAGGTGCCCGCGTCTCCCGCAGCGATTCGCCGAAGAGCAGCGCACGGCGCAGAGGTTTGGCGTGTCTTGGCGAGGTCCCGAGCTCCACCAAAACCTGCTCGGTCTCCGCGATGGAGAGGCTGAGAAATGGCGGTCGAATCGGCATGAGGTTCCACTAACAAAGCGCGGCGTTGGAGGCCATCAAAGACTCCCCGTTCCCTCAGCCTCCGCATCATTGCACACGCTTTGCACACAATACGCGCGAGGCCTCCCTACGACATGCACCGCTGGCCACCACACTGCTCCTCGTCACCCATAAGCACGAGGTACTCGTTATGTTCCGCCACGCTCCGGTCGCCCTTCTCTCCCTGCTCTCAGTACTCTGCGGTTTGTCGCGAGCCGCCCAGGCAGATGATTCACTCCTGGCCGTCGTTGCCCCCACGATTGAGCACTACGAGAGTATGGGCCTGGAGTTCGTTCCAACGGTGCCCCGAGGCCCACTCACGGTGAATGAGCGACTGCGAGTCGATGATGTACGCAGACTTGGCGGAGGCTCGTCTCTCGTCTTTCGGTTCATCGAACTCGACCAGACGATCGCGGCCTTCAAACCCGCGCAGACGCGAATGCAGACCAGCTACCGGGGCGAAATCGCCGGCGACCGACTCTGCGATCTCATCGGTTGTGCCTTCGAGATTCCACGCAATCGCGAGGTCCGCATTCTTGCGGACGACATGCGCCGGATGCTCGGTGCCGACACGTTCGACTCGGTCCGCAGCGAGCTCGTATACTCACAAGAAGAAGGCGAGATCTACGTCTACGGGACGGCAAATGACTGGGTACCCGAGTTCGACGAGTTCGAGATTGAGACCCGGAGCGCTTGGACACCGCTAGTCACGGTCGGAGCCACCCAGCCTGCAGACATCGCCCAACTCATCTCCGATCTGATCGACATTCCTCGCGACCAACTGAGCCCCGGCGACGCCTCGCTGACCTCAGACCAGCTCGCTACTCAGATCTCCGATCTGCACGTGTTCGACTACCTCTCCAACAACTGGGACCGGTATTCGAGAGTTTACCCGGGGGTAAATTGCCAATGGAACGACGGGCACTTCATCTCCATCGACAACGGAGCTGGATTCACAGTGAACCGCACCTCCCCAAACCGTACTGTGCAACGAAACTTCGACCAGATCGAGCGTTTCTCCTTCGAGACGATCCACGCTGTCCGTGAGTTGGACGCCGACGCGACTTTCGCCGAACTCTTCCCCCCGACTGAGCGCCATCCGGAGGAAAAGGCGCTCTTCGATGAATTCTGGGGTCGACGGAAGCTGCTCTTGGTCCGAGTCGGAACGCTTCGCGATCAGTACGGCTCCGACGTTTGGATTGGAGAGGGCTACTGACGCGACAAGTCCGCAGCTCAAGACGTCGGACCACCGAGATTACGCCAACAGAGAGAGTCCGCGGCGCGGAGTCCGGCTAGCCGCCCCAACCAGCGCCGAATGCGAACGAGACGCCGTTTGCGCTGTCCTCTCCGGTGCTCAGCGTTGGTGTCCATCCGACGCGGGCGTCGACTTGCCAATCTCCGAAACGGAGGTCGACGAACCCGCCTCCCCCGAACACGGCACCGGAGCTGGAATCGCCTGTTCGCTCAAGGTCATCCACGTACGCACCGCCGAGCATTACGCCTGCCTCATGCGACCGCGTGAATGGCGCGTGCCAGCTCCACTGGCCGCTCACGTAGCGTTCCGACAGAAGCGCAGCCCAGGGCATACCTGCGATCGGCGTGACGTAGCGGTTCGTGGCGCCGACTGGATCCCGCGAGAGGTCGTCTTCTCCGATCCCGAATGCGGCCCGATGGTCGAACTGCCAGCGGATCCCGTTCGTGATCCACGTGCCCCCCAGAAACCAGGCGCGCAGGCGGATGCTCTGCCCATCAGGGTCGTTGCGGGTGTCAACCGGCTCGAAGCTGCTATCCGTCGCGCCCCAAGCGGAGTCATCGCCCCGGAGCAGCACGCTGGCTTGAAGTCCGAACGCTGCACCAAGAACCCTGGGAAAGACGCGTTGACGCTCGCTGAAGTCCGACGCTTCGCGGAAGCCCCAGTACGTGTAGCCAAGCGAGGGCGTCGTGATGAGCTGGTTTGGCGGCAGCGTCAGCGCATCGGACGTGTTCGCGTTTTCACTGAAGAACCAATTGCGCGCCGCGACACCGACGCGGATCCAATGTTCGGGGTGTGGGGACAGGGTCAGGTCGAGGCCACCCCCGAGATACGCCGCGGAGAAGCCCCGCTCGGGGATCAGTTCGCCGTTCTGGAAGTAGTTGGGAAGTAACGCTGCGAAGATGACCTCGCCCTCCCCGTAGACACCGAACCAAACCCGCTCGGCGAGACGGAGGTTCTCGTAGGAGAGGCGGAGCGTGTCGGTATCCAACACGGCGGCGAACTTTGAGTCCCTCGCCAGCCCTTCTACGTCGAGCGCGAGCATGAGAGCAGCGTTGCCCGCCGCGGCAGGCACAGCCGTCATGTCGACGAACACAGACCCGGAGAACGTGGTCTCCGCGCTCCGCGCAGGCGCGGCGAAAGTCAGGACAAGAAGTGCCGCGACCGCGGCGCTGCGAATCATGGGCGCTGCCAGTCCACCGAGAGGTTTGTGACGACCGGTGTCAACTCGTCCTCGGTAGTCGTCATAGTCAGTTCAACCTGGATGTAGCGACCGTTCGGAACGGCACCCGAGGTGCTCGCCGGCGAGGAGGAGTACGCAGCCGTCCAAGCGGACCAAGGACCGGAACCAGTTCGGCTTCGGGCCCTCACCGTGAGCCCAGTGCCAGCTGGGACGATCGCATCCCAGCGGACGGCTTCGAACCCACAGCCTTCGAATCCGCAATCCATCTCTTGAGTCCACGTGCCGGCGGGCGCCGTGAACGCGCGCAGCGCAAAGCCGGTCATGTCTGAATAGCTATACGGCGCGTCGCCGACGCCGACGTTCTGAATCAGGCCACCGTCTGGAGCCCAGCGCTGAGCGGAATCGCTGCCGTTGCACATCGACCAGATGTTGCCGTCGGAGGCGACTCCGACGCCGATTGGATTGGAGCAGGTGCCTGACGTCCCGAGTTGCGCTCTGTCCGAACCGCGGAAACGCGCCACGCGATTGTTGCCCGAAGACGCCAGCCAGATCGTGCCCGTTGCGTCTACCGCAACCCCTCGAGTGTTCGACAGGCCAGATCCGTGCGTCGTGATCGTCGGGGGCCGGGCGCCGCTGTCGAACGAAGCACGGTCCAGGCGACCGAGCGTTCCACATGTCCAGGTGCCGAACCAGACATTGCCACTGGCATCAACAGCAATCCCGTACGGAACGCCGCAGCCAGGCACCGACCAGTTTCCGAGGTATGTATTCGTGTTCGAGTCGAACGCGCCGACTCCAAAACTCTGACTGACCGAGGCGATCCAGATGATGCCCTCGCCGTCGATCGCAAAGCCGTACGTCGGCATTCCGATGTTCCAGCTGCCGATCACAGCGCCGGTGTCACCGTTGAGCTTGTAGATTCGCTGCTCGATGAAGTTGCCGACCCAGACGTTGTTGTCGACGTCGATCGCTAGTGCGCGTGGGACTCCGTTTGAACCGCCGACGGGTACGGTGAAGAGCACGCAGCCCGTTACGCAGTCTCCGCCGCGGATCTTCGTCACGGAGCCCTGTGAACCAAAAGCGCGGTTCGCGATCCAGGCGTTTCCGTCCAGGTCGACCGCGGTTCGGCTCGGGCTGTCGTTTCCGCTGCCCGGGTTCAGCCCGACCGGGTAGGTGCCAATCACCTCGCCGGAGTTGGTGTTGATGCGCGTGACTGTGTCGTCAGCCGAGTTGGCCACCCAGAGGTCAGCGAACGTGAAGTTCGAGGTATCGAGTCGCAGCCCGTCCTCAGGGCTGATTCCGTCGCCGCTACCCGCGTCATCAAAGTCGCCGTCGCTGGTCCATCCGTCGGTGTAGCAAAACTCATCACAGTTGCCGCAGGCGTTGATGAGGCCCTCGTCAGTGAAGCCGTCACAATCCTCATCCAGGCCGTTACAAAGAAAAGCGGGGCCGAGTTCTTCCGGAGTGACATCCGCGATGCAGTCGCCGCAGCCGTTGATGAGCGATTCATCGACGAAACCGTCACAATCGTTGTCGACATCGTCGCAGATTTCGGTCGCTGCGCCACAGATCGAACAGCCAGACGAGGACTCGTCCACCGTACCGTCACAGTCGTTGTCCACACCGTCGCAGAGTTCGATAGTCGGGAGCACCGTCTCAGTGCACGCGCTAGGTGACTCGGCGGTCGCGTAACACTCATATGTGCCGGCGGTGCAGGCTCCGACGCCGAGCGTATCTGGCGGCCCGGGATAACATGGCTCGTCTGCCTCATCGCAGTCGCAACCTTCGTCAACGAGTCCATCACAGTTGTCGTCGAAGAGATTACCGCACACTTCCGCGCCGGCCTCCTCACCCGGGCAAAGACCGCAGGGCAGACGCACAAATTCGTCGACCGCGCCGTCGCAGTCGTTGTCCACACCGTCGCAGAGTTCGATGGGCTCAGCCGCGCACTCGCCGCACGAGTTTCGCAGGCCCTCATCGGCACGACCATCGCAGTCGTTGTCGATGCCGTCGCACAGCTCGGTTGCGGGCAGAATCTGGCCTTCGCATGCGCCCCACGTGCCGTCTGTGCAGAACCGCGCGCCACCAGGGCAGGCGCAGTCGATCGTGCCGCCGCGGCAGATCCCGACTCCGAGGGTCTCAGGGGGAGCGCCGTAGCAGGTTTGGTTTGTCCGGCCGTCGCAGTAGCAGCCGTCTCCAGCCTCATCGATCGAGCCATCGCAGTCGTCGTCGATAAAGTTACCGCAGGTCTCGACCGGCACGGAGCCGCAGACCCCGCAAGCGTTGGTGACGCCGTCGTCGACCTCGCCGTTACAGTCGTTGTCACGCCCGTCACAAACCTCGGCGGCGAGCGGGTTATCGTCTGAGAATCGGTCGTCACAGTCACCCGATTCCGTCGCGAAGTTGAGTGGAAGTTCGCACGCCTGCACCGGCCCGGTCGAGACTCCGTATCCGTCGCCGTCGGCGTCCGGGTAGTAAGCTCGCGTGTCACCCGCGCCGTCGTCCAAGAGGCCGTTGCAATCGTCATCTCGACCGTTGCAACGCTCCGAGGCGAGAGGGTTTACGGTGTGCAATACGTCGTCGCAGTCCGTGTTGCTGTCTACGAATCCCTCGATGGGGTCACACGAGTAGACAGACGCTGAGAAGGCGTCGCCGTAGTCGTCTCCGTCCGCATCGGGCCAGAGCAAGAGCAGGGGGACACCCTCGTCGAAGACGCCGTCGCAGTCGTCGTCTTCAAAGTTGCAGATCTCGGTCCCGAGCGGGCTGATTTGATCCGTCGAGTCGTCGCAGTCGTCGCGATTTACAACGAAGCCGAGCGGGATCTCGCAGAACGACACCGGCGCGGCGTCTTCGTCACCGTACTCATCGGCGTCTGCGTCGGGATAGGCTACCAGGAAAGTTGCGGCCTCATCGACCTCGTCATCGCAGTCGCTGTCGACCCCATCACAGAGGTCGGCTGAAGCAGGATTGATCGTCGCTTCTTCGTCGTCACAGTCGTCGGCGTTGGTCGCGTACCCTGGGATCGCCGCACAGTCCGTCTGAGGTTCAGCGTCTGCATCTCCGTATCCGTCGTCATCGGTATCTGGCCACTGGCTAACCGGGGTCGTCTGCTCGTCGACTAAGGTGTCACAATCGTTGT
Source organism: Bradymonadia bacterium (assembly GCA_047629415.1). Classification (GTDB taxonomy): domain Bacteria; phylum Myxococcota_A; class Bradymonadia; order REDH01; family REDH01; genus CBDUJZ01. The sequence continues at coordinate 50,615 of JBLHWZ010000004.1, read as the reverse complement.
CGCGCTCATCACAGAGCTCCGGCGCCGTTGGGAAAACCGAGCGATCCCCGTCGTCACAGTCGGTCGCCGAGACGACATAGCCAGCGAGATATTCGCAGCTTCGGATCGGCTCGGCATCGTTTTGCCCGTGCCCATCACCATCTCCGTCAGGAAAGAGCAGGAGTTCGGTGCAACCCGCGTCCTCTTCAGGCGTGTCGGCCCCAGTGTCTTCTCCGGCATCAAAGCGCTCCCCGTCCTGACCCACGTCGGCCGGCTCGGGAACTTCAAAGTCGGTATCGGCCGGGATATCGTCGCCGCAGAGACACAGTCCGAGGAAACCCGCGTCGCACAGCGCGACGCCCTCGCGGCCGTCGTTGCAGTAGCAGGGTTCAGAGACGCTAGCTTCGCACTCGATCTGACGAGTGGAATCAGCGCCGCACCCAGCGGCAAAAGTTAGAGCAAACCCGAGTGGGGCAAGCAATGTATAGAGGGGTGTTCGGCGCATTCGGTGACGGATGACAAGGCAGACATAGACGCTGTAGCTTAGCGCACAGGCTACTCAACGCAAAGCAATCCACCCCGTTTCTCGGACCTGTGTGTTGAATTCCAGAGAGGATATGACGAAGCGCGCGAACACAGGCCCTACCTTCGTCTCAGCCGTCATGCCGGCTCGAGAGATGGGAGATCGGCTTCAGGACACTTGCTTGGTCTGCGATCCTTTTGTTTACGGCCGCCCCCGATTTCTCGCAGAGCCCCTCATCTTTCCGAAGCTGTTCGTTGCCGAAATGTACGACGTGTCTCGCCGTATTGGAGCCCTCTACGATGAGCTCGCCCAGGTTGTGTGGGACGCGCCCGAGGTACTCGATTCGTTCTACGCGCTGACCCGGTTTCAGCGGGCGATGTGGCTCGGTTCGGCCGGCATGTGGCACGGCTTCGCGCGGCTCGATGTTTTCGATTGTGACGGCGGTTTCGTGATGTGCGAAATCAACGCTGACACCCCCAGCGGGCAGAGCGACATCGTCGCTTGCAGCCGCGTCCTCGCCCCAAAGGTAGACTGCGCGTCCGACCCAAACGGTGAGTACGGGACGATGCTCTGCGACCTCATCGAGAAGTGGTTCGCAGCTCAAGTGGAGGACCGACCGCCGAGGCGTGTCGGCATCATCTACCCAACCGACTTGCCCGAGGACATGGCCCTCATACAGCTCTACTCAGAGTGGTTCCGCGCACGCGGGTGGGACGTTGTGCTCGGCTCTCCCTACAACGTGGAGCGGCGCCGCGACGGCGGGATCAGCCTAATGGGCGCCCCCGTCGATGTCGTCATGCGCCACTACAAAACCGACTGGTGGGGCGAACGCATTCAGGGCCGAACTGACGAAGGGCCGTACCTCGATCCAGACCCGCTGGACGAGGCGATCTGGCTGATGGATGCAGAACGCGCGGGCAAGCTGCTCGTCATCAACCCGTTCGGCTCGATGATGGCCCAAGACAAGCGCTCGATGGCGTTCTTCTGGGAGGAGTTTGACCGATTCTCCGTCGAGAGCCAGGAGTCCATTCGGCGCTTCGTTCCAGAGACTCGCCTCTTACGCACGGTCGGGAAAGAGGCAGCAAAATCACAGCAGTCGGAATGGGTGCTGAAGAGCGACTTCGGCTGTGAAGGCGAAGAAGTGTTCGTCGGTGCTCACGTGAGTGAAGCCGATTGGGCGGGCGAGATCGATGGCGCCATCGAAGATCGATGGATTCTGCAGCGACGTTTTATGCCTAAAGATGTCGAAGGCCGAGGCGTCGCAAACTACGGTGTGTACTTGATCGGTGGGGAGCCCGCCGGTCTCTACGTCCGGTTGGCGCCTGCGGATGAGCCCACCGGACACGGCGCCGTGGTCGCGACTCCATTCGTGACACGCGAATAGGCCGTGGAGGCCCACCGCTAGCCTCTTTGCGTCACTTCGCACCAAGCCGAATCATTCTTCCAGGAATGACTTGCGTTGTCAGCGACGCTTGGGCAGCTTATTCAACCCCGACCCCAATGGACGAACCGAGATATGAGTAAGAGCGCATCGTGGTGGAAGGATATGCTGAATCGCCGTGAGGCGAACCAGCGAACCGCAGTAACAGCATTGACCGTCGCAGCAGCTGGCGGCGCGATCGCGTCTGCGTCCTGCGACAAGTCGGACAGTGACGTCGAGTCGGATGCTCGGCAGCTTCAGGAACAGCACGGATGGAATGTCGGCTACGACGCCGAGACCATCTCGGTGGCTCCAACCGTGTCGGAGGATAGCCTCGGCAATACCGACTGGGCGGAACGGAAAACTCCCGAGGCAATGCTCGCGGCGGTGCGCCCGACCACAGAGGCGTGGCGCAGTCACGAGTCGCCAGCGCTCTACCAGGCGCTCGCGCAGCCGACGCTCGCTGACGGGATTCAGCCGATCAGCGACGACGAGATGACCCGAGCCTATGGCATCGGCCGGGCGCTTGGCGAACTGATCGACTCGGCGGAGAACCCAGAGCAGGCCTTGCTGATCATCGATCTGCCGGGCAAGGACGCTGTCGCCTGCGCAGCAGGGCTCGCCAACTTCGCCGAGCCAGTGTTCTGGATGGACAATTGGCCGCACCCCCGCGGCGTCGTGAAGTCCGAGCTCGCCCTGGCCTCGACTCTCTACTACGCGGCTGAACTCGAGGCCGCTCAGACCGCACGCGAGGCCGCGAAGGCTAAGGTCATCGTCTTGGATTCGACCCGGCTCACCCCTTATCGGGACGCGACCACCGAGTTCGACAACCGCTACATGGCCGAAGTCCCCTCAGCCGAACAAGCCCGCGCGCTGGGGATCACCAAAGTGATCTACGTGACGGCGAGCGACTCATCCGCCGAGGCCGACGATCTCAACGACGCCTTCGTAGACTACTCGAAGGGCATGGAAGTCGCGAACGTGAGTCTGGACCAGTTCGCACAGGACCCCGAAGAAGACGACGATAAGGGTGGTGGCTACTACTACGGCGGAAGCAGCAGCTCTCACGGCCACTTCTACCGACACCACATGTTTTTCCTGTTCATCCCGGGCGGACGCTACCGGATGCCTCGAACAGGCTCCTCGCCGGGACGTGCGCGGCCCAGTGGCTACACGCCCCGAGCGCGGCAGACGATGTTCAGCAGTCGCACCACTGGCAGCGCCGCGAGCGGCGTGGGCCGAACCCGGCCGACAGGCTTTGGCCGTATCACGCATGGGACCTCACGCGGTGGCGGCGTCGCGAACATGAGATCCGGCTCCTACGGCCGCTACTCCAGCGGCGTCTCTGGCTGAGTCACTCGCCGCGAACGCCCTGAATCGGAGTAACACGTGAAGCGCCGAGGATTCCTCAAGCGTATGTTCGGTGGTGACGAGAAGGTCACCCGCGCGCTTTATGCAGTGCAGGTTGTCGTGCGTGAGCACGCCATGCCTGATTTCCGCCGCAAGATGCACGACGCCATCGCCGGCCATATTGGGTCCACAGGGTCACCATCACCGGCCGAGCGGCAGCTGACCTATAAGAAGCTCTCACTGCTGCTCACAAAGGCTAGCCCCTTCATCGACTACGGGTTCTGGGAGTACGAGACTCGCGAAAAGAAGGCGGTCGAGGGCTTCCACGAATGGCTCCAAGACCTCGAGACCGGAATGGAGGCATGGGGCGATACGGTCGAGGACGAGTACGACGCCGAGCGCGTGGTGCTAGAAAAAACCTATGTTTGCGTGACGATGGTCTTCCTGACTCGCTTCCCCATCCCGATTGCCGACGAGTACGACGAAGAGGATGACGCAAGCTGGCGCCGCGGCACGTTCAAGGAGCTGGTCGCGGCCATTGGTCAGTTCGACTTCAACCACGTGGAAGCCGAGGCGGCGTTCGTCATGCCCGGCACCGACGAGGACGCTCTAAACGAGCTCGATCTGGCGGACGAGGACTGGGAGCACTTGGTGACCCTCACCGGGTAGGCGCCCTGAGCTTCCCGTTAGGCGCGATGAACTAATGGGCTCGGTCGAGCGTTGCTAAAGCGGCCCTAGTCCCCGCTTGCCCGTTTCGGAGGCGAGCTGATTGCCGCTCGGCCGTTTCGGAGGCGACGACGACATTCGGAGGGCACCTGCGAACAGGCGAGTGTCCCTACCGAGCACGTCTAGATTCCCATCTTGCCCAGCGTATCCGCTACGGAAGCGACGATCTGCGTGAGAGTTGGGTGCTGGGCCTCGAAGAGACCAAGCCGGTCTTGGAACGTCTTCGGCTCCCGCTTGTCCTCGTCGTTGTCGAGCCACTCACGGATGTCGCCGCCAACCTCGCGGAGCTTGGTAGCAGTCTCTGCATCAAGCTCGCTGTCGTCTACGGCGTCGAGCTCTTCTTGCACTTCGTCCAGCAGTTGGATCAGTCGTTCGCGAGGCATCTTAGAAGGGGGCTGTTAGTGTCCCAAGCTCGTAGCCCACGGACACGCGGAGAGCAACGAGAGTTCGGAGCCGTAGCAGCCGTTGCTCTGTGCCGCCGAGTGTTGGATCGTGAGGTCATGTCGAGCAAACTCGATCTTTCGTGGTTGCCGCTTGAGTTGCCCCCAAGCTATCGGACCGGCTCCAAAACCCTGGTGACACGAAGTGAGCGGCCCGCGATTCGGTTGAAGTACACAGACCCTGGAGGGACTCGACGCGAACTGCTTATCGCTCTCGATGATGGCGCCCCTGCCGGATTTCGGGCGAGAGGTTTGGCGTTCTCCTTTCCGGCGGGTCTGCCAGAGGGGGCCGCGACCCATGCGACGCTCTGCCGAGCCGTCGAGCCGCATCTCGCCAAACGTGTTGGGCGACGGCTAAGCGAAGCCCTCCATATCCTGGCGCAACCACCCCAGGTTGAGACATTTTCTGACAAACCTGAGGAGCCTTCGAGTGTCCTCTATCTTTACGAGTCCGACGCGAAACGGGGGCGACCGGGCCGATGGATTGCCGAGGCGAATCGCGACTGGCCCTAGTCGAAGGTCCTCTCGAAGTGCGCCTGTGGCTCTCAGCATCGTGCGACCAGAGCTGCGCATTTTGCGTGTTTCCCTCGGTGCGAGCTTCGGGCTTGGCGGAGAAACCGAAGAATTCGTTCGTCGACGCTTTGCCGGACTTGCTCGAGGCGAACGGTAGCCAGGGAGCGTCCACAAAGGTGCTGCTCGAAGGCCCGGACTGTTTGGCGCATCCTCGATCTCCTCGCTACGCGACCGGATTTGCCGGTCGGATTCCGTGGGCCGATGACCGCGACCACGCGACCCGCGATCCTCGAGCGGCTGCGGACCCTTCCAAACCCGCTGGCGGTGGAGCTTACCCTGCTGTCGCAGAACGCTGATGTGCACGACGACATTGTCGGTCTGCGTGGTGCCCACGCGGAAAACGTGGCCGCGATCGAAGCGTTTGAGGACTTGGAGGTCCGGGTGACCATCTCCGTCGTCGTCTTGCCTGCCAACGTCGGAGAACTTCCGGCGCTGATCCGCCATTGGTCTGGCAGACAGTCGACCTGGCTGACGCTCTACCATCCCGAAGGCAGCAAAAGTTACCTCGACGATTGGAAAACGCTCGTTCTCTCGCCACTAATCGTTTCTGGGTCCGCGTTTCGAGAGTCGCTGAGCCGGCTAGATGCGTCGGATCTCAGAGACACTTCCGCAAGTCGAATTCCCGTATGCTGGGTTCCCGAGGGTAAACCATTAACGTGGTGGCCGTGGGCGACGGCGAAAACCGGGAGTTCTTCTTTTTGGATGCCTGCGCGAAGTGTCAGCTGCGGCCGAGGTGCGCTGGCGTCACGAAGGCAGCAAAGTTGTTTCCAGAACGCCTGGGACTGATTCCTGTCCTGTAGCCAATCTGCGCGAGATGGGCTGCCAACGCGACCGTGTTGGGAACCTCTTGTCAGGCAGGTTGAACAGCGGGGCTCGGCCGTGTCCCCAAGGTTCGTCGAGGTGTGTCGTAGCGGCCACGCAGAACCGACTGATCAGTCGGCATATCGGAACCTGTTTTACCGCAAAACCCCCGCTTGCCGACCCCAATCATCGGGTGTAAGGGCCAACTGCCCCGACCCCGCGAGACGTCAAATGCGAGTCCTTACCCAACGAGACGAGAAGGTCATCCGGGCGCTGTCCCTGTGCTTGTTGAGCCGGGGGGGAGCGGTCGCTGAAGACGCTGTTGATGCAGGTGTCGTCCATCGAATCGACAGATGGATGCTCAGCCTGAATCAAGCTGAACGCCTGAAGATGCGTGGCCTCTTCCACCTCTTCGATAGGTGGTACGCAGTGCACTCGTTCAACCCCTTCTCAACCTTCGTGAAAGCGACGAAGGACCAGCAGTCGATGTACATGTCGACCTGGGAGCAGAGCGACATGTACGCGCGGCGACTGGCCTTTCAGGGGCTCCGGCAGATCATCTCGATCGCGTATATGGAGCACACCGGCGTTCGGCACAGCATCGGAATTGACGATCGGAAGACGCCAGAGCAGCACATGAAAGAGCTGGCGAAGTACGCGGACCTTCTTAGGTCGCCCCTTAAGGACGTCAGCTAGCGGCATCACTTGGCGGCACGGAGTCAGTCCGGACCTGCCTATTCGGCCCTCACGGGCGCGAGATAGATCATGGAAAAACGCCGAGTTACGGAAGTCGAAAATCGCTGGTCCACCGACCAGTTGATCACAGGCATCGAGCTGCAAGACTGGCTCAAGATGCTGAACGACAACAAGTGGAAGATCGACGCTACGTATTTCCACCGTTTCGCCTGGATCAGCGCCTGGAGCCTTCCGTCCATGTTGCTCGGCCGCTTCGAGGACGCGCGTTACGCACGCCAGCTCGCTGCAATGGATGTGGATCCAACGCCGCTCTTCATCCTGGGCCACTGGCGCTCGGGCACGACCCACATGCACAATCTGTTGGGCCGCGACCCCAACCACACGTTCACAACCGTCTACCAGTGCGTCTTCCCCACCTCGTTCCTAACGGGCGAGAAGTTCGTTCCGAAGCTGACCGGTGGCCTGCTCACTGAGACGCGCACCTACGACAACGTCGCACACGGGTGGTTCGAAGCCGCTGAAGATGAAATCGCGCTGACGAAGCTGCACGGGCTCTCGCCCTACGTCTCGTTCATGTTCCCCGACAACATGGCGAAGTACTCCAAGTACATCGACTTCATCGAGTGCACCGACAAGGAGCGCCAACGATGGAAAGATGGACTTGAGTACCTGATCAAAAAGGTCATGATCTCGACTGGCGGCAAGCGTGTCGTCATCAAGTCATGCACCCATGCAGCCAGAATCCGCATGATTCTTGAGATGTACCCGAACGCCAAGTTCGTGCACATCCACCGCAACCCGTACGAGTGCTTCGCTTCCACGTTGCACATGCGCTCGCATACGGACTGGGAGAACTTCTTCCACCTTCCCGAAGAGAACTGGGAAGGCGAGCGGCAAGAGCAGACCGCGATGCTCGGCGAGCGCATCTTTGAACGTATGAACGAGGACAAGCACCTCATCCCGCCAGAGAACTACTACGAGATCGCGTACGAGGACCTCTGCGGTAACGAGATGTCCGTCATGAAGGACATCTACGAGAAGTTCGATCTGCCGGACAAAGAGAAATACTACGAAGTCATCGGCGAGTACGTGGAGTCCCTGAAGGGCTACAAGCGGAACAAGCTGACGATTGACCAAGACTTGAAAGACTTCGTCTGGGAGCGCTGGCAAAATGCCTTCACCCCTTACGGATACCAGCGGGAATACCCCGCGCCCCGAATCCCACCCGTTACGGAAGGCCAAGCGTGACCGAACGCAAGTCCATGAAGCAAGTCATCGAAGAGCACATCTCTTCGAGCGACCACCTCGCCAAGAAGCACGTCCACCCGAAGATGCTAAGCCTGCTCGAGCTGGGCGGCTTCAACTCGGTGTACAAGTCTGCGACAGGGTCGAGCCTCGTCGCCGAGGACGGCGACGAGTACCTCGACCTTTTGTCGGGCGGCGGCGTATTTTTGACCGGCCGTAACAACCCGCGCATCCATCAAGCGCTGAAAGATGTCCTCGAGATGGACATCCCGAACCTGACGATCGTCAACGCGCCGGTTCTTAGTGGTCTCCTTGCCGAGCAGCTCCTTGAGATTGCCGGCCCGAGCTACACGAAGTGCCTGTTCTCGAACACGGGCTCCGAGGCGACCGACCTCGCGATTCGCTTCGCGCGATTCGCCACGGGCCGCCGGCGTATGCTCTATCTTGAGGGCGCGTTCCACGGCCGCACCTACGCTGGCGTCTCCATCTGCGGCTCTCCCGAGCTCCGCGAGAATATGGAGCCGTTGATGCCGGTGTGTACGCCGATTCGTCCGAACGACATCGAGCAGCTGGAGCGTGAGCTCAGCAAGGGCGACGTCGCTGGCTTCTTCTTTGAGCCTGTTCAGGGAATGAGCGGCGTCGTCATGACCGAAGAGTACCTCAAGGCAGCCGAGCGGCTCTGCGAAGAGCACGGAACGCTGCTCTGCGCTGACGAAGTGCAGACTGGTCTCTGCCGAACGGGTCCATGGTTCGCCTCGCTCGACAAAGGCATCCGCCCGCACATGCTCTGGGTCTCCAAGATTCTCTCGGGCGGCACGGTTCCGGTCTCAGCGCTCATGCTGACCGAGGAACTCTACAACAAGATCTACTCCGGTTTCACGAGCGGGCCTGTCTACTTTTCGACCTTCGCCGAGAACAACTTGGCGATGGCTGCAGGCCTCGCGAACATCGACCTCCTCAAGGAGATGGATGCTCCGGCGCGCGCCACGCAGCTCGGCCACGTCATCCGCGACGGCCTCGAAGCCATCGCTGAGAAGTACGACGTCATCGATCGCATCGAAGGCCAAGGCCTGCTTCAGGTGATCTACTTCCGCGACTCCGCGAACCTGGGTCTCAAACTGCAGCAGTCGCTAATGCGCGCTGCCGATCCGGCCGCCTTCGGCGCCGCCGTGAACGTCGACTTGTACCGCGAAAAGCGCATCATCGTGCAGGTGCCCGGTGCAACGCTCAATGCGATCAAGATCCTTCCGCCGGTGGTTCTGTCGGACGAAGAGGTGGAGTACTTCCTCGAGTCTTTCGAGGACGTCATCGCGAGCTACTACGCCGAGCGCGCCCCGATCGCTTCGGTGACAAAGGGCTTCGTGAAGAGCGCGCTCAAGAAACTGGAAGCTGCGGTGCCCGCTGGGTTCCTCCCGCCGGTTCTGACCAGCGCGTTCAATCCCGAAAAAAAAAACGCTGACGAGGTAGAGCCCTCCTCGAAGCATCACCCGGGTATCGAGCGGGCGTCAGACTACGACCGCGACATCAACGAGCACTGTGACTTCCTCGTCATCGGCTCCGGACCTGGTGGAGCGGTGGCGGCTCGGCAGCTCGCGAAGAGTGGCAAGCGCGTCATCATGGTCGACGCGGGCGATGTCGCCGACCCCTCGGAGTTCTCCGAGGACATCTTCGACACGTTCAATAAGCACTTCTGGGACAGCGGGCTGCGCACAACGCGCGGCAACATCATCATGCCCACGCTGACCACGAAGGTCCTTGGCGGAGGCGCGGTCTTCAACTGTCAGATCTGCCTCCGAATGCCTGACTATCAGGTGAGACGATGGAACCGCGAACACGGCGTCGAGATGACGTCCGAGGACATGCTTCGGCACTACGAGGAAGTCGAGGAGGTCTTCCGCGTGGAGCCAACGCCTCCCGAGATTCAGGGTCGCCGGAACGCGCTGTTCAAGATTGGCGCAGACGCCATGGGCATCGACGCCGAACCCATTCGCCGAGCGGTTACCGGCTGCAAAGGCTCGGCGCGTTGCATCGTAGGTTGCCCGAACGGCGCGAAGAATAGCCCCGACTTCGCGATCGTGCCGGAGTTCATCGAGAACGGCGGCCGCGTCATGACCTCGGTGCACATCCACAAGCTCATCATGCGCGAGAATCGCTGCGCTGGTGCGGTCGGTTGGACCACCTGCCCCGAGACGGGCAAGAAGCTGCACAAGGTCCGCATTACAGCGAAGACCACGGTCATCGCCGCAGGTTGCTTGAGCACTCCGGTGATCATGCAGCGCAGCCGCCTCAAGAACAAACTGATCGGCAAGAACCTGCGCGTGCACCCCGGAATCTACACCTTAGGCGAGTACGACGAGGTAGTGAATCCCTGGATGGGCGCCACGCAGGGCTATCACTCCACCCACTTCCTTGAAGAGCAGGGCATCAAGCTCGAGACCCTCTGGGTGAACGCGCCAATCATCGCGGCGAAGTTCCCGGGCATCGGGGCGCGCTACAAGGAGCACCTAGCCAACTACCGCAACATGTCGGTCTTCGATGCGTGGGTCAGCGGAGACGACTCTGTCGGCTCCGTTCGCGCGCTGCCCGGCGGTGGCAAAGACGTCACGTACAACCTGGGTCAGGGCGACGCGCGGCGTATGAAGGAAGCCACGGCGCTGACTGCCGAGCTGCTCTTCCACTCGGGAGCGCACACGGTCTACACGGGCATGAACAGCTCGTTCCAGACCCTCTACGACCTCGACGACGTCGAGGCGCTGCGCGCCGAGGAGCTCGGCCCTGCCGACTTCACTACCGGCTCACAGCATGCGTTCGGCACGACGCCGATGGGTGCAGACCGTGACCGCCACGTTTGTGATTCCGACGGTGCGGTCTACGGCGTCGAGAACCTCTACGTTGCCGACACAGGGCTGATGCCGATCTCGCCGGGTGGAAACCCGATGCTGCCGCTGATGGCGCTCGCGAACAAGATTGGTGAGAAGCTCGCGAACGAGGCCTAGGTCTTAAGACGGCGCGTCCAAAGGCCGATGGCCAATGGACGCGCTCCAAGCGTCTCGATCGGTGCGCGAGCTCTGTTGGCGGCCGCCCTGTAGGTGCCAATGAACGCAATCGAACGATTCGACTCGGTAAAATCTGCGCTCTGCACCGCCGAAGCGGTGACCGCCGGTAAGCTCTTCGGCAAACGCTGCCTGAAGGTGGACGGAAAGGCGTTCGCCGCCCAGCATCTGGAAACGGTGGTTTTCAAGCCCGCCACTCCGGCACACGGCGAGGCGCTCGCAGCGGAAGGCGCGAAACTCTGGGATCCCTCAGGGAAGGGTCGTTCGATGAAGGAGTGGGTGGCGGTGCCAGCCGCATCCGCCTGTGAGTTTGAGCGCTTCGCAGAGTGTGCACAGGCCTACGTCGGGGGCTGAAGCTCCGGCTGGTCTCGGGCCGCGTCTTCGGGGCTCCAGACCCTGCTTGAGGCTCTGGCCTGACCGATGCTACCGCCTCACTAAGTAGGACAAGCTCCCGCCTAGCAGCTTCCGCGTTTCTTCGAGGCGATCCAGATCGCCTCGAATTTCCACGATTTGGCGGAGCCTACTCAGCACCAGTTCGATGTCGAGCCCAGGATTATGCTGAGCCTGCGCCAGGGCGACGTGATCGACGTTCCGAAACGCCGCCGCCTTAAGGACGATCAGATCCTCCACGGCAGGCATCGACGTCTGTAGTCGCCTGGGCGTGACCTCGCGCCGCCACGGCAAGCCCTCTGGTGAACATATCGGGTGCGTCCGATGCTGCGAGCGCCTCGTTCAGGCGCTCTGCAGATCGAAGGAACGGTCCACTGTCGATCTCGTCAATCATGGCCCGCATCGTCAAAAAACGAGGCGCTCGCCACTACCTGTGCGTCCAACCATAGCCCTTGAACTCGAGATTATGCCGCGTGCTCTTCCCAATCGCCGCGGGCGTTCGAGAGCCCCAATCGGACCAACTTCCGCTGGAAACCGATGGCACAAATGAAGTCGCGCGCACGCGATGCCCATCATTTCGGCGCCCCGCCCGCTCCTCGGTGATTCGCACGGTCGCGAGCTTCCTGCTGTCCACCCAAGCGCTGATCTCCTCGGGCGTTGTCTCTCGATCGTCGGCCATGCGCCATCGTCGTACGAGTCCAAGCCCCCGCCAAAACTCAGCTTCGGCTCGAGTCACCGTCTTACACCGCGCACCGGGCGCTCGAAACGCGCGTCGCGACATTCGGTCCGTGGCCGTCTTGATACGCTGATTCATCCTGCGTGAGTCGACGTGGCCCTATCGTTGGTTAGGCCGGTACAATCCGCTAGAGTTGAACGCGCTCCCTCGCATCCCGTCCGACATGATTCGCACGTTCATCCTCGCATTCGCACTGGTCACCGGCTGCGGACGTACCGACTCCCAGCTTTGGCTCGAGACACCGAACGAGCCGGTCGAAACGGACGTCGGATTAGATGCGCCAGATGCGCCGACGGTTGTCGACGTTGAACCCACAGAGTCGGCCCTGGAACCCGCACCTGAGATTGACACACCACGGCGGTCTGAGGAACTCGACGCGCTCTACTGCGGCCTGCAGAACGGCCACCTAGTGAAGGCCGGGCTTCGCGCAGCAGCTTGTTTAGCGGTCCCAATCGCAGGGGTCATGGACGACGCCTCGCGCGGGTTCGTGCCAGGGGAGCTGCTGACCTACGGATATGCACCGGCGACCTATGGAGGGTGTGAGTTCCTCGTTTGTCTCTCCAACGCCGACAACTGCGAAGACGCCCGAGTCTGCGAGACGGAACGCACATCAGGCGAGTGCGGAGGATCCGGACGGCGCTGCGACGGCAACCTCATGCAAGAGTGCCTATGGGTCGAAGATCAGTTCCAGTGGATTGATGTGATAGAGTGCGCTCGCATAGACGGGGCCTGCGTCGAGGAGGGCTGCGTCGGCGCAAACTGTACGCCGTGGGCCACCTGTGAGGTCGAGGATTCGCTCGACTTCTGCGATCCGTTTGGCCGCTGCGACGGCGACGCAATCGTTCGTTGCCTGCAAGGTTCCGGCGATGCTCCTGCATCAGAGGTCCGCATTGAGTGTGGCGAGCTGGTGCGCGATGGCACCTGCTTCGATGTCCCCATCGGAGGTGAGTTCCCTGGCCCCTCTTGCCTGAGCAGCGAGGCCGTCTGCACGCCCGCGTTCGCAGAAGGATTCGCCTGCGAAGGAACGAGGATTTCACTCTGTCTCTTCGGTGAGATCGCGGAGTTCGACTGCCAATCCTACGGCTATGAAGGCTGCGAGGATGAGGGCTTCTTCGGGGTTCGCTGCTTCTAACCCGCTTCGATCGGTTCGGCGCACGAAGTCCGGCGGATAGTTCATCGCATTCTAATCAATCGGTGATTAAAATTCAGTTTTCCGAATGCTACGAGAACGACACCCTAGCGTGTCCGGCCACGACTGTGACGACACGGACCCGCATGTAAACTCGCTTCGCGCGTTCGATTGCCAGAGCACGACCGGCAGCTGGACGATCGAGATCGCGGATACGATCGGCGGCAACATCGGGACACTCAACGATTGGCGTCTCGAGTTCGGAGTGAGCTGCGAGTGAGCCCGCTCGGGACCGGCAGCGAACAGTTGTGCAGCGCGATCACCCATTCGCTCCGCACCGCGGCATCCAGCTCCGAGTTCTCAAGTTGCTCGAGGGCCTCGCGAGCAGCGGGGTCCCTGGCGTCGCCAACGTATTGCACCAACGCGATCTTAACGGCGGGTCTCGCGGACGCGAACGGAACTCGTTCCAGAACAGCGCGAGTCGTCTCCAGGTTGGGCACGGCCGATAGCGCGTCCAGAACGTGTGGCACACAATTCGGGTCCACCGCGCCTAGCAAGGCAGCGCGGGCGGAATCCGGGTGGCTACGGACGTAGACTCCGACGATCTCGGTGAGCGTATCGAGATGTTTGAATTCGGACCGGGTCGCGCGCACGAGGGAGGCGACGACACGATCGGCCGCGTCCGGCCCGAAGCTACGAATCTCTTCCTGGCACTGCACGTCGAGTTGAGTCAGGCGCGACCACTCGTAGGCGCACCTCAGAAGCCTGTTCACCGACGCCCTCGGATTCCTTGAGGTTTCCGCGGGCGTCGGGGATTGAATGGCGGCGGGTCGGATTCGAGTCGGGCCAGCCATCAGGGAGCGGACGACCGCTTCGAACCGGAGGCTGTGGTCAACCAACGTGAACATGCGCCGCTCTCCGCTGACCAGAAGGCTGAAGATGCGCTCGACGTTGCCTGCCATCGCGCGATGTCGGTCACGCAGGGGAACCTGTGCGAAGACGGAAATCTCGCTCATCGCGAGGTCGACCGTTTGCCCACCCTCCCCTCTCGCAAGTAGGCTCGAGGCCGAGTCGTAGGAAATGTGCTCAATTCGGTCAGGCCAAACAAAGAGACCCCCGGGACGTGCCCGAACGCCCTCCCCATAGAACGCGAGTTCTACTGCAAATTCGGTGGTCCAGGGATCGACCTGCCATTCGCGACATTTCGCCTCGAACACAGGGCGTACTACGGTCGCGACTGCCATTAGGCATCCTAGCCCGACGGCGACGGGTTGGCGACCTTGCGGGGCCGGGCCGAGGAACGGCGCCCATACTCGTCACCGACCTCCGGTAGTTCGGCCCCGCCCGACGGACGAACCGACAGAAAACTCGGCGTCTGAGGCATGGCGCCCTCGGTATCCCCCTCGTACACTCCTGAGATGGATATCCTCTCTGACGTATTGCGCGCGGTCCGCCTCGAAGGCACTGCATACTTCCAAGCTGACTTCGCGGCACCGTGGGGCATGAAGTTTGGCGACTCACATGTCTCGAATTTTCACATCGTGACGGGGGGGCGTGCTGGCTCCGACATGCCTCTCTGGCGAGTCCGGTCGAGCTAACACCGGGTCTCTTTGTTTGCTCCCACGGGGCAGCGCCCACGAACTGGTGAACGACCGGAGCGTGGATGCCCTGCCTGCGCGCGAGCTGATGACCGGAACTCGACGCGATACGGACGCAGGGGTCGTGTATGGCGGCGATGGAACGCGCACGACGATGATCTGCGGCCACTTCGAGTATGATCGCGCTGGCGCACACCCACTGTGGAGCGCGCTTCCCGACTGCCTCGTCGTCCGCGAAGCCCCGGACTCCCTCGTTGCTTCGGCGACCAAGATGACGGTCGCCGCCGCTGCGAGCACCGACCCTGGCACAACCGCGGTCGTCGAGCGGCTGGCCGAGATTCTGCTCATCCAGATCGTGCGCGCCTACGCACTTGAAAAGGACCTGGCGGATGGGTTCGTCGCGGCGCTCGCCAACGAGTCGATCGCGCGAGCGCTCGCCGCCGTGCACACCGGGCCAGGCGCCAACTGAACCGTCGAATCCCTCGCGTGCACGGCTGCGATGTCTCGTTCGACTTTCGCGGCAACGTTCCAGCGGCTGATGGGAACGTCCCCGATGCAGTACGTTACGGTCTGGCGCATGCACCGGGCGCGCGAACTGATCATTTCGTCAAGGCAGCACATCCCGGACATCGCGGAGACGGTTGGCTACGAGTCGGAGTTTTCCTTTTCGAAAGCCTTCAAGCGAGTGTTCGACGAGGGCCCAGGAGCCGTTCGGCGGCGCTACGCGGCCTAACCAAAACCGACTGGACGACCGGGCAGTTTCTCCGGCGTTTCGCGCATGGCCGAGGCAAACAGCCCGACGTAATTTGTTTGTGAAACTCAACCCACACGGAGCACACACGATGCGTTCATCAGAACCACAAACATCCCTCCTCCTCGCACTCGGAATCCTCTCGATCGCGGCCTGCGGAGAGGCCAGCGACGGCGCGACCGAAGCCGAAGCCGAGTCCGAGTGTCTTCACGGCGCGGACTTCAGCCTCAACAGCTCGGCGTTGCGTATCGACGACGGGGAGCTCCACAACGCCTTCGATCCCACCGCCGCCGCCGTCTACGACCCTCGGGAGGCGCCGAGTCGGGTCCGATCATGCACGACGCCTGGGGCGACCGACGTCGGGCGCACACGGAACAATCGGCGCGTTCCCTCCAGGGTTCTCGGCGCCGCCCCATACCCACTCCAACGGCTACTATGGGATCGTCATCCAGGGCCAACTGACCAATCCGTTCGGAACCGATCTCGAGGTGTTCTTCGACGACGATGCGTCGAACAAACACTGCGAGATCGTGCTCAGGCCAGGCTCAATGTGGCACGTTCCCGGCGGGTCACAGCACAGTACCACCTGCGTGGGTCCGGAAGTTTGCTGGTTCTGCTTCTACGCCGACGACGCGTTCGACTTCGCCCCACTCGTCGACGAGACAGGCGCGCTCGCGGAGGGCATCGAACTGGAGGCGCCTCATCAGATACTGGTCCGTCCCCGCTGGTTCGGCGCACGCGACCGCATGCTCGGCTGGCTCCGACTGCCTCTTCTTCTTCCACTCCGAGAGCGCATTCGACTTCGACCCGGTCTGCGTCGAATAGGAATCGGTTTGACGGCGGGGCCAAGGCGCCCACTTTCTAGGGCGTCTCGTCTACGTGAGGTCTCTCGTGTTTCCGTCGCTCATCGCATCGATCGTCTTTCCCTTGCTCTTGGTCCTACACATCCTCTGCGTTGGCTCCCTCGGGCGCTCCGGTCCCGCTCTCTCGAAGCAGGAGATGAAGCGGCACCTAGTTTGGAGAGCGTTCTACGTGAACCCCGCTGACCCACGTGGCTGGGTCCCGAAGACCCACGGTTCGGGCTGGACCGTGAACTTCCGTTCGATGAACCACGTCTACACCATTGTGGCCCTGATCACGGCGGTGTTGGTCAGTTCGGGCATCATGACTAGCTGCGCGTTCGGGTGCGCGGGCTGATACCAGCGACGGTCGCTTGAAGGTCAAACTAAAAACGAAGAACGCCGAGCATTTTCATACTCGGCGTTCTTCGTTTTGGCGTTCGTTGAGGCAGGCCTACGGAGCCGGCTCCTCACACGGTCCGTCATAGGCGATCAAGGCGCCGTGACACTCCGCGTCGACCTCGCCGCACCAGTAAGTGACGTCGTCGTCGCCGCAGACCGGGTCGGGGACCAAGCAGCTCACTACGCAGATTGGCGCGCAAAAGAACTCGTCGCGGTCGCAGTACTCGTCGCGGCCGCAGTCCGAGTTCGATTCGCACTCATGCGGCGGGCCGAAGCACGGGCCGTCATAAGCGATGGCGACACTAGCACAGGCAGCCTCGCACCCGTTTCCATAGGTGACCCCATCTTCGCCGCAAACCGGGTCGAATACGGCCGTACAGAAGCAGTCCTCAGAACACTCACCTTCGTACGCGACTCGCGCTTCGGCGCACTCGGCCTCGCAGGCGTTACCGTACGTGACGCCATCGACACCGCACACAGGAGCATAGATTTCGGTACAAACGCAGTCCTCGCGGCACTCGCCGTCGTAGGCCACTTCAACACCATGGCAGGCAGCGTCAGGCGCGCCACACCAGTAGGTCACTCCATCGGTACCGCAGACTGGGTCTGGGACAAGGCAAGCGATCTCACATCCCGGCTCACAGCTTCCGGTGATCGGGTCACAAAGTTCGCCATCCGGGCAGCGACCGGTGTCGTCGCACGCGGGCCCGCACTCTCCACGGTAGAGAATCTCAGCGCCGTCGCAGCGTGCCTCACAGGCGTTGGAGTAAGTGGTTCCGTCAGCGGCACAGACCGGGTCGTAGCTGTCGTCGCATGCGCAATCGAGCTCGCACTCGCCCTCGTAAATGACTCTGACGTCAGCGCAATCAGCTTCACACGGATTGCTATACGTATTGCCATCCTCACCGCACACGGGCGCCCACTCGCGAGGGCAGTCACACTCTTCACGGCACTCACCGCCGTAGGCAACAAGAACGCCTGCACAGCGGGCGTCTTCTTCGCCGCACCAGTAGGTAGTTCCGTCGATTCCGCAAACCGGTTCCGGGACCAGGCAGTCGACCGCGCAGTATGGGCGGCACTCGAAGTCGATTGGGTCACATACTTCGCCATCCGGGCAGTCCTCTGAGCTGGCGCATGAGCGCTCCTCACACTCGCCCTCATAGAGGACCCGCAGTTCCTCACAGCCAGCTTCGCAAGCGTTCCCCAAAGTAACCGGGCCATCGACACCAGCGGCGCAGACGGGCGCGTAGATGTCGGGGCAGTCGCAGGGCGAGCGGCACTCGCCTGTGTAATCGACATCGGCATCGGCGCAGGAAGCTTCGCAGCGGTTCCCATAGGTTTCGCCGTCGCTACCACAGACCGGGGCCCACACATCGGGGCACGTGCACTCATCGCCGCATGCGCCATCACTAGCGATATCCGCTCCCTCACAGCCCGCTTCGCAGGCGTTGCCATAGGTGACTCCGTCCACCGAGCAGACCGGATCCCACACGTCGGGGCAGAGGCACGGGTCGTCGCAGGGGCCCTCGTGAGCGATATCAGAACCCGCGCAGCCAGCCTCACAGGCGTTGCCGTAGGTGATGCCGTCGACCGAGCAGACCGGGTCGAAGACCGCGGGGCAAGCGCAGGTCTCACCGCACTCGCCGGGGAACTCCACGCCAACGTCAGCGCAACGAGCTTCGCACTCGTTGCCGTAGGTGTTGCCGTCCGTTCCGCAGACCGGGTCCCAGTTCTCCGGGCATCCACAGATTTCCTCGCACTCACCTTCGTATGCAACCTCGACCGCGACACATGCTGCCTCGCAGCCGTTGCCGTAGGTCAAGCCATCGTCGCCACAGACGGGCGCATAAATCTCAGGGCATTCACAGGCCTCGCTACACTCACCGTCGGAGACGACGGCGACTTCCGCGCAGTCAGCTTCGCAGCCGTTGGCGTAGGTCTCACCATCGGCTCCACAGACGGGAGCCCAGATGTCTGGGCAGAGGCAGTCTGAGTCACAAGGTCCATCGTAGGCGACCTCGACCGAGATGCATGCTGCCTCGCAGCTGTTGCCGTACGTTTCACCGTCGGTACCGCACACTGGCGCATCGATCGCGGGGCAGATGCAGATTTCGCTGCACTCGCCGGAGTAGTCGATCTCGACGCCTGCGCAGCCCGCCTCGCAGGAGTTGCCGTAGTCGTTGCCATCAACGCCACAGACTGGATCGAAGACCGCCGGGCAGTCGCACGTCACGATCTCGCATTCGCCTTCGGCGGCGACCGTCGTTCCGGCGAGGCCGGCTTCGCATGCATTGCCGTACGTGACCTCGTCTGCGCCACAAACGGGCGAGTAGATCTCGGGGCAGCCCTCTGGCGGCGTGTAGTCTGAGTTGCACCCATCGCCATCGGCACCGGCGAGGACCATCCATCCGGCCATAGAGACAAGACAGAGAGCGAAGCGTTTAATAGGCGAGCGTTTCATGACGAAGTTCCCGGGAGTGGGTGGACACATTGGTTACGGTCGAGATGCTGACACGTACGGGAAAGCCTATCCAGCGACAAAAACGTCGCACCCAAGATCGCGATCATGTCTCAGAAATTTGAGATCCGCGGCCCAATGCTGTGAAAACAGGGTGCGGCAATTTTGTCGCTCCCTTCCGCCAGCGAGCTCGATTAGTGTCGTCAGCGTGAATGTTAAAGTCCTTATCGACGCGATTGTGCGTCAGAACATGGTGTTGGTCGCGCAGCTCTCGACGACGGCGGGCTTGCGCGCGCCGCTTGCGCATGTGGCAAACGACGTGTTCCTCGACCTCGTCACCGAGCTGGAGTCCCAAGGCGTTAGACAACGGGTCATCGCAGACATGTTTGGCCTCGCGCTCCGATCTTACCAGCGTAAGGTGCAGCGGCTGGCAGAGAGCCGAACCGAGCACGGACGATCGCTCTGGGAGGCAGTTCTCTCGTTCGTACAAGAGCAACAGGTCGTTCCGAGAGCGGAGGTCCTGCGACGGTTCCGCTACGACGACGAGAGCACTGTTCGCGGAGTGCTCGACGACTTGGTGGGCTCTGGCCTGCTCTACAAACGTGGCCGAAAAGACACGACCGCCTACCGTGCTTCTCAGGACGACGAGAATGAGAGCAGCGGCGACGCGACGGCGCTCGTCTGGGTCTGCGTTTACCGCGAAGGCCCCCTCAACCGCGATGAACTCAACAAGCAACTCCGCCTGGAATCGCTCGAGATCGACCTCGCCCTCGAGGTACTGGTCGCCGACGGCCGGATAAGGATGCTAGGCGAAGGGGCCAACTCGTCGTACGAGTGCAACGCGTTCTTCACTGCATACGACGAGCCGAACGGCTGGGAAGCCGCCCTCTTCGACCACTATCAGGCCGTGGTTCGCGCCATTGCGAGCAAGCTCCAGGCAGGTGAGACGACCGCGCGCCGGGCCGATGAAACTGGCGGCAGCACCTACTCCTTTGATGTTTGGCCGGGCCACCCGTACGAGGAGCGCGCTCGAGGCCTATTGAGGGAGCAGCGCACAGAAACCGATCAGTTTCTTGAAGAAGTGCACCGATTCAACGAGACCCACCAGCGACCGGATGAGTTTACCCGAGTCAGCTTCTACTTCGGACAGTCGACGAACGAGGAGATGACAGAGGAATGAGTATGTCACAACCCCTCACAATCGCAGTGGCGTTCGCCGCGCTCTTGCTCGCCGCATGCTCGAGCGGCGGAGCAGACGACCCGTACCTCGACAGCGGTTCGCACTGGCTCGTCGCCTGCGAGTCAGACTCCGAGTGCGGCTCACTTCTTTGCGAGTGCGGCTTCTGCACGCGTCCCTGTGACTCGACGTCGCAGTGCGGTGACGCGCTCTGCTTCAATCCGGCGACGGCGAGTAGCTGCGAGTCGCCTGAGGCCGCGATCTGCGGCATGCTTTGCGACGACTCCAGCGAGTGCGATGAGACAAGCGCCTGCATCAACGGAACCTGCATCGCCTCGGCGACAACGCCGCAGGACATCGGGCTTGGAGACGCCGCATCCGACGTCGACTCTGATCCGACCGAGGACCCCGTCGTAACAGACGTAGAACCCGACGAGCCCGATGTCGTAGACGACGACGCGGACGATGTTGGAGATGTTGACGCCGACTGGGAGCCTTCTCTCTGCGAGGAGTCCGAGTGTGGAATCGAAGACGGGGCCGTTGCACCCTGGCGTTGCCCCGACGGCTCGTCCGCCGGCGAGGTCTGCGTCCGGACCAGCCCCGACATGTGCGAGTGGTTTATTCGAGAGTGCCCGCAGGAAATCCTGAGTTGTTATGGCTCGGGCGACTGCCCCGAGGAGATGGCCTGTAACGCAGGCGATCTCTGCGTCTCCGATCCGGAGTGCCCGGCCTGCGACGTCTGCTTCGGATGGTGCGTCGACCCCGCAACGGCCTGCTCCAACGAAGAGTGCGGCACATCGCCCGGCATCAACGTTCGTTGCTCTGACGCCAGTCTGGGCGGCCCGCTTTGCGAGCGCGATGAGGTCGGCGTGTGTGCGTGGCGCGAGCGGACCTGCCCGGAGTAGGTCGGAGGCGGTCGGAGTAGGCCGGAGGGGCCCCGTTTTGCCCGATAGTCCCGGTGGGGTCTGGGTTTTGCGTTGCACGGCGCCCTACCCCTCGCTACATCAGTGCGACGCACGAAACCCTGACTTGATATACACGCAAGATCCTTTGTTCTCTCCGCACTTACGCTCACTGCGATTGCCTCCTCGGCACACGCAACCGATGTCGCTGGCGGCATCAACAGCGACACAACTTGGACCGCCGCGGCCAGCCCATATCTGCTGACTTCAGACGTCGTCGTTCAGTCCGGAGCGACGCTGACGATTGAGCCAGGTGTTGAAGTGCGCGCCTCGACGAGTGGTGGCGACACGGAGTTGTTCGTCAGCAATGGCGGAGTCCTGATCGCTGACGCGAGTGCGGGTGCCGAGATCCTCTTCACGGCCGACGGTTCAACCACCGCAGGATCCTGGGAGGGCCTACGCTTCGACAACGGGGCGAGCGCAACGCTCTCCAATGTCGAGATTCGTTACGCCGACTACCCGCTCGACCTGGGCAACGGCGACGACGCTGACTTTAGCATCACCGGCGTCGACATCGTCGCACCGCGTGCCCGCGGCATCAGCAGCGCGGTGACCAGCTCACAAACATTGACCCTCACCGACGTCGACATCGACTGTTCAGGTGGCGGCGCCAGTACTTACGGGATGTTCTTCAGCGCCGGCTCCGCCACCGTGAGCGTGACCGAGTCATCGTTCACCGGATGTGCCGTCGGCATCCATGCGACCAATATTGATCTGGTCGTCGACCACACCATCTTCGACTCCAACACTACTGACGGGATCAGCTTCGTCGCGTCGCTGAATGGCACGTGGGACCTCCAGGTCGCTTACAGCACCTTTTACGCAAACGCTGACGCGATTCAGGTGACTCGTGGCACGTCGAGTTCCTCCCGCCGGGTGAAACTCGACATCACGAACTCTGTCTTCGGCAACAACACATACATCGTGCGGGATCTGGCAGCGTACACCAGCTACCGCGCAGCTTTTGACGTCTTCCAGCGCAACGTTTGGTGGGGTGACAACCAGTTCACCAACGTAAACGGACCAACCTCGAACCTCGATAACCTGAACTACAACGGGTTGCTGGCGGATCCAGATGGTGGAGACTTCGAGCCGACGGAGCGTTCGCCGGCGCGCTACTTCTCCCCCGCGAACCCGGCGATGACCCTCGGTGCCGTTGCGCACGCAGGGGCCGCGTCTCCAGCTGGCGTTCACGGGTTCTGGTAAACCGACCACACGTTCGCCGTTTCGTCGGTCACCGAGGTCACGGGAGACATGGTCATCGCGCCCGGCGTCACCATGACGTTCTTGCCCGACTCTCGCTTTAACATGGCGACCACGGACGCGATGCAAGGCGGCTTGGACGACGACGGCGTCGAGATTCGCATCGAAGGTACTCTCGAAGCCGATGGTACGATCAGCCGTCCGGTCATCCTCCAGTCAGCCGCGGCCTCACCAGCCCGCGGAGACTGGTACGGCATCGTCGTTCTAGCGGAAACCGAGGCGTTCAACGTCTCGCAGGTCGACCTCTCGGATGCGTATCGAGGCGTCTCGCTCTACTCGAACGACCACATCGTAGCGGGCTCCACGATCCACGACTGTTCGAACGCTGGCGTCTGGGTCAGCGGTGGTACGCCCTCGACGGACGCCTCAGGCATCGCGGAGGTCTCGCTCTTCTATCGCACGATCGGTGGTGGCTCCTTCACGGAGCTCTCGATGACTGGCGCAGGTGGAGACGCATTCGCTGTGGTCCTTTCGGGCGCTGCCGTCGCTGAGCCAGGCCTCGAGTACTACTTGAGTGCGACCGACGCTGCTGACCCCTCGAACTCTGCGAACAGCCCGGCGACCGCTCCAATCGCCCTGTACTCGTTCTCCGTCGGGCTCGAACCAGTCGACAACGAACCGTCCGCGATCGCACACACGCCGGTTACGGCGGAGCAGGTCACTGGGACGAGCGTCGCGATCTCAGCGGTCGCTGTAGACGCTTCCGGGGTCGCCTCCGTGACGGCTTACTTCCGCGTCACTGGCGCAGGCGGCGGATGGATCTCTACCAGCCTTACCAACGCCGGCGGCACCACTTGGAGCGGCGAGATTTCGCCTCTCGCGGTCGTTGAGCCAGGCGTCGAGTACTACTTGATCGCAACGGACGCCTCAGACGCGGCCAACATGGCGTCTGCGCCAACGGATGCGCCAGCGTCCTACTACTCGTTCGCGGTCTCGACGCCGGATACCACCGCCCCGAGCATTGCGCACACGCCCGTCCCCGATGGCCAGCCTGAGAGCGCGTCTGTGACTGTCAGCGCGACGATCACGGATGATGCCGGCATCGCCTCGGCCACGCTCTACTTCCGGCCGCAAGGCGAGGCCTCATGGCTCACCTCGTCAATGAGCGCAGCCGGAGATGTTTGGTCCGCGAGCATCCCCTCGTTCGCCGTCTCACCTCCGGGAGCCGAGTACTACATCGCCGCTCTCGATGGCTCAGACAACACAACGACAGAGCCGTCGACCGCACCTGCAGTACCCCATTAGTTCAGCGTCGCAGACTCCGACGAGGCCGGCCCCAGCATCGTGCACACGGCGGTCACGACCGGCATTGCCGGCGCAGAGCTACTCATCACCGCAACCATCACCGACGCATCGGGTGTCGAGGGCGCTACCCTCTACTTCCGCGCGCAGGGCGACACCTCCTGGCTGTCGGCCGCGATGGCCGAGTCTGGCGGCACTTTTTCAGCGAGCATTCCGTCGTTTGCCGTCTCGGCGACGGGCCTCCAGTATTACCTGCGCGCCACCGACTCCGCGGACGCCGGAAACGCATCGACAAGCCCCGCGGGAGCGCCAGGAGCCTGGCACAACGTTAGCGTTGCGGTGCCAGACACCGCCGGGCTCACGATCGAGCTGGACGCACCGATTGGACCATTCGTTGTGGGCACTCCGATCCCTCTGACGGCGACCGTCACGGATGACGCTGGCGTTGCGCTGGTGGAGCTCAGCTACATCACCGATGGCGGTGAATGGATGACCCTCGAGATGACGGTCGTCGCTGGCGACAGCTACACGGTCACCATTCCGGGAGAGGACGTCACTGAAGGAGAACTCGGCTACTACGTCACTGCGGACGACACGCTCGGGAACTCGAGCGCAGAGCCTGCGATGGGCGAAGAGATCATCGTGGTCGAAGCGGCCGAGGCCGCCGACCTCGACCCGCCGACGCTGCTGCACAGCCCGGTCACCACCGCCGAAGATGGCACGGCAGTGTCGATTCAGGCGATCGCGACCGACGCTAGTGGCGTGGCATACGTCTCAGTGTTCTACGCGGCGGCCGACTCCGACACATTCGAGGAAGCAGCGCTCACACAGGCTGGCGCCGACATGTTTGTTGGTGAAATCCCCGCAGAAGCCGTGATCGGAAACGCGCTGACCTACTACGTACTCGCGATCGATGGATCGCGAGCAGCCAACGAGGTCGCCGCACCGAGCGAGGCACCGACCGAGCGCTATGAGATCGTCATCTTTGGCGGCACCGCTGACCCCGAGCCGGACACCGGTGATGTTGGTCAGGACGCTGGACCCGATGTCGGCGACGACGTCGGAGCGGATACCGGCGTCGACACGGGAGAGCACGTCGGATCCGACGTCGAGGAGGACGCTGGAGTCGACGCCGGAGACGACACTGGAGCCGATGCCGCACCAGACGCCATTCCGGATCTTGGCGGCGGCGGTGGAGGCGACACAGGCGTAACTCCAGTCGACACAGGCCCAGGCGCGACCGCGGATGATGGCGGATGCGCAACGGCCAGCGGTGGGAACCTCGGCTTCGCCTCGATCCTACTTGGCTTGGTCGCGCTTCGGCGCCGCCGCCGGGGGTAACGATTCCTGGGTGGCGGGGCAGCGTGTCACGGCACGCCACCCCAGCTGAGGCCGAGCTGAGACAAACAAGGGGCGCGCCCGAAGACGACCGCGAGGAAGAGGCTGGCGATGGCTTGTCGCGTTCCTCTTGCGCTTGGTCAGCATGAGCTCATGCGCCAGCATCACAGACTCTGCCGCCGCCGCGCTCGTCGCGTTCCTCTGCGTTACGCCTGCCCGGGCACTGCGTGCGCCAGCAACATCATCTGTAGGTCCTCTACCAGGCGCTTCAGTCGTCCGGGAACGGAGGGCAGCTCAAGCATCGCCTGCTTCGGCCCCGGCTCCGTGTAGACCACGCGCGGGAACACGTTGCTGAGCACTTCGGCGTTGATCGCTGGGGACGCGATCTGTAGCCACAACGCGGCGCGGCTAGGCTCCGCATATCGTGCCATTGAGCTCGCTAGGCTACGCGCGGTAGCCGCGAGCTCATCCTCTTCGGGCTCGTTGCGCTCATCGTCGAACCACTCGGCCTCTACCGTCCGGTAGAGCAGGCCGTTCTGATGTTCCTCGACGATGCGCATTCGACCAACACCCTCCAGCAGGATATTGAAGCGACCGTCGGCAAGGCGCTCGTGTCTTCCTATACGTCCAACCCCTCCATGTTGGTACACGGCCGGGGCATCCGGTCCGTTTGCTGGGCGTGTCTGGTCTGGCTGTACGATGGCGATCAACCGGTCTCCCGCGAGCGCATCTTCCACCATCCGGCAATACCGCGGCTCGAAAATGTGCAGCGGGCTTACGAGATGCGGAAACACGAACGCCCCGGGGAGCGGGAAAACTGGAAGCTGAGCCAGGCTCGGGCGGCCTTCCGACATTTGCTGAGGTTGGGGGATGAGTAGATGTTTGCAGTTACTTGCTGCAGGAACGAATGCGCCACCGAGGCGATCAGGTTCAGTGAACCAGACTTCGCTGCGGCCCGCGACGGACATGTCGCCCGACAGCCCGCATCGGGGCTGTACGAGCTCAGTAAGAAGTCGAAATCGCTGGTCTTGCCTTCGTACAACACGCGGCGAGTAACCGCTGATGCATGCGACGCGGAGAACTGCTGCGACGGGAACTGCGACTGGTCTACGGCACCCGCGGAGCGACGCGCGGCCGATGAAAAGCGGCCGCGGCGAGCTCTCAGCGCTACCCCAACTCCCCTTTCAACAACGCAGTCGTCACGCGTTGTTGGAAGATCCGCTCGTGCTCATTGGTGACCGCCTCCAATAGCTCGTTCGCTTTAGCGTACACGAGCAGACTGACCGTAGCGATCTGCTCTCCGCTCCGCGGATCGGTCATGGACGACGGGGCCAAGCATGCGGGGACTGGGAAGCTCGACTCCGGATCAAAGAGTGAGCTCGAGCGACTACCCATAAATACGTGAAAGAGTCCGGAGGGGAGCCAACGCAATCTGATCGAAACTCCATCGGGGTCTGGACGATACCTGCTGATCACGTCATTCACGTCTGTGGCCCAGCCCGCGAGAACCGTGTGAAAGTCTGGCTGGGCCAGTCCCAGCCTTTCCCGCGCGGCTTCTAGGGGATCGTCTGACGCCGAGCCCAGGCTGACGTCGGTAGGCTCGAAGCGCATTGACTCGTCGAGTAGCGACTGCAGCCTCTGCGCGAATCTTCTACGATCGGGAGACCACCTTTCGTCGCGTGGAGCGTCCTTTCCGACCCGCATCCTCGCGATCAAATCCAACGCGGTCTCAGGAAGCCCGACGGCCGCCGGGAAGAGCGGAAGTCTCAGCACTCTGAGTGCGATGGGGTCCGAAACCGCCGGACTCGCGTGGCCGCCGTCGTCGTTGATCGACATATGCCGAGCCGTGAACGCGAGGAGCGTCTCACCAAGTCGACCCGTTGAATCCGTCCCGTTCGCGACTTGCACGATCGCTCGCTCTAGCACCCTGCGGCACTCCTCAACCACGCGGCCTTCGAGCCCCGCTGCGCTTGTGACCCGCAATCGACCGCAAATTCCAAACTTACGCGCCGGCGAACCGATCCGAGCGGTGCCCGCGCTATCGTCGACCACCACCAGCTTGGGGACGTCCGCGTCGTAGGCGATGCCGATCGCCCCGACCAGTCCGGGTTCGTCGAGCTCCGACGGACACAGAAGCTCCGCATCATAGACCGCACCTGCCGAGGCTCCATCTGGATCGCCCCAGAGCCCGAGTTCGCTAAGCAGGGCCATTTCGAACGGCGTGCACCGCAGTACGTGTGCCCCCGGGCCTGCAAAGAGTGGCTGAGATGTCGCCGCGGAGTCAGGTATCTTCAGAATGCGGTCTGCTCTCCGACCGACCTCGCATCGGTTCGGTGAGCGATCGCCTGACCTGTTCCCATCGCCGAGGATGTCGTCGATCGTCAGCCAGACACCATCGGTTATTTGCACGAACCCGCCATCGGTCGGCCGACCCGTGGCGCGCTGCGCCACCATCTTCAGTTGAGCAGCTCGAACACTCTGATACCGTGCGTCAGCCGAGGTTTTCCCTGGCACGAACTCACGGTATGCGTCCTCTGGGTCGGGCTCGTGAGTGGGGAGATAGCGATCTAGGACGTTCGCCCCCAGCAGGGCCGTGAGCGAGTGCAGCTCCAGCGAGTTAAGCCGCAGGGTCTTCGGCTCCGAGCAAGTTCGGCCGTCGTCCTCGACCCACCGGATCTGGCCGCGGTTGTTGCTCATTGTTTGGCCGAGCTCTTGCAGACTTCTCGTCTCGCCAGAGACGGCCCTTAGCAACTTTGCTGCGAGCAGCGGCTCCCATTGTTCCGGAACGGAAACCCAGAACGCGACGCCCTCCGAGTCGAACTCCCAACGCAAGACGCCATTGTTCGATATCACAGAGAGAGCCTTATAGGCGGCTGTAGATTTCGGCTCGATCGTACCAGCGACCAACGTGCGAATGGCGCCCTGTGCAGCGGCTTCAAGCGCACCTTGGGACAAGGACGCAGCTCGTTCCGCGATCGCAGCGAACGCACGATTTTTATCTGTTTGGGCAGCCCTTGGTTCCCAAAGACGGTCCGGACTGAAGCCGGGAAGATCGACCACAAGGACATGGCCCGGATGCGCCGCAGGTATTCGATGGGTCGCGATCGTCCGTTCCGCGATACGGATCTGCACGGGCAAAACGAAGTCCGGCTCTTCAGGCGCGACGGGCGTGAAGAGCCTCATTCGCACGGGCGACTCAGACCTTCCCTCCGCGGCGTCCCGCACTCGGTCACCGGCACTCGGCATGGACGCAGCAAACTCCGCGAAGCCCATCGAGGCAACCGCGATCGACTCAACGAGCCATGGCTTCGGCGGCAGGGGTGAGCGTCCGAGGCTGAGGTGCACGGCGACACTTGTTTGCTCGCCGGGTCTCACCTCGACAATATCGACCCGCCCCCCAGAGAGGCTCGTCAGATGTTCCACCGTCGTGGCATTCGTTCTCAACGACGGGCCATAGCCAGTCCGAGTCAACCCCGAAGTAAAACGGTCACTACTCAACGCCTCCAACCTATCGACCAGACACACCACGCTCTCGCTGGCGAGAACAAGTTCTCGCGTCTCGCGGAGCGAGAGTGGTCCTTCGAGCGACTGATAGCTCGCAGCTTGGACCGCGCCTTTTACACCTCGAGCTCTCGCCACATAGGGGTCGAGCCGAGCCAGGAGTTCACGAAAGCGCTCGTCCCGCACAATCCCGGCGTGGTCGGCGGTCTTGCGCAAGCGATCGAACGAAACGGCGCCCCCGAGGTAGCCGCCTTCCTTGTCCTTCCACTCCCCCTTCTTGCCCTGTGTGTCACTAGGATGAGGGATGGTCTCAATCCAAACTCCGCGCACCATGATGCGAATGCCGCGCAGCGGGTAGCTGCCAGTCATGCCGATGGTCCCATAGAGGTCCCCTTCGTCGAGCGCCGTTCTGTTCCTGTAGCCAAAAAGTGGGAGCGACCGGTCCGAGGAGTAGCCAGAGAGCGACTCCCCATTCACAACGACGGGCACCGGCGTGAGCATGCACCGCTCTTGAACGACGGAGACGATGGTCGCGGCCTTTGCCGCCCTTCGAAGCGAGAGACCCGCGCCCTGGACCGACGGGTGACGAATACCCGTCGCCCTCACATGTACCCCGCGTACCGGCTCGTCGGGCCGCCCGAGTTCGACGATATTCCCCCCGTCTTCCACGCTCATAAGGGTGCTGCCCTTGAGCGTTCCGTCGCCTGTAAGAACCTGGACCTCCTTGGGGTTGAAACTCAGCAGCGCGTTGAGACCGATCGCGAGGTCCCGCAGATGCGCGTTCTCGAGATCGCCTTTCGCCGTGAAGAGGAAGTCGAAGAGCTGCCCCAACTCTTCCCGACGGTAGTGTTGGCGACCGTAAATCATCGAGAATTTGCCGCCCGTCCTGGAAAACTCCTCTTCATCTGAACCGATGTGCACCATCGCTGCGCCATGCGCGATAGCGCTCTGGATCAGCTCCAGAACAAAGAACGATGGGTCCGCCAGAGCAAACTTCCGCATCTTCGCGACCGCGCGTTGGCGAGCCAGCTTGAATCGCTTTCTTCCGGAAGAAGCCCCAGCCTTCTTCCGATCAGAAATCAGCGCCTCGAGTGCGCTCATTCTGCACCTCCCGCCGACAGCGCCGCCGATAGCAGCGATGGATCCAGGCCCAGGAGACGGTCCTCTTTCAGGAGCAGCGCCTTCGACAAGATGTAGAGCGCCAACGCTGGGTGGGCCGCATGCAGGGACAACGCGTGCTCGAAATGAGGGTGTCGAATGTTCACGGCGACGTCCGGTCGGCGACCAGGCAGCGAGTGGTCAGGAGGGAGCAACATCGAGTCCTCAAACTTCTGCGCGAGCACGAAGAGCGGAGTGGACCCGCCGCTGATACTGCACGCCTCGAGCGTTCCGTAACCCGCATCAGCGCGCTCAAGCACCGCCCCGGCGCCCTGGATTAGAGCCGCTGCCTCCGTACTCAGCGCTTCATGCTCCACCCTGATCAGTACACGGTCCGCCGCGGCAAACGACGAGAGGGCGCGCCGGCGGCTCCAACTCTCCGAGTCGAGCGTTGAGAAGTCCCAGGCACCCAAACCCTTCACGATTGCGCCAGCGTAGTCGGATACTTCGCGCGCGATCGCGCCCCATCCTCGAAATGTCGCCGGCTTGCGCTCGACATGTTGCATCCAGTTTACGAGGATTCGATACACGGGTGCGAGCAGAGGTGCCCCGTCTGCTCCCGCAGCCGGCAAGCTCGAGGCGTTCGGCGCGAAGGAGAAGACCACTCGTTCGCCCCCCTCCGTCAGCAGTCGCACCGACTCGTCGAACCGCTCCGATAGGCACACGCGACCCCGGGTCCAAGCGGATTCGGTGACTTCTCGAAGAGACAGTGGGGCTCCGCCGTGTTGCCGGAGAATCTTTCGGTCGGCCCACTCTTCGTAGACCTTCGCCGGCCAGCGCGAGACGAAACCTGCGGCGATCGCGTAATCCGCCAGGTCGGCGATCTCCAAACTCGGGAGCGCGGCGACTTCCTCCATCGACGCGATCACGGCTTCCCTCAGCTCACCTCGAACGACCGCCAGCACGCGCGCCAGAGCCTTTTCATAGTTCTCATCTCGGAGAACCGTCTCTCGCGTGAGGGTGTGCTCAAGGAACCTCGACTTCAGCTTTAGGGAGACAATTCCCAGTTCTTCTCGGTGCTCAGCCGGAAAAGCCTCTTCGTACACACCGGTCTGTAAGAGAGTGAGCCCGCGGTTGTAGAAACCCCACTCAGGCTCAGGAGAGAAGGCGACCGCGATCACTGTGCCGGGCTCCTCGTAGGTCGTCGCGAACCGCCCGGTAACGCCAAACGGCTCGTTGATCGTGATGAGTTCAGGCCGCGCACCGCGCAGCTCCGACGACCGATCCTCAAAAGTGATCTCGGTCTCGGAGTGCACGCACCACTTCTTCAGGCTCGCCAACGAATCGCGAGAGAGAGTCGTGTAGCGTTGATAGTCGCCGGCCAGAAAGAGCGCGACCTGGGTGCCCTCGACAGGCTCGTCGATTCGAGTCTTCACAAAGGAGCGGTCCTCCCCAAAGATTACTTGCCAATACTCTCCGGCTCGTCCGGTCGTGACCATTACGGCCTTGGGGCGCAGCGCAAAGACTGACACGAACCCAATCCCGAACTTTCCAATCTTCGTAAGATCGTTGTCCTTTGATGACGCAAAAAGTTGAGTCAACTCGTTGTCGATGATCGCTTCGTTCATGCCGTCACCGAAGTCGTCGACATGGATCACGATCGCGCCCTCGCCGCCCTCTCCTGGCTGATACTCCAACCAGACATCGATCCGCGGACTTCCTGCATCGATCGAATTTTGGACCAGCTCTCGATAGAAGTCGAGCGCGGACTTGAACTGCGTAGCGAGGTTCTCGACCATTGCCGCAGCGAGTTCCATCTCTCGAGCCGACCCATCGCTGCTAGATTCCATAGACGACATTCTGACAGCCCCTGATTGTTACGAACTTCGCAAGCTCGTCCTGATATCCACGTGATACTACGAATTTTCGGTCACGATGCACGTTGTATCCCAGCGTGCGACGTGCCTGCAGCAAAGGCCCAAGAACCTGTCCACCAGCGAGCGGATCGTTGTTTGTTGACCGCTCGATCGTGCGGTCCGCCATCTCTAGGCCAAAGCTGGCGATCCATCCCCCAGACTTGGCGATCTCGTGCATTCCGGGCAGCGCGAGCTCATCGTTCAGTTCGCCATACGCCGGCCCAATCGTCCCGCGGTGGACCCACTCGACGTATACGTCCGGATGTTCGCTGAGCTTGAGGAAGGTCATCTCCGCGTTCGTAGACGCGTACCGATAGACCAACCCGCGCAGCACATCGCTGTGGTCTGCGTTCTCGCGGTCGTCCAGCGATACAAGCGGCTTTCCCCAGGCGCTGTCTCGTTGCGCCATCGCGATCGTGTAGCGAACGAACACCCCTGATGAATCGTGTTTGTCGAACACGATGGTCGCGTAGAGAGTCTCAGTGCTCAGGTCGTGCCGCCGAAGCTGGATGGAGATCGTATCCAGGCCAGGCATCTCCAACGCCTGCAGCCGCTCGTAGTAGTCCCACTTAGCCAGCAGTCGATGGTCGACCTCACGCCCACGGCGCTGCGCTTTTCGCTCCAAGGGCAGGCGGGGGCCGAAGCTCTGCAATTGGGCTTCTGCCCCCTCGGAGTCAGCAAGGAGACGCGTCCACTCTCGATAAGTGGGCAAGAGAGTGCGCGCATCGAACTCGATGTCGTCATAGAGAGCGCGGCGGGCCGGGTCGTTGAGCGCCAACATGGACGCCCGGAGGCTACGACCGTCAGTATACTTGTGGTTGAGACGACCGGCGTGGAGTGCGCGCGCCCACCGCTTCAACAACGGATTCGCGTCATCGGCGCTAAGCGCAAGCGTAGTAAGCGCGCTCACTCGGCCGATACCTCCTGGATCGCCGCTTCGAGCTTCCGTTCGAATTCGTCGAGCTCCGACACGTTGTCGAGTTCGGCCAGAATCTCTGAGAGTACGTACGAGTCGCCGAGCCGGTCGAGTTCGGCGTTCGCCTCGAGCAAAGCCGCGGTCTCTGTGTCGTAGATCTGCATCTGGTCGATCATGCTGTCTACGTTCTCTCGGAAGTACACTTGGGTGTCCGCGACAAAGCGTGCAGCGTGATTCATCGATTCGCTGAGCGCCTCCAGCGACGCCTCAAGCTCAAGAACCACGACCGATGCGTCAGCAGCTGCACCGAGCGCCTGGACCTGGCCGGCCGTCATGTCGAGCTTCTGGCCGGCCACCTGAACGTAGGAAGTAATGTCCGCACGAAGCCGGCCAATTGTGCTGGCTAGCGCGCGCGCGTTGTCGCGCAAACGCGAGAGGCGCTCGCGAGCGGTTCCGTAGAGTTTCTGCCGAGTTCCGTGCGTGATCAGTAGTCGCCTCACTCGATCGTTTGATGCTTCGAGCTTGGCATCTTCGAGCGCAGTGTTTGCTTTCGTATTCTGCAGTTCGGCGGCTACTTGTTTAAGTTCGAACACATAGCGAGACGCGCGGCCGTGGTTATCTGCTGAATCGATAATCCGGCGATTGAGCCGCTCAATCTCATCATGCAGGTCGGCCTCCGACGCCTCCAATCGGTCCGCATGGTCCGCTGCCTCTCGCAGTCGTTTCACGCTCAATTCGTATTGTTGTCGTAGGAGCGCTTCTACGGAATGTGTGGTCTGCGGCCGCCCGGAGTTCGGTCGAATCACACTGAGCAGCTTCGCGAACAGACCTCCAGCCGCAGAGCTGTCCGTCTCCGAAAACTCGCGCAGCTTGTTAAGCTCCTCTGCCAGCGAGGTTTGGAGGCTCTCGTTCTGCGCTCGGATAGTATTGAGTTCGTTGACCCTCTCGCGTTGGACATCGCGCTCCGAACCGATCCACTGCTCAAGGACCGGCAGCGAGAGCTCTTCACCCGCGTAGTGAGGCGGTTGAGGTAGGTCCGGGGAGTGTCCCAACGCGTCTACTCTTCGCTAGGCTCAAGCCCGAGCAATCGCTCCATCTTGGCGATCAAGCGCGGCATCGAGATGGGCTTTGAGTCAAAATCGCTTGCGCCGGCATCCATCGCCGCAGAGCGATCCCTCGAAGAGTTGTAGGCGGTGAGGATCAGGACCGGAATCTGGGCGGTCGCTTCATTCGCCCGGATAGCCCTTGTCGCAGCCCATCCGTCCATCACCGGCATGTGTAAGTCCATGAGCACCACGTCCGGGAGTTCGCGTGTGCAGAACTCCACACCTTCGACTCCGTCCGCGGCGGTCACGACTCGGAACCCCTTCCGGGCCAATCTGCGCTCAAGGAGATCTCGGACCGTAGCGCTGTCATCGACGACCAGGACTTTGGCGGACATTACGCACTCCAGAAACAACAGGGTTGTAATAGTGTACGCGTCGGCGCGGCCACTATCAACCGTCGACCCCCCGCTTCTAACGTAACGCTACTCTTTAACGATCGCCAAGGAGTAGCCCTCGAGCTGTCGAACGGCGCGAAGGATGCCGTCGAAAGTGACAGGCTTGGCGAGGTAGGAGGCAGCGCCAGCGAGGTACGCGGACCGGATGTCGTTGGCCTCCTCAGACCCCGTTAGCACGACCACCGGCACTCCGCTGAGCTTGGGATCCTCCCGGATCGAATTGAGAACTTCGATGCCGTGCATCCCAGGCATCTTCAGATCCAGCAGCACGAAGTGCACGTCTCCGCGATTCGCGTACTCCCCCTCCCCCCGCATGGCTCGAAGCAAGGACTCTCCGTTGGCCACCTCGAGAACTTCGTTCCCGAGTCCGGCGCTGCGCAACGCGCGCCGAGTCATGATCCGATCGGCCTCATCGTCGTCAGCGAGCAGGATCGTCGCGGCGCGCTTCGAACTCATGACTCGATGATCTGGTGATCCGTTCGGGTCGTCGCCCTCGCGACGTTCTCCTTGGAGAGGCCACCATGATCGGTGATGTGGATCGAGGTGCCGCGACTGGTCTCTACATCCTCGGCGGTGACGTGCACGATGCCATCGGTATCGATGTTGAACTGCACCTCAACTCGCGCCTTGCCGGCCGGCAGAGCCGGAATCCCCGAGAGGTGGAATCGACCAAGCATCCGGTTCTTCGAGGCTTTCGGGTCCTCACCCTGCACCACCGAGATGGTCACGACGTCCTGATTGTCGTCTGTCGTCGTAAAGACCTTCGTCTTCTCGGTGGGGATCGGCGTGTTCTTTGGCACCACGATCGACATGCGGTCGCCGATGGAACGGATTCCCAGGGACAGCGGTGTCACGTCCATGAGGATGACCTCGCGGAGTTCTCCGCCGAGGATGCCAGACTGGACGGCTGCGCCGCATGCGACGACTTCGTCGGGGTTCACGCCCTTGCGGGGCGTCCTACCGAAGATATCCTCCACCTGCTGTTGGACCAAGGGCATGCGCGTCATACCGCCGACGAGGAGGACCTCGTTGAGTTCGGCGGTGGTGAGTCCCGCATCAGCGATGGCTGATTTGCACGGCTCGTGCAGCTTCGCGACAAGAGAAGCGCAAATGTCGTTCAGCTCAACCCGGCTGAGGACCAGATTGAGGTGCTTCGGCCCGCTTGCATCGACCGCCAAGAATGGGAGGTTGATGTTCGTTTCGGAGAGCGAGGAGAGCTCGCACTTGGCTGTCTCGGCCGCCTCTCGGAGTCGCTGCAGCGCAACGGGCTCGCCGCGCAGATCAATTCCGTGCTCTTCCTCGAAGACGCTCAACAGTTGGCCAAGCACCGCGCGGTCGAAGTCGTCTCCGCCGAGCAAGTTGTTCCCCGACGTTGCGAGCACCTCGA
Organism: Bradymonadia bacterium; assembly: GCA_047629415.1. Classification (GTDB taxonomy): domain Bacteria; phylum Myxococcota_A; class Bradymonadia; order REDH01; family REDH01; genus CBDUJZ01. The sequence goes on along the minus strand of JBLHWZ010000004.1, from coordinate 15,205 downwards.
AGACGTTGTCCTCAACCCGGACGATCGAGATGTCGAAAGTGCCGCCGCCGAGATCGAAGACCGCGATATGAGAGAGCTCCTTTTGGCGGAGTCCGTAGGCGAGCGCGGCCGCGGTGGGCTCGTTGATGATGCGTCGTACTTCGAGGCCAGCGATACGTCCGGCGTCTTTCGTCGCCTGTCGCTGCGCGTCGTCGAAGTAGGCTGGAACCGTAATCACGGCTTCCTTCACCTCTTCGCCAAAGTAGTCTTCAGCGCTGGACTTCATCTTCGCGAGAATCGCCGCGGAGATCTCCTGCGGCGAGAAGCTCTCGCCTTCAATGTCGACCCAGACGTCGCCATTGAGATTCTCAACGAGATTGAAGGGTAACAACTCTCCGAGGTCGTCGACGGCCTCGGAGCGGAATCGACGGCCCAACAAACGCTTAACGCCGAAAACCGTTCGAGACGGATTTACGATCGCTTGACGCTTCGCCTGTTGCCCCACGAGCCGCTCCCCGCTTTCCGGGAATGCCACCACGGAAGGAGTCGTGCGCGAGCCCTCAGCGTTTGGAAGAACGGTCGCTTGGCCGGATTCGAGAATTGCAACACAGCTATTCGATGTTCCGAGGTCGATCCCGATGATCTTAGCCATCCCTAGAGTCTGGGGTGTACGTAAGGGGTTAGAGGCGGCCAGACCTACAAGATACGGGCCGCGGCTGTCAAACACGACAGGGGGCGACCACTCGCCCCAAACCTCTGTTTTTGCGGTCTCCCACTGCCCGATCGTGGATCCGGGCACTTCCGTCAGCTATGCTCCAACGATTCACTACTCTCGATCCCTTCGGCCGCTGACTCCTCGCACCAAATCGGCGCAGCTCAGAGTCCTCTCCTTCCTCGTCTCGGCGTTGGTAATCGTTGCGACCATTTGGTCCGTCAAGTTTGCTGTCGAAGTGCACGAGTTGCGCGACGAGATCAGCGTTCGCGTCGGATGGTTGATCGAGGTCCGCGGAATCGAGCGCTCGATCCTTGGAGACACTGACGAGGGCATCCCCGCGCAACCTGATGAAGCTGCTGCTGCTGCGCACCGGCTGGCTGAGTCGGTGCGAGTTGCCGATCCCGAACTTGCGAACGCGATCGAGGCTATTCGTGAGATGGCCGACGACCCCGATCGTGCGCTCGCCGCCGCCGGCGCCATCGTCGACCAGATTCGCTCAGAGAACGCGACAATCTCCGTAGCCCTCGGTGCGCACATCGACCGCCTGAACTGGATCGTCGCCATCATCGTCATCGCCGCGGGCTTGATCGTCATCCTCTTTGGCCGGGGATTCTCCAACGAAGGCGTCGCCGGAAGGGCGATCCTGAGAGCCAACGCCCTCACACAGCAAATGGACTACCTAGCGGCTTCCAGTCCAGCGATGCTCTACACCGCGCGCTGCCGGGAGCCTTACGACTACGCCTTCGTGTCGCCGAATGTCGCCCGTATTTTTGGGCTGCGACCGGAGGAGCTAACACAGGAGAACGGCCGACGGAGTTGGGCCCACCCCGATGATGAGAGCAACGCCGAAAGAGGACTGATCGTCGCGCAGCAGCGAGGCCGGCATGTGCATGAGTACCGCGTGATGACCGTGCGGGGCGACTACCGCTGGATCCGCGACGAGGTTCGCGCCCCCGATGAAGAGACCGGCCTCATGGTCGGCTGCATTATCGACATCACGGATAGACGAGCCGCTGATGCCGCGCTGAAGGAGGTGATGGCCTCCATGGAAGTACGCATCGGCGAGGCCGTCAGGGACGTCGAGGAGAACGCTGAGCGGCTCGAGGCGATCGTCGGCGCCGCGATGGACGCGGTAATTCTCGTGCAAGCGGACGGCGCTATCCTGCAGGCGAACAAGGCGTGTGGCATCATCTTCGGCCACGATCCAATCACCCTCACGCGAGAGAACGCCTCACTTCTTTTCGCAGACGGGAGTTGGGCGCCGCCCGCCGGATCGGAGGTGCAAGAACGCGTAGGACGCAGAAGCGACGGCTCGAACGTCCCCGTGGAGATCTCGACGGGGCGCACCGCTGGCATCTTCGGGAAACCCGTCCTCGTACTGGTCATCCGCGACATCTCCGAACGTACGGAGAACCGGCAGCGCCTTGAGGAACGCAACAACGCGCTCGCGAGTACGAACGCCGACCTCAAGACCTTCACAGCCGCGGCCTCCCACGACATGAAGGAGCCCTTGCGTAAGATCCGCGCGTTTGCCGGATTGCTGGGCGAGAGCGACGACGACCTCAGTGACGCCACGCTTCAGTACATGCACTACATGGACGACGCTGCGGGGCGGCTCACCCACCTTGTCGACGATCTCGTCGAATACGCTCAGGCTGGCCGCAGTACGTTGCACTTTGAGCTCGTATCGCTCGACGACCTGGTCGGGTACGTCATGGACGATCTTGAGGTGGCGATCTCTGAGTCGGGAGCGACCTTCACGTTCGACTCTCTCGGCGAGGTCTGCGCCGATTCGAATCAACTGCGGCGGGTCTTCCAGAACCTGATCTCTAACGGGATTCGTTATGCGAAACACGATGAGGCGCCACAGATTCATCTCTCGCGAGAAGACCTCGAGGGTTTCGCGGTGATCGAGGTTTGCGACACCGGAATTGGGTTCGACCCACAGTACGCCGACCATATATTCGTACCGTTCAAACGCCTGCAGCGTTCCAACTCAAGGGACGGTACAGGGATCGGTCTGGCGATCTGCCGAAAAATCGTTCACGGTCATGGCGGAACGGTCGTTGCGGACGGTGCCCCCGGCCAGGGAGCCAAGTTCACCATCAAACTGCCCCTTAGCAGCCGACAGGTAGCCCCCTCCGATGCTTGAAAGAGCCCCACTTATTCTCGTCGCAGAGGACGACGAAGCCGACGTGCTTCTGCTTCAGACCGCTGCACGCCGGGCCAATCTGGCAAGTGAGTTGCGGATCGTTCGGGACGGAGTCGAGGTCGTCGAATACCTCTCTTCGGACGCGAATACCCGTCCGTACTTGGTAGTGCTCGACCTCAACATGCCGCGACTCGATGGGAAGGGAACGTTGGAGCGCATTCGCGCAAAAGCGGAGACTCGGCATCTGCCGGTCATCATGATGTCGACCTCCAACTCCGAGGACGACGTTCGCGGTTGCTTAGAAGAAGGCGCGAACGCGTTCCTAGTAAAGCCAGCCAACGTGTCGGATCTCGTGACGAAGCTGCGGGCGCTTGAGGACTTCTGGCGGGCGACGAGGCCGGCGCGGGCATCCTAGATGCGGCTAGCTTGGCTCATTCGGGCCTGACTCGCGAACTGGCCGCGAACGTGGATTTCTGCGTACTCGTCTTCCGCATGAAGCCGCCAGTGCGGTGGTTCGCTCTAGAGTTGCTGGGCCTCTTGCACAGCTTCGATGAGTGCGTGACCGAAGCGTTTCCACTTGGCCTTCCCGAGCCCGGGTAGCGCCAAGAAGCTCTGCTCGTCCTCGGGGGGAGCTGCCGCGATTTGGTAGAGCGTCGCATTGGTGAACACGGTGTAGGCGGGCTTACCGCCGGCCTTCTCTGTGCGGAACGCCCGGAGCGCCGTCACGATTCGTTGATCGCATTCCGGTGGCGGCTCAGCGGGGGCAGACCGACGCGAGCTGGACGAGGTGCGACGCTTGGCGGCTTTTCCTAGACGATTCGGCAGCCCAAAGTCGGGCTCTTCGTTCCCGAGCATAATATCAGAGCCCAGCGCGGTGAGGCCTAGCAACGGGTATTCTCCGCCCTGCAGTGCACACAGGCCTTCGTCGGTTAGGAGCCTCAACACCGCTTCGCAGCCCGCGACCCCGAGATGTGCAAGCAACCCGTAGGTGGTGAGGTCCACGAGCGATGAGCGAACGACGGTTTGATCCTTGGAGCCGGCCAACATTCCAGCGACTCGCTTCAGCCCATACCTCTCCTTCGCCCTCGCGACGCCTGCGAGTGCCTTCCGAATCGTGTCTGTGTCGCCGTCGTTCACAGGCACGACCGTCGTTCCAAAGCGCGGCGCGCGCTGGCAGCGAGTGCAGCCCGGACAGGGGACGTCGATCTCTTCGCCAAAGTAAGTAAGCAGATACTTGTGACGACAGTCCGACGAGTGCACGAACCGCTTCATTCTGGCGAGCTTATCGAGTTCCGCTTCTCGGTGCTCCGGACTCTCACCCTGCTCGATCAGGAACTCGTGAATTCGTGTGTCGTTGGCATTGGTCAGCATCAGACACCATGCCGGCTTCCGGTCGCGACCTCCGCGACCAATCTCTTGGTAGAATCCCTCAACGGTGCGCGGCATGCTGACGTGAACTACGCCTCGAACATCGCTCCGATCGACGCCCATTCCGAACGCGTTCGTTGCGACGACGACCCGCACCTCGCCGCCGATGAAGCGATCTTGCGCATCGTCTCTTACGCTCGCTTCCATCCCAGCGTGGTAGCCGAGCACCGGCTCTCCGAGCTGCTTGGTGAGTAGCGCAGAGAGAGACTCCACGAGCTTGCGGCTGGGTGCGTAGATGATGACGCCGCCGGGATCTGCGGCGTCCTTAGCACCCGGTCCCTGAGTGAGGAAATCGATGAGCAGTTCCCGCTTGGCTGCTTCGGTCCCGCAGAACCGAATGTCGATCATCAGGTTCGTCCGGAGGAATCCGGAAACGAAGATCGCTGGATCGTCGAGGTTCAGCGAGCGCGCGATATCCTCGCGGACCTCCGGAGTGGCGGTCGCCGTGCAGGCGAGGACGCGCTCGGGCTTGCAGCTCTCGATCACCGGCCCGAGACGCCGATAGTCCGGGCGGAAGTCGTGTCCCCATCGGGAGATACAGTGGGCTTCATCGATCGCGAGGAGCGCGATCTTGGCTCCGTTGATCCGCTCTCGGAAGAAGGTGTTTCCGAACCTTTCGGGCGCCACGTAGAGCAAGTCGAGGCTTCCGCTGAGGGCGGCAGCGAGCACGGCGTCGCGCTCGTTTGGCGTGCGACTGCTGTTGATGAGATCTGCCCGAATGCCCCTCGCATTAAGAGCATCAACCTGATCCTTCATCAGCGCGATGAGCGGAGACACCACAATGGTGAGGCCCTCGAACATCAGGGCCGGGAGCTGGTAGCAGAGGCTCTTTCCCGCGCCGGTCGGCATGATCGCTAGGGTCGGCTTGCCTGAGACGACGGATTCGATGATCGGTCGCTGTCCGGGCTGGAAGTCGTCGAACCCAAAGTGTTCTTGGAGCGCTTCGCGCAGGGAGTCGGTCATGGGGCGTGCATAGCTCGGCTCCTTCAAAATGCCGAGCGCTGGTTTTCGATCCTTCTACGGCTGCACCGCAGTGGCCGAATTGTGCGGCACGCGCTATGAAATCCGCCCCACTTCAGACCGAGTTACGTGAGCGAGAACCATGGCGATTGAAGGCGCAAGGAAATCGAAGCAGCCATTCGACGACCCAGCACTTTTCGTGAACCGGGAGTTCAGCTGGCTTCGGTACAACGGGCGCGTTCTGTCCGGGGCGACCCGAAGCAAGACCCCACTTTTAGAGCGGCTCCGCTTTCTCACGTATTTCGCCTCGAATCTGGACGAGTTCGTGATGATTCGAGTCGCGAACTTGCTCGAAGCGGACGAGGCAGGGCTCGACAAGCGAGGACCCGATAACCTCACGCCAGCCGAGCAGCTAGAGCAACTCTCCGTGCAGACGCACGAGCTGATGAACCTGGCGTGCGAGACGCTACAGAAGGACATCCTCCCCGGCCTGGAGAAAGAGGGGCTCTTCATTGTGCCGGTCCACGACCTCACGCCGACGAACTTGGAGCGCGTCCGAACGCATTTCCACGAGTGCGTGTTTCCGGTCCTGACTCCAAAGACGGTCGATCCGAGTCACCCGTTCCCGAACCTGCCGAACCTCTCCCACAATATCGTTGTTTGTTTCGATGACGCGGAAGAACACGACAAGCAGGAGTTTGCGATCGTCGAGATTCCGTCGGTGCTTGAACAGCTGATCAAAGTCGAACCGACCCGCAAGGGCGGCCGCAACGAGTACGTGCTTCTCGCGGACGTGATCCACCACTTCGCAAACGAGCTATTCCAGGGATTACCCGTTCGCGGCACCTGGCAATTCCGTCTCACTCGCGACGCCGATCTCGATCTCCGAGAACCCGAACTCGAGAACCTGCTCAGCGATGTCGAGCGTGAGCTAACGGCCAGGACTTTTCGTCGGGTGGTTCGACTCGAAGTCGAAGATAGCATCGCCGCTGACTTGCTCGCACAGCTCGTCGCCTCGATCGGGATCGACGAGCGTGAAGTCTACCGCCTTCCGGTGCCTTTCAACCTCGGATCACTGCGTGGCCTATATGGAGTGCGAGGTTACGGCCATCTGAAGGATCCTCCTTTCAATCCGCGCCTCTCCCCTCGAATGGCGGAGCATAACAGCATCTTCTCGATCATCCGCGAGAAGGACATCCTGCTTCACCACCCGTACGAGTCGTTTTCGACCGTCGCGGAGCTGCTGCGGGAGGCAGCCGTCGACAAGGACGTGCTAGCCATCAAGCTGACGCTCTACCGGACCTCTGGCGACTCCGTCATCATCGAGGCGCTCAAACGCGCGGCGGAAGAGAACAAGTCAGTCACCGCGCTCGTTGAGTTGAAGGCGCGGTTTGACGAAACTAACAACATTCGATGGGCTCGGGAGCTCGAGGCTGCCGGCGTGCACGTTGTGTATGGAATCGTGGGGCTAAAGACGCACTGCAAGGCCGCACTCATCGTGCGTCGGGAGCGGAACAAGACCCGCCGGTACGTGCACCTGTCCACCGGCAACTACAACTCGATCACGGCCAAGGTCTACACGGATCTGGCGTTGATGACAGCTGACCCGAAGATGGGCGAAGATGTCAGTCAGCTCTTCAATATCCTTACGGGGTACAGCGCTCGGAACATCCATTCCATACTCGACGGACGGATTCCGCGCCCGAAGTTCCATCACCTCTTCGTCGCACCGTTCGAGCTCGTCGGGCGCTTCCTCGAGCTGATCGAAGACGAGGTCAAACATCACGAGAAGACCGGCAAGGGGCTCATTCAAGCGAAGGTCAACGCGCTGCAGGAGCCCAGCATAATCCGGGCCCTCTACGCGGCGTCCTGCGCTGGCGTGAAGATTCGTCTGATCGTGCGAGGTATCTGCTCGCTCAAGCCGGGTATCCCGGGTGTCTCGGAGAACATCGAGGTCACCAGTATCGTTGACCGGTTCTTGGAGCATCCGCGCATCTACCACTTCCGCCACGGTGGAGCCGATCTCGTCTACCTCTCCTCGGCCGACTGGATGCCGCGCAATCTCTTCCGTCGCGTCGAGCAGATGTTCCCGATCATGGACCCAGACCTGAAGGCACGAATCCTCGGGGAGATCATCCCGCTGGGCTTTGAAGACACCGCCAGCAGTTGGAAGATGCTTCAAGACGGCTCGTACGAGAAGCGAGAGCCGCCGGCGGGCGAAGAGCCTATGCGTTCTCAGAGCCGATTCATCGAGCTGGCTCGCGAAGCGGGCCAGAAGTCGATCCCCTACGAACGCGCGCTGCGAGAAACCCGAACCGCCGCTGGAAAGAAGCGTCGCAAGTCCAAGAAGTCTTAGTCGATGATACCTCGCTACATCGTCGTCGAAGGTGTCATCGGCGTCGGAAAAACCACGCTGGTCTCGGCTCTCGCCGAGCGACTCAATGCGCGAACCGTTTACGAGGTGTTTGAGGAAAACCCTTTCCTCGAACAGTTCTATACGGACCGAGCACGCTATGCGTTCCCTACGGAGATGTTCTTCCTACTGAGCCGATTCAACCAGCAGGAAGTGTTTGCTCAGGAGGACCTGCTTCAGCAGTACGCGGTCAGCGACTACTTGTTTGAAAAGTCCCGACTCTTCTCAAGCGTTACGCTCTCAGAGGCAGAGATGACGCTCTTTGACCGGGTGTATGAAATCCTTCGGCGCCAAGTGCCAACTCCTGACCTCGTTATTCATCTGCACGCGCCGATCGACGCCTTGATGGAGCGAATCCGCAGCCGCGGCCGCGACTATGAACAGGATATGGACCCGGACTATCTCGCGTCGCTTCACGCCCAGTACAACGAGATGTTTGCACGCCACGACGGGAACATTTTGTCCGTCGACACCACCGACGTGGACTTTCGGGAGCCGGGTGTCGTGGACCGATTGTTGGAGACGATTCGGGAGGGACGCACCGGCCCGATCGAGCCTGCGACGTTCTCGCTGAGCGGGTAGACGCCGGGATGCGGATGCGCTGCGGATGCGAGTGAGTATGAGGCGTGGATGCGAGTGAGTATGAGGCGTGGATGCGAGTGAGTATGAGGCGTGGATGCGAGTGAGTATGAGGCGTGGACAGGGTTCGGCGCTCGCTGAGGCTCGCGTCTCAACGCGTCGTGTCTTCTTGGTGGTCGTAGGCGTTCGCGGACCCGCGGGTGATGGGTGAGCGCGTCGGTAGGCGACAGTTGGTGGCTACTTCACCCACACCGTCTTCGCGTTGACGAACTCGAGGATTCCGGCACGGGAGAGTTCGCGGCCGTAGCCGGACTCCTTAGTACCGCCGAACGGCAGTCGGGAGTCCGATTTGACGACTCCGTTGATCGCTACGCAGCCCGCATTCAAGCGCGGAACGTAGGCGAGACCTCGTTTGGTAGTGGTCCAGATCGCCGCGCCCAAACCAAACTTTGTTTGGCCCGCGAGTTGAATCGCCTGCTCCGGATCATCGGCCCGGATCAGAACTGCGACAGGCCCAAAGAGCTCTTCGTCGAAAGCCGGCATACCGGGCAAGACGCCGGCGAGGACTGTTGGCGGATAGAACCAACCGGGGCCCTCTGGCACCACCCCACCTGTCAGCAGCTCCGCCCCTGCTACGACCGAGCGACACACTTGTGACTCGAGCTCAGCGCGAAGGTCCTCGCGCGCCATCGGCCCTATCTGAGTGTCCTCCGCCAGCGGGTCTCCGACGCGGAGGGCTTGAACCTTCTGCAGCAGTTTGCCGACAAACTCATCGTAGACAGGCGCCTCGATGATCAGACGTTTCGCAGCGATGCAGGACTGTCCTGCGTTGAGGAATCGGCTGAAGACCGCGCCTGCCACCGCTGCGTCGATGTCTGCGTCGGCCAAGACGATAAAGGGATCCGATCCCCCAAGCTCCAACACACTGCGCTTGATCGCGCGGCCAGCGAGCGCGCCCACCGCTCTGCCGGCCCGAACGGAGCCAGTCAGCGTCACAGCAGCGACCCGCTCATCGGCGATGACGCACGGAACAGCCTCATGGGAAATGAGCAGATTCATGAACACCCCGTCGGGAAACTGGGCGTCGACGAAGCACTGCGTGAGCAAACGCGCGCAGCCGGGCACGCTAGGCGCGTGCTTGAGCAGCGCGGTGTTGCCGGCCATCAGAGTCGGGGCAGCGAAGCGCACGGCCTGCCAGATGGGAAAGTTCCAAGGCATGATCGCAAGCACCGGACCGATCGGAGCGTAGGCAACGTAGCTGTGACCGGCGTCCGATTCGATCTCCTCCGGTTGCAGGAAGCGCTCCGCGCCCTCGGCGAAATACTCACAACACGCGACGCATTTCGCCACCTCACTGCGGGCTTCAGTGATCGGCTTTCCCATCTCGAGGATCATCATGTGCGCCAGCTCCTCGCTTCGTTCTGCGAGACACTGACCGAGTCGGATGACCCGAGCGCTACGCTCCGCGAAGCTCGTCATCCGCCAACGCTCAAAGCCATTCGCTGCCCGCTGAAGCTTGTCCTCAAGCCCCTCCGCGAGGTCCATCGGCGCGACCTCTATAACGGTCTCGGTGGTGGGGTTGATAGACTGCATGGAATACCAGAGAACAAGTAAGGGCTTGGCACGGAACTATCTAAACCAGATAGTGGAAGCTCTGAACCCCCTTCTTGGCGCGAATTCCATGCCGACACGGCGCGAACTACTCGATGACATCGCTGTCCTGACCTCGCTTATGGCGCGAGCGGACGAGCACGAGCGCAAAGTCGACGCGGCCGACAAGCGGGACGTACACATCGAGAATCAGCTCAATCGGCTCGAGGAAGCCGAGCTGAAATTGGAGCGAAAGGTCCTCGCGATCGACAGCACCGACGCGACGCCAGCCGAAGAGACGTTCTTTGTGACCGAGCGGGCATCGCTCGAAGCCAAACTGAAGAACCTCCGTCAGAAGATGAACAAGCTTCGCTCAAGCGCACTCGAAAACGACGTGCTAGACGCGGCCGCGCTCGCTGCTCGGCCTCGGGGTCTGCAAGCGCGCCTCCGCAAGACTCTGCACACGCTCGTGATGGATATGCACCATGACCCGACCGTGCCGAAGGCGGACATCAAACCGTTCCAGGGCAAGCTCGCGGAGTTGATTCGAGAGCGCCGGGGCGGACTCAAGCGAGTAGCGGAGCGAGTGGCGGACGCCCGCAGTTACGTCGCCAACGCGGCCTCGATCATGCGCACCGTGTCTGAGGGCGTTGCGACGATCGGCGCCGCCCCTGCAGAAGAGCTGCCCTATTCGGATGAGCGCGCGCTGGCTTCTACGCGGGTAGAGATGGCCAGGGTCGCCGTCCGGGACGCTCTAGCCGATTTGAGCGAAATCGCTCACGATTGGCCGGAACTGGAGCGTATCGCTGACAAGCCGGACTGGAAGAAGCTACCGTTCGGTCAAACCGACGACCTCATCTCGCCACGCGATCCTGGCACGGCTGCTCGACTTGGTACTGCGCCAGAGCGAATGGAGGAGGCGTTCGAGATGTGTCGGGCCGTCGCCCTGTGGCTGGAGGAACTCCGAAAGGAGGTGGCCGAAGCACCGATCCCGGCCTAGGCAGAGCGCTGCCGCGGATGCTGCTGCTTGTCTCTGACCCTGATGCTACGGCTCGCCGCTGATGCTGATGCTGCCGCTGACGCCGCAGCTTATCTCTGACTCTGAGGCTACGGCTCGCCGCTGATGCTGCCGCTGACGCCGCAGCTTGACTCTGACTCTGGTTCTGACGCCGCAGCTTGCCTGTGACGCTGCAACTTGCCTCTGATGCTGACGCTGCAGCTTGTCTCTGATGCTGACGCTGCAGCTTGTCTCTGAAGCTGATGCTGACACTGCAGCTTGCGGCTGACGCTGCAGCTTGGACATCCTGGAAGTTCTAGCCTGCGACCTCCTTGAGGCGCATCTCCAGGAACTCTTGGTCGCCCGTGTTCTCTGTGAATTCCAGCGCAGATCGGTAGGCATCGGCGGCTTCGCGCACTCGACCTAGCCGCCGGAGCAGATCTGCCCGGGCAGAGTGAAAAAACGGGTAGGTCTGCATCGATGCATCGGCCTGCAGGCCATCGATGATCTGAAGGCCACTCGCCGGACCGTTCGCCATCGCGATCGCGACCGCACGGTTGAGCTCGATGACCGGCGAAGACTGGAGCCGCATCAAGAAAGCGTAGAGCCCCGCGATCTGTTGCCAGTCGGTGTCCTCTGCGGTGGCCGCCTCGCAGTGGAGGGCGGCGATGGCGGCCTGGATCAGATACTGCCCCACGCGGCCTTGTTTCAGGCCGTGCTCCACGAGGGCCGCCCCGTGCTCAATCTGCTCTCGATTCCAGAGCGCCCGATCTTGATCTGACAACAATATGATTTTGCCTTCATCGCTGTATCGAGAGTTCCTCCTGGCGTCATGCAACATCATTAGCGCGACCAGGCCTGCGTTCTCGGAGTCCTCCGGCATTAGCTCACAGAGCAATTTGGCGAGTCGTATGCCCTCATCGCACAGCCGAACACGGACCGGCTCCTCGCCCGATGACGCAGAGTAGCCCTCATTGAAGATGAGATAGAGGGCCGCCCTTACGGCGTCCGATCGCTCCGCAAGCAGCGAGTCCGGAGGCACCCGGTAAGGAATGCCGGCCTGCTTGATCTTCTTTTTGGCCCGCACCAAACGCTGAGCCAGTGTCGCGTTCGGCACCAGAAAAGCTCGGGCGATCTCGGGAGTTTCGAGACCGCCGACGGTGTGCAGTGTCAGCGCGACCTGGGCGTCCAACGACAGCGCAGGGTGACAGCATGTGAAGATCAGCCGCAAGCGGTCATCCTGCAGTTCCGTCGGCTCGTCATCGGACACCATATAGCTCGGCAAAAGATCGTTTAGCGCCTTGATGACATCTTTCTTGCCCGCGAAGTTTGCTCGCCGACGTACGGCGTCGATCGCGCGATTGCGAGCGGCCGTGGTCAGCCAAGCCGCCGGCCGCTGAGGGATTCCCTCGTTGGTCCACCGGGTGAGCGCATCAGCGACCACCTCCTGCAGAACGTCCTCCGCCAATTCGAAGTCGCGCACGACACGAATCAGCGTCGCGAGTATCTTCCCATACTCCTCGCGATAGACGCCCGTGAGAATGTCAGCGGCTGTTGCGCTCATTCGAGGGCCGTTAAGATCCGGGCTCCCACGTCTGGCCCGCTTTCAAGGAAATGATGGGTCGGACCTCGACCGATCCGTGCCCAACACTGGGAATCTTGGCCGCCCACTCGATGGCTTCGTCGAGGTTGTCGGCTTCGATCAGGTAGAAGCCGCCAAGCTGCTCCTTTGTTTCCGCGAACGGCCCGTCTGTCGTCAGGCGCTTGCCATCACGGAGTCTCACAGTCGTCGCGGTACTCGTGGCGCGCAACGCCTCGCCGCCGAGAAGTTTGCCGGCTGCTCCGAGCGCAGCCGAGTATTCGCCCCATTTGCCCATGTAGGCCCGCTGGGCTTCCTCGTCTGCAAACATCTTCGAGTTGGTTTCTTCGTTCGTGTAGAGGAGGAGTAGGTACTGCATTTGAGTTCTCGGGATGTTGGGAGTGCCATGAGTGTCCGCTGAAACGCGCTCGACGGCCAGTACTGTTGGCCGCCTCGCATTCACGTCGAACGAGAGACTACGAAATCGACAGGTCACGGAACCTTTTTTCAGCGGACGAGTACCCCGACTTACAAATGCGTTGATGGAGGTACCAGAGCACGAGATTCTCTTGGCTGAAAGTACGCAGACACTTCTGACAGATACATCCGCAGACCCGTCCCGTCTGAGCCGTTTTCCTCCGGCGGGAACAGCCCGAATCAGATCCACCCTCGCACACCCGTTTGACTCCGCTCAGCCAGGTGACGGCCTTCCCAAGCGTATCGGCTTCCTCCAGGGAGTGGAGGAAATTCGGCTGACTCTGTCCGCGGGTACCTGGAACCCACTGAGGATCGACACTAAGCTGCCCTGGTCCCACTCGTCCGTGCCCATGTTGAATCGAAGACTACCCCTGCTCGCTATCCTCGCCCTCGCCGCATGTGGTGAGGACGCCGTTGAACCCTCGCCTGAGGGAGACATTCCCCGTGAATGTCGCGACGGCGATGACAACGACGACAACGGCCTCGTCGATTGCGATGACCCAGGCTGTGAATCTGACCCGATTTGCTCGGTCCCACCAAGCGATGCGGCCACCGGAGATACAGGCGGCGATGTTCCCATCGACGATGTTGCGGGAGACATCGAGGAGGATGCAGTTGCCGCACCTGACTCAGCCACTGATGCGGTCGAAGACTCCGATCTCAATGCAGACGCGGACACAGAGACAGATGCACAGTCGGACGTAGAATCGGACATCGCGCCTGACGTCGCCGCCGACACTGAGTCGGACGTTGAACCGGAGGTGCCGACGGGAGCAGCCATCCGGTCATGCACGACAGTGTTGGAACACCTCGCACGCGGCGCAACCACCGTGCAAATCGCTGGGCCCTTCACCGGTTGGGCCGACTCGCCCGTAACGCTCGATTCGCTCGGCGGCGGACGGTTCTCTACCGAGTTGGACCTGCCGGCCGGCGAGCATCCATTCAAATTCATCGTGGATGGGGTTTGGGATTTCGCCGACTATCAGGAGGTGCCTTCGCCCGCGCTCTTCTACACACAGTGGGTTGGCAACAACGAGAATCGAAGCCTGATCGTCGGGGACTGCCAAGTACCCGCGCTCGAGGTGCTCACGGCGTCTAGCGACGACGACGGTGTCCATGCGACGGTGAGATTTTGGAGCGCTGAGGATGGCGCTGCAATCGATGTCGACGAGCTGCGCGTGACGGTAGGCGGCGTGGAGTTCGACGCAGAGGTTGATGCCGACTCCGGCGTGATCACCATCGATGCGGTGGGCTTACCCAACGGAAAGCACTCCATCCATGTTTGGGCAGCAGACACCGACGGGCGACAAAGTGAAGAGGAGCCTGCTTACATCCCACTTTGGGTCGAAGATGAGCCGTTTGTTTGGCAAGACGCGGTTATGTACTTCGTCTTCACGGACCGCTTCCGCGACTCGGACGATGCAGACCGGCCGATCGATGGCGTGCCCGAGATCGCCAACTACCAGGGTGGCGACTTCCAGGGTGTCATCGATGCTATTGAGGAGGGCTACTTCACAGACCTCGGCGTCAATCTGCTCTGGCTGAGTCCGGTTCAGGAGAACCCCGACGGTGAATGGCTCGCCTCTGATCGCTTCCACCAGTTCAGTGGATTCCACGGCTACTGGCCAACGCACGCTCGTCAAATCGAGGAGCGTTGGGGCACCGCCGAGGCGGACTCGGAAGAGCTGCTAAAAGAGCTGATCGACACTGCTCATGACAACGGCATTCGAGTGCTCTTCGACGTTCCACTCAATCATGTGCACGAGTCGCACGAGTACACTCGCATGTTCCCGGAGTGGTTTACCGCAGATCCTTGCCCGTGCACCTCCGATCCAGGCCCATGCAACTGGGACCAACAAGGCGTCGACGGCGGCCAGCTCATGTGCTGGTTCATCGATTACCTTCCCGACCTCGACTACAGAAATCACGACATCGTCCGCCAGATGACTGCAGACACCGAATGGATGGTGACTGAGTTCGACGTAGACGGGCTGCGCCTTGATGCCGCCAAGCACATGCACCACGTTATCCTGCGGCGGCTCACGCGGCGGATCGACGAGCGCTTTGTGAACGACGGAGCGATGCCGCTGTATCTGGTTGGCGAGACGTTCACCGGCGGTGATGGCCACGGCCTGATCATGAATTACGTGAATGACGGTGAGCTCGACGGTCAGTTCGATTTCCCCCTGCTCTACCCGATCCAGAACGCCTTCGCCCGTGACGGTAGTTTCCGCGATCTCTCCGGCGGCCGCCTCGCTTCCGAGACTAACTACGGCCGCTTCTACGAGTGGATGAGCCCATTCCTCGGCAACCACGACATTCCTCGCTTTGCGGCG
>JBLHWZ010000003.1:0-61906 GCA_047629415.1 Bradymonadia bacterium | reverse complement strand
CCGGCGGCGGAGCAGGCATTGCTCTAACCCAGGGCGAATCGAAGGTAAGCACCACGGCGCCGTCGACTCCATAGGCCTGCGCATGCTCGGCACCTCCAGATGTGAGGCCGACCGGAAAGACCCGAATCGGCGCCAGCGCAAGCCCTGTCGCCCCACTGCTCAATCGTGCCGCGGTCTCGGCCTCACCCATGACGCGTGGCGTCAGCACTGACAAACGCGCCGAGCAGCCGTTCGGTGCAGCGACCTGAAAGGACAGACTCCCCGACCCCGGTGCAAAGGCAGCCGGACTCGACTGATGCGTGGGCCGCTCCGCAAAGAGAATCTCATACATCCTTGCGCTCCACTCGCTCGCGATTCTCTGGTCCTCTCTCACGTTGCCGTTCGTCCCTTGAGTTTCTGTCTCGCTCGGAGCCACCTGAAGTTCTCACCTCAACCTTCCAACCCCTACCTGATAGTCCGTGAGTTAACCCCTGTGTGGCAAGCCCCACATCCAACACGCACGCAGTAACCCGAGTGAGACAGCCGGCTCGCACCTCGATCGACGCTTCGAGCACTCCGGGCACACTCACGATCGCGACAGACTTTTGCAAGCCCGTACAAGCTGGGCTCGACGTGGAAGCGGGACGCGAGACAGGCCCGACTTCACGGATTGGCTCGTAGTGCCCAACCTGCGAGTCCGAAGTAAGCGCCGACGAGTGTAGCGGCGGTCGACCCGGTGACACGGCCAGCAGAGCATCAAACGGACTTCGTTTCCGACGACGCGCCGCAGCGCGGCTCATCCTCGGCTCGGTGACACTCGCCCGTACGGGGGAATCTGACTGCTTTCGTATCCTTGGATCGGCCATCGCGCTGCTCCTACGGTGTGTGGGACACAGTCGTTGTCGACAGTTACTGTGAGATGGTGCTCACGAAGTGCGATCCCCCAACCGAAACACGTCGCGACTTCCATCGCGACTATACGCCCGTCCTAGAGGCTCCCACTCGGGAGTTGTTCCAGCACGCCCTCCGGTTCCTCCCAACACCCATCGTCCAACTCCGGAAAGCAGGGCCAGAGTTGCACTCTTACATCGTACGTCTCTCCAGCACGAAGGACGAGATCCAGCAGGAACGGGAGATGACGCTCGGTACTGACCTCTAGCCGCCTGTGCCCCGCCTGGATGAGGTACGCGCCGTTCGTTCGACCCACCGTGACGCGCTCAACGCCGTCGATGCGAACGCGCGACCTGTCCTGAGCACCGTGAAGCACGATGAACGCGCTTCCACTCGTGACCTGATCCTGCGGCCCGCCACAGGCGACAAGGAGCGCAAAAAGCACAAACGGCGCGAGACTGTAGACCAGCCATACGCGCCCTTCGGGCCGACGAGTCAGACTCATCTCTACTCTTCTGCGTCCTCGCCAACATCGTCAGCAGCGACGTCGTCCTCGACATACTCTTCAACCGAAGCCTCAGGCGCCCCGACCAATTCGATGATGGACATCGGCGCATTATCGCCGCGACGCTTCCCAATATGCAGGACGCGAGTGTATCCGCCGGGTCGTTCCTCGAAGCGGGTGGCTAAGTCGCTAAAAAGCTTCGTTAGCATTACCGGATCTTTCACGATCCGAGCAGCCTGCCGTCGAGCGTGAAGATCGCCACGCTTTGCGAGCGTGATGAGCTTCTCTGCGACGGAGCGAAGTTCCTTCGCCTTCGGCGTCGTTGTCTGAATGCGCTCGTGCTCAAAGAGTGACGTCGCCATATTGGCGAACATCGCCTTACGGTGCGCCGGCTTCTTGTTGAGCTTGCGGCCTGATTTGCGGTGTCTCATCGGTTTCTCCTGTATGCGTTCGTCTCTCGACGAACCGCAATCAATTGGCGGCGGCTTCCTGCGCGTCGCGCAGTTCCTTAGGGGGCCAGCCATCAAGCTTCATGCCGAGCGAGAGTCCCATCTCGGCGAGGATTTCTTTGATCTCTTTGAGCGACTTACGGCCGAAGTTCTTCGTCTTCAGCATCTCCGCTTCAGTGCGCTGTACTAGCTCACCAATGAAGCGAATGTTGGCGTTCTGCAAGCAGTTCGCGGACCGTACCGAAAGCTCCAATTCGTCGACAGTTCGAAGCAGATGCTCGTTGAACTCTTCGACAACTTCACGTGCCGCGACCGGCGCAGGCTCGGATGCCTCGTTGAAGTTGATGAATACCGACATCTGGTCCTTGATGATCTTTGCAGCGTAAGCCACGCCATCCTCAGGCACTACCGAACCGTCCGACCAAACCTCAAGTGAGAGGCGATCGTAATCAGTGTGTGAACCAACACGCGACGAGGTCACGTTGAAGTTCACCTTCTTTATAGGAGAAAAGAGCGAATCGATCGGGATCCAGCCTACCGGCCACTCCTCATTCTGATTCTGCTCAGCAGAGACGTAGCCCTTGCCGACATTAACCCGCATCTCCAACTGAAGACGCCCACCGTCCGAAACCGTCGCAATGAGCGCGTCCGGGTTCAGAACTTCGACATGTCCGCTCGTCGCGATGTCTGCGGCGACGACCGTTGCCGGCCCCTCAACATCCAACGAAAGGATTTGCTCCTCTACGGTGGTGGAGCGGAGTCGCAGGTCTTTCAGATTGAGAATGATGTCGCTCACGTCCTCTCGGACGTCGTCGAGCGTCTGGAACTCGTGCAGCGCACCTTCCACCTTAACAGCGGTTACGGCCGCGCCTTGCAGCGAGGAGAGCAATACGCGGCGAAGCGAGTTGCCGATCGTCTGCCCAAAGCCACGCTCCAGCGGCTCCGCGAGGAACCGAGCGTAGGACTCTGTCCGTGAGCTCGGCTCAATGCGAACGTCGCGCGGCTTAATAAGGTCGCGCCAGTTCTTCCAGATGGTTTCCATCTTGTTCTGCTCCGAAAAGGGACCCGCGAATGCGGGGGTACTCTAAAGTCGTGACCCGGCCACTCCGTGAAGAGCACCGGGTGGCCAAAAGCGATGAAGGTCCGTGGGTTAGACCCGACGACGCTTCGGCGGACGGCACCCGTTGTGCGGGATGGGCGTGACGTCTCGAATGAGCGAGACCTTCAGCCCAGCGGAAGCCAGCGCACGCAGCGCAGACTCACGCCCCGAACCAGGGCCTTTCATGAAGACCTGAACGGTCTTCAGGCCATGCTCCATCGCCTTTGCAGCTGCATCGCTTGCCGCGACTTGAGCAGCAAACGGCGTGCTCTTACGAGAGTTCTTGAATCCACGCGCACCTGCACTGGACCAAGAAATCACGTTACCTTGCACGTCCGTGATCGTGATGACCGTGTTGTTGAACGTTGAAGTAATATGCGCAACACCACTTTGGATGTTCTTTTTGACGCGCTTCTTATTCGATCGCTGAGTAGACATTGTGTCTCCTGTGTGTCCCGTTGAGGACAGTCGGTATTAGCGCTTCTTCTTCTTAACAGCCGCGCGACGTGGTCCCTTTCGGGTACGAGCGTTGGTGCGCGTTCGTTGACCGCGCGCCGGTAGGCTGCGTCGGTGACGAAGTCCTCGGTAGCAACCAAGGTCCATCAAGCGCTTCACGTCGAGGGCACGCTCACGGCGGAGATCTCCCTCCACCTTGTAGTCTGCCTCAATGATCTGGCGGATGCGCCGGACTTCGCCCTCGGTAAGATCCGAGGTGCGAACGTCGAAGTCGATGTTGGCTTTCGCGAGAATCTCTTCCGAGACCCTACGACCAACTCCAAAAATGTAGGTCAGACCGATAACCACTCGTTTACGAGCGGGGAGGTCGACACCTGCAATACGTGCCATACTTTACTCCTTTAACCCTGACGTTGTTTGTGACGCGGGTTCTCGCAAATCACTCGGACAATTCCTTTGCGCCGGATGACGCGGCACTTGTCGCAAATGCGCTTTACCGAGGGTCGGACTTTCATCTTAATTTCCTGCGGGGGCCGGGATTCCCGGCTGAAGGGCGGTCCCCTATAGCTTGGGGTCTGCCGCCGTGCAACTCTTGATTTCTGCGAGAAGATCCTCGCGTCAAACTACTCTTCTGCGCCGCCTACACGGTCGCGGATACGCGAGGTCTTAGCACCGGTGATACCCTCATAATGACGGGTAATCAGATGACCTTCTATTTCCTGTACGGTCTGCAGGCCTACGCTGACAACAATCAGCAAGCCCGTGCCTCCATAGTAGAAGCTGACCGGGAACCACTGCTGAACGAAGACAGGCAAGACACAGACGGCCGACAGGTATAGCGCACCGCCTGTCGTTATCCGAGTCAGAACGTAGTCAATGTATTCAGCTGTCTTCTTCCCTGGCCTGTAGCCAGGCACAAAGCTGCCGGAGCGCTTCATGTTGTCCGCTACGTCGACCGGATTGAACGTCACGGCCGTGTAGAAGTAGGTGAAGAAGACGATGAGTAAGATGTAGACGACATTATATCGCCAATCCATCGGATTAAACATTCGCATCAACGACGCCGCCCAAGCCTGGTCAGCGAAGTAGTTTGCGACCGTCGTTGGAAAGAGAAGCAGCGAAGAGGCAAAGATTGGAGGGATAACACCTGCGGTGTTGAGCTTCAGGGGCAAGTACGAAGACTTACCACTGTAGACTTTTCTACCCACCGTGCGTTTCGCGTATTGTACGGGAATCCGACGCTGCGCGAGCTCCATGTACACGATGCCGCCGACAATCAGGACGAGGAGCAAGACAAGGAGAACTCCCTGCATGACGCTCAACTCGCCACTCGACGCTTGCTGCAGGGTGTTGAGCACGCCAGCAGGGAAGCCAACCACGATGCCGGCGAAGATGATCAGACTGATCCCGTTCCCAATCCCAGCTTCAGTGATTTGCTCACCGAGCCACATCAGGAACGCGGTGCCTGTTGTGAGCGCAAGTACGGTCATGAAGCGGAACATAGGACCGCCGTCACCGTCGACGAGGCCGGGGTTGGTGTCGTTCCAGTTCTCGAGCGTCAGGGCCATGAATGTGCCCTGAATCAGCGAGAGAAGTACCGTCCCGTACCGAGTGTACTGGTTGATCTTCTTCTGACCGGACTCACCCTCCTTCTTCAGCCGCTCGAGAGTCGGCACCACCACAGCAAGTAGCTGGAGGATAATCGACGCCGAAATGTACGGCATGATCCCAAGCGCGAAGATCGAGCTTTGCTCGAGCGCCCCGCCTGAGAACAGGTTGAACAGGCTTAGGAAACCTCCTCCGCCTGAAACCACCTGCGACATGACCGACCGGTCAACACCCGGGGTCGTCACAAAGATGCCGAGCCGATAGACGGCTAGCATTCCAAGCGTGAAGAGAACCCGGTTGCGGAGCTCGGGAATCTTGCCGATGTTGGCGAGGGTGCTTGCCACTAGATTACCTCGGCGGTGCCGCCAGCTGCCTCGATTTTAGCCAAAGCCGACTTCGAGAACTTCATCGCCTTAATGGTAAGACCTGTGCTGAGCTCACCATTAGCCAGAACTTTGAGTCCAGCAGCGGCGCGATCAAGCTTAAGCCGTCCCGATTCGACAAGGAACGCGTGATCAACCACTTGGTCTGCAGCGATCCCTTCGAGGTCGACCAGGTTCACAATCTGCCAAGTCGTCTCGAACCGAGTGTTCCGGAAGCCACGCTTCGGAAGTCGTCGATACATAGGCGTCTGACCGCCCTCGAAACCGACCGGTACTGTACCGCCCGAACGGGCCTTACGGCCCTTGTGACCCTTGCCGGCAGTTTTGCCATTGCCACTCGCTGGGCCACGGCCCTTGCGCTTGGCATTTTTGTACGCGCCAACGGCGGGTTTCAGATTGTGAAGTCCCATTCGTTACTCCTAGCGGGCGAGAGCCCGATTTAGCCCTCGATGACCGTACAGGTCACGAGGTGCTTCACTTTATCAATTTGTCCGCGGAAACCAGCCGTATCGTTGTGTTCAACGGTCTGGTTCATTCTGCGGAGCCCTAGCGCACCGAGAGTCGCCTTCTGCGATCCCGAGCGGCCAATTGGGCTGCGAGTAAGCTGTACTTGTACTTTCGCCATCAGTCTTCCTAGAGCTCGTCGGTTGCCTTGCCACGCTTCTCCGCGATTGCGGCAGGGCTTTGCAGGCTCTCGAGCCCCGCGATGGTCGCGTAGACCATATTGTGCGGGTTATTCGAGCCGAGTGACTTGGTGAGAATGTTCTTGATTCCAGCCGCCTCAATCACCGCGCGAACGGGACCACCGGCAATAACGCCAGTACCCGGTCCAGCGGGCTTGAGGAGGACCTTACCGGAGCCGAAGCGCCCAATAATTTCATGAGGGATTGTTCCATCAATGATGGGTATCTCCTGCATGGCCTTCTGAGCGCGCTCGTTGCCCTTGCGGATCGCTTCAGGGACCTCGTTGGCCTTGCCGTGTCCGACGCCAACTTTGCCCTTTTCGTCGCCCACCACCACAATGGCGCTGAACGAGAACCGGCGGCCGCCTTTGACGACCTTCGCAACGCGGTTGATGTGCACAACCTTGTCGGTGAACTCGGACTCTTGGTTCCGTCGGTTGCCCGATCGATTCATCATGAGGTGCTCTTAGAACTGCAGGCCAGCTTCACGCGCGGCTGATGCCAACGCGTTCACTCGACCACTGGTGTAGAGATAACCGTTCCGGTCGAAGACAACCTTATCGACGTTCGCTGCCTTACAGCGTTCAGCGACAAGCGTACCGACGCGAGCGGCGGCATCCTTCTTCGAGTCTGCCTTGTCGCCGAAATCCTTATCAAGGGTCGACGCTGTCGCAAGGGTAGTCCCAGCCACATCGTCAACAACCTGCGCGTACATGTGCTTCGCGCTTCGGAAAACGGTGAGCCGAGGGCGCCCGATTGTGCCGGAGATCTTGACTCGGACTCGACGCTTACGCCGCTTCCATGCAAGTAATTTCTTGGATGTTTTAGCCATGAATTCTCCTGCCGGCTATTTGCCGGCAGCCTTGCCTTCCTTACGGCGGATGACTTCGTCAGAGTAGCGAATGCCCTTGCCCTTGTAGGGCTCCGGCGCGCGGAGTGCGCGGATCTCAGCAGCGGTAGCGCCGATGACTCGCTTATTGGCTCCGGTCAATTTGACCGTTGGCTCCTTCGCCTTCGCGTTGATCTCGGCGCTTACGCCTTCGGGCAACTCAAAGAGGATGGGGTGCGAGTAACCAAGCGTGAAGAGTATCCACTGCTTGCTTTTCGCCTCTGCCTTATACCCAACGCCGTTAATAACGAGCGTCTTCGTATAGCCGTTGGTTACACCCTCTACCATATTGGCGACGAGGGTACGTGCGAGTCCGTGTGCAGCGCGAGCGTTGCGGGTCTCGTTGGCACGCGTCACCGTTGTGGTGTCGCCTGCTGTGTCCAATACAACTCCTTCTGGCATTCTCTCTGAGAGTTCGCCATTCGGCCCTTTCACGGTAACGACGTTTCCGTCGACCTTGAGCGTGACCTTTGCAGGAACTGTGATGGGTAGTTTTCCGATGCGTGACATCGTCTGACTCCTTAGTCGAGCGGGCTGCTTACCAGACCGAGCAAATGTATTCGCCGCCTACGCCCTTATCCGTCGCGGACTTGCCAGTCATCACACCTAAGGAGGTGGTGATGACGGACACGCCGAGACCGTTGAGCACATTTGGCAACGCGTCCGAACGGACGTAAGTGCGACGGCCGGGTTTCGACTCGCGCTTGATACCTGTGATTACGTGATTACCGCGAAGGTACTTCAGGCGTACCGTGATGACCGGCTGGGGCGTTTCGTCGCCGACAGCGTAGTCTTCAATGTAGCCTTCTTCCTTCAGCACACGGAGCACTTCCACCTTTTGCGTCGAGCTCGGAAGCTTGACGATTGGGTGCAGCGCCATGCCGGCGTTACGAATGCGAGTGAGTAGGTCCGCAATGGGATCCGTTATCATGACTTCTCCGACTTCATGCTAAGCGCTACAGCGGCGCGCCTGCGAGTCACCAACTTGATTTCGTGACGCCAGGCAGCTCACCCGCATGGGCGAGCTCGCGCAGGCAAATGCGACAAACGCCAAACTTGCGATAGAAAGCTCGAGACCTTCCACACCGTTTGCAGCGGTTCTTCTGCCGAACCTTGAACTTTGGCTTGCGGTTCGCTTTCGCGAGCATCGACTTGCGGGCCATCTGAAAACTCCTAGTTGCGGAAGGGAAAACCGACGTGACGAAGTAGGCTTCGCCCTTCCTCGTCGGACGACGCGGTCGTAACGACCGTAATATTCATGCCCCGGATCTTGTCGACCTTGTCGTACTCAATCTCGGGAAAGATAATCTGCTCTTTGATGCCCAACGTATAGTTGCCGGCACCATCAAACGACTTCGACGAAAGTCCGCGAAAGTCGCGAACTGCAGGAAGCGCGATATTGAGCAGACGCTCAAGGAATTCGTACATCCGAGCGCCTCGCAGCGTCACCATCGCGCCGATGGGCATGCCTTCGCGCAGCTTGAAGGTTGCAATCGACTTGCGCGCCTTCGTAACAACGGGCTTCTGCCCCGTAATCTTTTCCAGGTCTGACACAGCGTGCTGCACGACCTTCACGTTACCGACGGCCTCGCCGAGGCCGATGTTAATGACCACCTTCTCCAGCTTCGGCATCTGGTGGACATTGATGTAGCCAAACTCTTCCTGGAGTTTCGCCAGCACTTCAGTGCGATATTTTTCTCTAAGTCTCATCCATCTCCTTAGCGTGCCCGGTTTCCGCTCGGGCTACGAGAGAGCGCGCAGTAGCGCTTCGTGTAGGGGTTGTCAGGCGAAATCGTCGCCCAAAGGATCCTCAGTCGTCAAAGACCTCTTCACTCTTCACGCTGTACCGGACTTTCCGGACACGCTTGGGCGCATCCGTGAAGCTCGTTAGAGCCTCAGATTCCGATCCAAAGAGTTTATCTCCGTCACCTACCCAGCGGGCCTGGGTGCGTACTGGAGCTGAGAGCTTCTCCGACCAGAGCCGAACGTTCGAGGCGTGCACAGGGGCTTCCGTCTCTTCGATTCGTGACTCTGTTCCGAGCATCTGGTTGGCCTTCTTGTGCTTCTTCACGAGATTGCGTCCTTCTACGACGACGCGGTTCTCAGCTGGAAGGACCAGAAGGACCTTAGCGGGGCCAAGGTGACGGTCTTTGCCCGTCACGATCTTGACCGTGTCTCCTTTTTTCACATGCATGTCGGCACCTAAATGACTTCGGGAGCGAGAGAGACAATTCGCATAAACGAACGTGCTCGCAGCTCGCGGGCCACGGGACCGAAAACTCGGTTCCCGATCAGTTGGCCTTGCTTGTTCAAGAGAACGGCGGCGTTCTCGTCGAATCGAATATAGGAGCCGTCGTTTCGACGAACTTCCTTCTTCGTGCGAACAACTACAGCTTGAAGGACTTCGCCCTTCTTCACCTTGCCGTTCGGCATCGCTTCCTTGACCGACACAACAATCAGGTCGCCAATACCGGCGTACTTCCGCTTCGATCCGCCCAGCACCTTAATGCACTGGACCTTCTTAGCACCTGAATTGTCAGCGACCTCAAGTCGACTCTGCATCTGAATCATGGTGACTCTCCCTTTACGGGCGCGTCGGCTTTAGCCGATGCGCTCGATGAGCTTGGTCACACGCCAGCGCTTTTCGCGCGAGAGCGGACGGGTTTCTTCAATCTCGACCATATCGCCCGACTGGAACTCATTGTTCGCATCGTGCGCTTTATACTTATCGCGCCGCGTTACGAACTTTTTGTAGACGGGGTGCATCACCTTCTTAGAGGTCATGACAACAACCGTCTTGTCCATCTTGTCGCTAACGACAGTTCCGACACGGGTCTTTCGGTTAGTGGAATTCATAAGATCCTTAGGACTGCCGTTCGCGAAGAATCGTCGCTACGCGAGCAACGCTTTTGCGTACTTCGCGGAGCCGGTTCGGGCGATCCAGCTGGCCAGTGTAAAGCTGCATCCGAAGCCGGAAGAGCTCGTCTCGGAGCGTCTGATTGAGTTCACCGAGCTCAGCGTCGGTCTTCTCTCGAATTTCTGCCGCATTCATACGATCTCTCCACGGTGAATAAACTTCACCTTTAGAGGCAACTTGTGGGCAGCAAGGCGGAACGCTTCTTTCGCGACTTCCATCGTAACTCCTTCGAGTTCGTAGAGAATGCGACCTGGCTTCACGACGGAAACCCAGAGCTCCGGAGGTCCTTTACCCTTACCCATACGGGTTTCTTGGGGCTTCTTGGTAACCGGCTTGTCGGGGAAGATGCGAATGTACATCTTTCCTTGACGCTTCATGTGACGCGTCGCTGCAACACGAGCAGCTTCGATCTGCCGGGCCGTCAACCAACCGCCCTCGAGGGCGACGAGTGCGAAATCTCCGTAGGAGATCTTTGCACCGCGGGTGGTCTTGCCGCGGACGCGGCCCTTATGGGCCTTGCGGAATTTTATCTTACGGGGGGATAGCATGGCTGTCTCCGTAGGGGCCTACCCTTGAGGGGGGGCGCTGCCTAACGTGTTTGGGGCTGCTTGTCGAGGACTTCGCCCTTAAAAATCCAAACTTTGACGCCGATGATTCCGTACGTCGTGCGGGCTTCAGCAAAGCCGTAGTCGATCTCAGCGCGAAGCGTGTGGAGAGGGACACGTCCCTCGAGATACCACTCGCGGCGGGACATCTCGGCGCCACCCAGTCGGCCTGCGCAGTTGATGCGGATACCCTTAGCGCCGAAGCGCATCGTGGTCGACACGGCCTTCTTCATCGCGCGGCGGAACGAAACGCGACGTTCCATCTGCTGAGCAACGTTCTCGGCGACCAACTGAGCATCTAGCTCAGCCTTGCGGACCTCAACGATGTTGAGAAGCACATTCGACGGAGTGAGCTTCTGGAGCTCGTCCCGAAGCTTCTCTACGCCTTGGCCCTGCTTACCGATAATGATTCCCGGCTTTGCAGTGTGGACGGAGACCTTCACCTTGTTGGCTGCGCGCTCGATCTCCACCTTGGAGATTCCGGTACTCGCGAGGTCCTTCTTGATCTTTTTACGGATCGAGAGGTCCTCATGCAGCCACGTGGCGTAGTTCTTGTCCGCGTACCACTTGCTCCGCCAATCCTCGATAATACCGATGCGAAGGCCTGTGGGATTAACTTTCTGACCCATTTAATTCTCCTAGGGGGCGACGAGCGTCGTCCTATTCGTCGCCCGACGGGCGCAGTTCGATAGTCACCCGGGAGGTGCGCTTGTTGATTCTGGTAGCACGCCCCTGGGCGCGCGGTCGGAACCGGCGAAGGGTTGGGCCTGCGTCGACCGTTGCGCGAGCGATGAACAGGTCGTCTACCGACCAGTCACGCAAGTTCTCACGCACATTCGCCACCGCCGACTCGATCAACTTGCGGATCGGCTCGGCAGCTCCTCGGTCCGAGAAGGACAGAGCGGCAATGGCCTCATCGACGTCCATGTAGCGGACTTGGTCGATGACGACGCGCATCTTTCGGGGCGAAACACGGACACCGTTGAGGTGCACCACGTTTGCGCGGTTTCCGAATTCGTTCTTGTTACTCATCGTCTCTTGCCCTTCTTGTCGACACCGTGACCAAAGTAGGTGCGGGTGGGGGCGAACTCGCCCAGCTTGTGCCCGACCATCTGGTCCGTGACGAACACGGGGATGAACTTGCGGCCGTTGTGGACCGCGAAGGTGAGTCCGACAAATGCGGGAAGAATCGTGGAGCGGCGCGACCAGGTCTTGATGACCCGCTTGCTACCAGTCTCCGAAGCTTCTTCAGCTTTCGCCAGCAGATGGCCGTCTACGAACGGCCCTTTTTTGATTGAACGCGGCATTAGTAATCTCTGTGTCGATCAGCGGCGACCATTCGGCCGGCGCTTCACAATGAACTTATCAGTACGCTTGTTCTTACGCGTGCGCTTGCCCTTCGTCGGGAAGCCCCATGGCGTAACCGGGTGACGACCACCTGCGGTACGGCCTTCGCCACCACCGTGCGGGTGATCAACCGGGTTCATAGCGGTACCACGGACGTGGGGACGGCGACCGAGCCAGCGCTTGCGACCCGCTTTACCGATCTTCAGGTTGCCGTGCTCCATGTTGCTCACTTGACCAACAGTTGCACGGCACTCCATGAGGACCTTGCGGAATTCGCCGCTCGGCAGACGGAGAGTCGCGTAGCGACCTTCCTTTGCCATCAGCTGTGCTCCAACGCCCGCGCTGCGCACCATCTGCCCGCCCTTTCCAGGTCGGAGCTCGACATTGTGCACGACGGTCCCGAGTGGGAGCGCCTTCAGCTTCATGCAGTTGCCAGGCTTGATATCGGCTTTAGGTGACGAAAGCACCTGGTTGCCGATCTCAAGACCGATCGGTGCAAGGATGTAGCGTTTTTCACCATCGGCGTACTGAATCAGTGCGATTCGGGCCGTTCGGTTAGGATCGTACTCGATCGTCTTCACCGTTCCAGGCACGCCAATCTTGTCGCGCTTGAAGTCGATGATCCGGTAACGGCGTTTGTGTCCACCGCCACGGTGACGCACCGTGATATGACCATGATTGTTTCGGCCGCCATTACGGGACCACTTGCCCAACAGTCTCTTCTGAGGTTTTTCCTTAGAAATACCTTCGAAGTCCGGTGTCACCGCAGAACGGAGTCCCGGAGAAGTTGGTTTATGCTTTTTAGTACCCATCGTATTGCTTTCTCAGGCTAGGTCGAGGTGCTCAGTCCTCGAGTTCCTCGGACTCTTCGCCGTAGATTTCAATCGAATCCCCTTCTTTCAGGGTTACGACTGCCTTCTTCCAGTTCGAACGCTTACCAAAGTGCCGGCCGAAGCGCTTGCGCTTCCCTTGCATGATGGCGGTGCGGACCTTCGTCACGCTGACGTCGAAGAGGCCTTCGACGGCGTCGCGAATCTGGTACTTATTAGAGTCAAGCGCGACTTCGAACACATATTGGTTCAGGTCTGCGCCCAACGTGGTCTTTTCGGTGACCACCGGCCTCTTTATTACGCCGAAGACACTCATGACTTCAGGGCTCCGTCGAGGGCCTCGATCGCGCTTCGCGTGATAACGAGGTTGTCGTAGTGGATGAGGTCGCGAACGTTCACTGCCACTGAGGCAATAAACTTAGCGCCCTGGAGGTTTCGAACTGAGAGCTTGAGCGTATAGTTGTCGACATCGACGACCAACGCGTTCTGCGTCTCAAGCTTCGAAAGATGGCTTAGGACTACCTTGGTCTTCGCCTCGTTCATTTCGAACGAATCGACAACCTTTACGCGTCCTTCCGCTACCTTTTGGGAGAGAGCCGAGCGCAGTGCGCCCCGCTTCACCTTCTTAGGGAGCTTGTATTCGTAGTTACGCGGCTGTGGACCGTGTGCAACGCCACCACCGACAAATGTCGGGACACGGCGACTGCCGTGTCGTGCGTTACCGGTGCCTTTCTGCCGGTACATTTTCGCACCCGTTGCCGATATCTCAGCGCGGGTTTTGGTCTTGTGGGTACCCGCACGGCGGCGTGCGAGCTGCCATTTGACCACTTCGTAGTGAAGGTGCGGCTTAATTTCCGCTCCGAACACTTCTTCGGATACTGCGACTTCGCCAACTTTGGCGTTGTCGAGATTATAAACGTCCAGGTTCATCGGAACTCTCCGGTCGTAGCGCTAAAGCGTCTCAGGTCTTGATTTCGACGTCGACACCGGGCGAGAGATCGAGGCGCATCAACGCATTCAGCGTCTGCTCCGTCGGCTCAAGGATGTCGATGAGTCGCTTGTGTGTGCGCATCTCAAATTGCTCACGCGACTTCTTGTCGATATGGGGTCCGCGAAGAACGCAGAACTTGTTAATCGACGTCGGGAGGGGCACTGGACCAGCAACCTGAGCACCTGTCCGCTTCGCCGTATCGATGATCTCGGCGGCGCTGCGGTCAAGCAAGGTGTAGTCGTATGCCTTTAGTTTAATGCGAATCTTGTCGCTGGCCATCAAAGCCTCGTGGACAATACGAGACAGGCTCACCGAGAGGCGAGCCTATCTAGTGGGAATTATTCGTGAATCGTGGAGACGACGCCAGCACCGACGGTCCGACCGCCTTCGCGGATAGCGAAGCGAAGTCCGGCATCCATAGCGATAGGCGTAATAAGCTTAATGATCATCTTCACATTATCGCCCGGCATCACCATCTCGGTGCCCTCGGGGAGTGTGCAGACACCGGTCACGTCCGTCGTGCGGAAGTAGAACTGCGGGCGGTAGCCCGAGAAGAAGGGCGTGTGACGGCCTCCTTCTTCTTTGGAGAGGATGTAGACCTCACCGTCAAAGTGCGTGTGAGGAGTGATCGAGCCGGGCTTAGCAAGAACCTGCCCCCGCTGAACATCTTCTTTTTTCACACCGCGAAGGAGTACTCCGACGTTGTCGCCCGCTTCGCCGCGGTCGAGCAACTTACGGAACATCTCAACGCCCGTGCAGGTCGACTTCGTCGGTGCATCTTGCATACCGACGATGGCGATCTCCTCACCAACCTTGATGATCCCGCGCTCGATACGACCGGTGACGACAGTGCCACGACCCGAGATCGAGAACACGTCCTCAACAGGCATCAGGAACGGCTTATCAATCTCGCGCTCGGGCGTCGGGATGAAGGAGTCCACGGCGTCCATGAGCTCGCGGATCTTCCCAGCACCGAGTTCTTCGTTCGTCCCTTCGATAGCGAAGAGCGCGGAACCGGCGATGATTGGAGTGTCGTCGCCTGGGAACTTGTACTTGTCGAGCAGCTCGCGGACTTCCATCTCAACGAGTTCGAGGAGTTCCTCGTCGTCAACAAGGTCGACCTTATTCAGGAAGACGACAATGTACGGAACGCCGACCTGACGTGCGAGCAGGATGTGCTCACGCGTCTGAGGCATCGGACCATCGGCTGCAGAGCAGACAAGGATCGCGCCGTCCATTTGGGCGGCACCCGTGATCATGTTTTTGACGTAATCGGCGTGTCCCGGGCAGTCGACGTGAGCGTAGTGACGGGCTTCCGTCTCATACTCAACATGTGCCGTAGCGATCGTGATACCACGCTCGCGCTCTTCGGGAGCGTTGTCGATCTCGTCGAATTTTTTGACCTCGCCGTTTCCGCGATCCGCAGCCATCACCATTGTGATTGCGGCAGTTAGCGTGGTCTTCCCATGATCAACGTGACCAATGGTCCCGATGTTAACGTGGGGCTTTGTACGCTCGAATTTCTCTTTAGCCATCGCCGTATCTCCGTCTAACTCGCTTTCAGCGCGATGCGAGTTCTTCTTGCAGCGCCCTAGGACAGGGCGCGTAATGATCGAATTCCATAGTGTGGTCTGCACGGCCCTTGCTCAGGGAGCGGGAGTCGGTGGCATAGCCAACCATCTCCGCGAGGGGCACGTGTGCGCGAATCACTTTCGCGCCGGCCTGGTCTGTCATTTCTGTGACATTCCCGCGCCGACGGTTGAGGTCTCCGATGACGTCGCCCATGTACTCTTCGGGGACCGTCACTTCAACATCAAAGATTGGTTCTAGGATCTGAACGCCTGCTTCGAGGCATCCATCACGAAAAGCCATAGATCCTGCGATCTTAAAGGCCATGTCGCTCGAGTCCGTATCATGAAAAGAGCCACCGACCAGGCGGGCGCGAATATCGACGCAGGAATAGCCTGTCAATATACCCGCGTCGGCCGCCTGGCGAACGCCACTTTCTACTGCTGGGACGAACTCAGCGGGGATCGTTCCGTCGGAGAGTCCGTTCTCGAACACGATGCCTGCACCGCGTTCAAGGGGAGCGAGCTCCAGTTCAACGTCACCGTACTGACCCTTGCCGCCAGACTGGCGGATAAATTGGCGTCGGATCTTGATCGGCGCTGCCAAGGTCTCGCGATACGCGACCTGCGGCTTGCCGATGTTAGCTCCGACTTTGAACTCGCGTGCGAGCCTGTCGACAATAATCTCAAGATGAAGCTCACCCATTCCTGAGATCAGAGTCTGCCCGGTTTCGGGGTCGACGCGGACCTGAAAGGAAGGATCTTCGAGCGCTAGTTTGTCTAGCGACAGCGAGAGCTTATCTTGATCTGCCTGGGTCTTCGGCTCAATCGCGATCGCGATAACCGGGTCCGGGAAGAACATGCGCTCAAGCACGATCGGATGCTTCTCATCGCAGAGCGTGTCGCCTGTCGTGGTAAGCCGGAGACCGACTGCAGCTGCGATGTCTCCAGCCTCAACTCGGTCGATATCTTCCCGCTTATTCGCGTGCATCTGGAGCAGCCGCCCCATTCGCTCGCGCTTGCCCTTTCCGGGGTTGACTACATGGGCGCCCTTCTCGAGCGAGCCCGAGTAAACTCGGAAGTAGGTAAGCTGACCCACGTACGGATCGGTAGCGATCTTGAATGCGAGCGCCGCAAACGGCGCATTCGCGTCTGCGAGGCGCGAGTCTCGGTCAGCGTCCGTCAGTTCTCTACCTGTGTCGTCCGCGTCCTTTACTGCTTCCGGCTTAAAGCCGGTTACGGCGGGGACGTCGAGAGGCGACGGCAGGTATGCGACGACGGCATCGAGGAGTGGTTGCACTCCCTTATTTTTGAATGCGCTGCCACAAAGAACTGGAACGAGTTCGAGAGCGATGCATCCTTGCCGAATAGCCGCGACGAGCAGCTCCTCTGAGATGTCTTCACCCTCGAGGTAGAGCTCGGCGATTTCGTCGTTCATGTCTGCGAGAGACTCGATCATCGCTTCGCGAGCTGCCTGAGCATCTTCCAGCAGATCTGCTCGAATGTCCCCGTCGTGCACTTCGGCACCGAGTGTTTCCGAGCCGTACGTGATTTCACGCATGCGGATGAGATCGACTTGGCCTTCGAAGCGTTCCTCTGCTCCTATCGGCATGTGAAGAGCGATGGGATTGGCTGCAAGCTTCTCGCGAATGTCTACAAGACACCGCGGAAAGTCAGCACCAATGCGGTCCATCTTGTTCACGAAGGCGACGCGCGGAACAGAGTACTTGTTCGCTTGTCGCCAGACCGTTTCGGACTGGGGCTGCACTGCGCCGACTGCACAGAAGACTGCCACAGCGCCGTCCAACACCCTCAAAGAGCGCTCGACTTCAATGGTGAAGTCTACGTGCCCCGGAGTGTCGATAATATTAATGCGATGACCTGCCCACTCGCAGGTGGTCGCGGCCGACGTAATAGTAATGCCCCTTTCTTGCTCTTGGGGCATCCAGTCCGTCGTCGCGGCTCCATCGTGGACCTCACCAATCTTATGGATTCGTCCTGAGTAGTACAGGACGCGCTCCGTGGTCGTCGTCTTCCCGGCATCAATATGAGCCATGATGCCGATGTTACGGAGCGTATGTAGCGGTTGCTTCGCCACGAGATTGATAAGGTCAGTGCGCGAACGATGCCGCGCTATTTGAGGGCGCCTCGTACCGAATGGCCGAGTGCGCTTGGGGTGCCCTTGGAGGGCGACCAGTGGTTCCTAAAGGACTACCAGCGGTAGTGTGCGAACGCCTTGTTGGCGTCGGCCATCCGGTGGGTATCGTCCTTCTTCTTTACGGCGTTGCCACGATTATTGGCTGCCTCTAGAAGTTCGTTCGCCAGACGCTCTCGCATCGTGCGCTCGTTACGATTCCGCGACGCCGTGATCAGCCAACGCATAGCGAGGGCGGTCTGACGGTCGGGGCGAACCTCGACGGGAACCTGATACGTTGAGCCACCAACACGTCGAGATTTAACTTCGACGCGCGGGCGGACGTTTGCGATAGCCTTCTTGAAGATCTCCACTGGATCTTCGCCCTTCGTACGCTCTTCGACGATGTCGAAGGCGCCGTAGATGATGGCTTCCGATGTTCCTTTCTTGCCGTTCAACATGAGATTGTTGACGAACTTGGTGACCGTGCGGTCGTGGAACTTCGGATCTGGAAGAACTTCGCGTTTGGGTGCGGCGTTTCTGCGCATGACTTAGTCTCTCGCTCTACTTGGGGCGCTTCGTGCCGTACTTGGAACGGCCTTGGCGACGATCGCCGACGCCGACTGCGTCAAGCGCGCCGCGAATGATGTGGTAACGAACACCGGGAAGGTCCTTCACACGACCGCCGCGGAGTAGCACTACGCTGTGCTCCTGGAGGTTGTGGCCTTCGCCCGGAATGTAAGACGAAACTTCCATCCCGTTGGTGAGACGAACACGCGCCACCTTACGGAGTGCGGAGTTCGGCTTCTTGGGGGTCGTCGTGTAGACGCGAGTGCAGACGCCGCGCTTTTGCGGGCATCCTCGAAGAGCCGGAGCCGACGTCTTCGTGACCTTTCGCTTGCGGCCCTTGCGGACCAGCTGGTTAATGGTTGGCATCGTCGTTGTAGCGTTCGCTTGAGACCATCGCCGAAAGGCGATCTGTCTGGAAATAACCCTAAGGTCGCCCAGCTGCGGCCGTTTCCGGTGCTACTGGGGTCGTGAGGGAGCGGCACTATACGTTTGAGGAACCCGGTGTCAAGCTTAGATGCCCTCCAAACGGATCATCTCAGTCCGTTGGTCGGAGGACTCGACGCGGCGAAAAGGAGTTTGTTCTGGTCGCGTCACCTAGCTGACCGCTGCTGTTGCCTCCCCAGCACCATGCCTGCGATTCGTCCGTCATTGCACATGTGGTGTTTTGTCCGGTTTCTACGGCGGTCCACAACTGGTGGCCTTCAAGTCGCGTCGGGATCAGTGCCGTTTCATTGTCACCGGTGCCGAGCTGTCCCCATCCGTTAGCACCCCAACACCACATTCCGCCGAACTCATCCACGGCACAACAGTGGCCGGAGCCGCAGTCCAATGAGGTAACTCGGTTCTCAATTGCAGTCGTGGCGAACTGTCGACGCTCGGTCGTACCGCCATCACCAAGCTGTCCGCTCCAATTGGCGCCGCGACACTGCACTTGCCCGTTTTCGAGCAGTGCGCAGATGTGATTGCCGCCCACAGTGGTAGCTGCGACCGCGTCCAATATCCGCGTTGGCAGGGGGACTGTCCACTCCGCGGAAGCGTCGATTTGGCCGTTCCCGTTCCCCCCCCAACACCAGAGTTCGCCGCCGTCTGTCACGGCGCAGGAGGATTGTGCTCCGGCGCTCACGTCACGGGCATTCGCCACTCCCACTGCTTCGACGGCCTCGGAGCCCAGACCTCCGGATTCCCCGTCGCCAAGTTGACCAGAGCCATTGTAGCCCCAGCAACGAACAGTGCCGTCCGTCAGCGCCGCGCAGTTGTGATTCCAGCCCACTGCGACTTGCTGAGCGGCAGGGAGCGGCAATAGGATCGGCTCAGGGGCATCGCCCTCCTCTACCGGTCGCAGGAGGCGGCCCCAGTTACCGCTTCCCCAGCACCACGTCTGGGCGGCATCGTCGAGACCGCAGGTAAAGTCGCTGCCGGCGCTCAGACCACTCCAACTTCGTTGAAGAGCTACGGGACGTGCGGTCGGCGTGGCATCGATGACGCCGAGTTCGCCGCTGCCGCTCGAGCCCCAACAGTAGGATCGATCTTCCGAGCGAGCACATGTGTGAGAAACCCCGCTCGAAATCTCGGTAAGCTGTTCCAGAGGGAGGCAAGCGTTAAAGAGAACACAATCGTCGTCGTCGCAGTCTGAGACTCCGTCTTCATCATTGTCCCGGCCATCGCCGCAGAAACCAATCTCCGAAGGCATCAGAACAGGCGTGATGTTGAGCTGAAATTCGTCGCCATCGGGGCCGTTGACGACATCGTATCCATCTACGACGATCAGGTATTCTGCTTCGGCTTCTGCGGTGAGTAGAATCTCCGAACGAAGCGATGGCGGGTTTGCCGCATCGTCGTTGCACGCGATCTCGTCGCCGCCGCATCCTTCTAGGATGTAGAGGACGGTGTCGTAGCTGCGCCCCCTCGTATCGATCCAGTAGTCCCCGTCGGCGGGCGCCTCCCATAGAAGCGCGAGTTCCTCTCCCCCCTGTCCCCCGCAGGATCCTGCGAGGTTGTTGCCGGTTCCCTCCGTACTCTCTGTGAACGCAGGGTAGCCAATCTGGGACCCGATGCGGCCGTCGGGACACTCAAATTCTCGGCAGATGTCGAGGCTCCGGCACTGCGAGTCGGCGCAATCGATTAGGAGGTCCTCGTTGTCGTCTACGCCATTGAAACAATTCTCGTAGATCGGGCCGGTGTCCACAGCTCCTGCATCCCCATTCGAAGTGTCTGTCGAGGAGACGAGCGTCTCAGACTCGTCGCACGCCGCAATGAACAGGAAACCGGTTGCGATCAAGAGATGGTGACTGCGCATACTCTTCTTCTTTGGGTGTTGATTGTGACGATACAAATGTCAGGTTCGTCGTTCTAAAGCCACTGCGGGCGATCGAGTACTCCGCGGCCGCCGGTCGCGAATTGGGCAACGGGGGGTGGCCGATACGCCGATGAGCCGCCAGTCGGTGGGGGCACTTCTCCGAGTCGACGTAGTCGTCTATAGGGTCACAACCCCTCCACTCACCCGATATCGATGACAAAGCGCATCGCCCTCCTCGCCCTTATTCCGTTGGCACTTTTTGCGTGCTCCGACGACCCCACTCCGTCCAGCGACGTACCTTTGGACACGGCGGAGGTTTCAACAGATGCCCAGGACGTTTCGGACACCGCTGCCGATGTGCCGGATGCTGAGCCGGATGCCGAGCCAGATGCCGAGCCAGACGTTGTTCCCGACACGGCCGATACGCCCGAGGATACGGAGCCAGACGTCGAGCTCGGGCCTTGCGAGACAGACGACGATTGTGGTGCCGAAGCGATTTGCATCGAAGAGCAGTGTCGCTCCTTGGCATGCGCAGGCCCAGACAAGTGGCTTCCGTGCCAAGAGCTCTTCAATGAGCTCGGCGATGAGCGAGGCCGGTACGCGACGTGTACGGACCGTTTGTGTCGTGAGTCCTGCTACTTTGACTACGATTGCGAAGACGGCCAGGTGTGCACGGACTTCGGTCAATGTATGGATTTCACCGGCGACCTCTCACTTGAGCATCCGCATGGCCCGGCAACTGGGGACGTGCAGGCAGGCGTCGCGAACATACTGATGAACTTTCCGATCGGGGTCCCGTTGGGCGGTTACGGTGATCGGGCGGCGTACAACGACGGTCGGTACGCGGTTTCGTTGAAGGGTTCAGCCGGACAGGTCCACGGCCTGTATGCCCGGGCGCTGCTCCTCGACAATGGGGAGCGCAGCCTGATGACTATTCGGCTCCCGATCATCTTCTCGTCGATGTCGCTGCACGAAGACGTTGCTCGCGCGCTGCAGGAGCGAACGGGGCAGGACTGGCGTCAGTCTCTCATGATCTCCTCGACTCACACTCACTCGGGTCCCTGCCGACACTGGCATCTTCCGCTCGAGGCTGCGGCGCCGCTTGGAAGCTTTGGAATCGGGGAGTTCCACCAGTTCTTCTACGACCGTCTGCGCGAAACAACGATCGAAGCGGCCATGGCGGCGCTGGATGACCTCTCACCAGCCCGAGTCGGCTGGGAGATCATCGAAGCTTACGACATGGCCGACGAAGTTGGCCGCGATCGCTGGAGTCAAACGCCACCGTTCGACGACAACCGAGTTCTCTTCATCCGAGTGGATGACCCAGAAGGTATCCCGCGCGCGGTCATGTTCAGCTTCGCCGCTCACGGCACCGACAACGGCTCTGACCTACTGACTGGCGATGTGCTCGCCGCCGCCGAGCGGTACTATGAGGACGCCTTGGGCGAAGAGTTTGGCCAGTTCGTGCCGACACTCTTCCTAAACCAGAACTCCGGAACAATCGGGCCGGGCGGGGGCTCGCAGGGACACGCTTTCCCGATGCAGACGCAGCGCCTGGGTTGGGCCTTCGTCGATCGGACTTGGGACTCCTTCCTCGCTATGGAGACGTCCACCGAGATGACTCAGAACTCCCGCAATGTACGGTTCTCGATCTCCTACGATCAGCTTGGCTACGATCGTGGGGAGTTCGGCGCTCCGTTCCCTGCCCCATTCGGTGGTGAATACCACTATGGCGGCCTCTCATGCGTCGGCGACAACGGCGGCGACAGTGATTTTGAGACGCATCAGCGGATTGAGCAAATGAGTTGCGCCGGAGCCCTTCAGTTCCTGCTCTTCAATAACCCGCCGACGACCCTCGTGCGATCACAGATGATGGTCTTTGAGCTCAACGGGCTGACCGCATTCGCTGTGCCGGGTGAACTGTCCATGGAGCTGAGCTGGCAGATGCTTCGCGAAGCGCGTGACGGGTTTGGGGTCGACCCACTCTCGGCGTGGACGTTCGGATACGCGAACGATCACCTGTTCTATCTGCTCCCAACCAACTTGCGCGGCGAGCGACCGCCCTTCCCCGGCTTCAGTAACGAGAATGCACCGGATGACTACTCGGACTTCACCTACAGCTACCTTCAGGGCGGCTACGAATCGACGATGAGTATGTGGGGGCCGAACCAGGGCAACTATTTGGTGGATAGGCTTCTGGAGTCCTACGCCTCAATGATTGATCCGGAATTCGAGCCTCAGTTCCCTGAGCCAATGCCATCTCAATACGCTCGCCGCGACGAGTCGACCTTCGAAGTCCTTGCAACAGCCCCAGGCATTGCCGGACAGTGGGTGATGGAGCCCCCGACCGAAATCGAGCGTTTCGAGACAATCGAATTCTCGTGGCACGGCGGAGATCCTGGCGCTGAGGCACCTCAGTCGCCGCTCGTGACATTGGAACGAGAGACAGAGGGTGGCTGGGAGACCGTGCTGCTGCCGAGCTACCGAGGGTACACGAACCGCGAGATGCGATTCATTACTCGCGTACGGCAAGCGACGGATGATGATCCGTGGGAATGGGTTATTCGCTGGGAGGAGCTCGGCGATTTCCCGGTAGGGAACTACCGATTCGTCGTTCTTGGACACTTCCTCGACGAGGCCGAGGTTCGGCAGGAGTACGTTCTGGAGTCCACCACGCTGGCGGTGAATCCGAGTACGGGTGGTTTGGCGACCGTGGACTCTCTTGCCGCAAACTCTCTTTCAGGGACGCTTGGCCTTCCGCCCGAAGAGCGTGGCCGATTCAGCGGTCCCTCGTCTGATCCGGCCCGGGCATCAGGCAACTTCCGGCTGCGGAATCCGATGGTTCCCACTGGGGTAGCGCTGCCCGTTGATATGAGCGTTGGCGAAGTCACCGTCACAATCGGCGAAGGAGACGGAGCTATCGTCCTCACGGGCGACCAGATCGTGGTGGAAACGAATCCAGAAGCTCTAGGTGGACGCAACGGCGTTCCGATTACGCGTTTCAGCTCGGATTGGGATGATGAACTCGCGCCAGGCACGTATTCGGTACGGGTTGAGTTCACCGACGACCACGGTAACTCGGGCGTCTCGGTTTCCGAGGTAAGTTTCTAGCTACTCAGAATCCGCGCGGGCCACTGCATCGTGGTTCCGCGGGATGCGGTGGCGATGCGCCAGCGGCTCAATCCCTTCCCACGAAGCAGGGTGGCGCTGACGGATCTACGAGAACGACTTGTGGTGGGCTCGAACGGTCTCCTTTCGAGGCAGCCCTTAGGGTGGCCGCGACCACTCTGAGTTGCGGGCGCGTATCCGGCTCGGAGGGCCAGTGCTCAGCCAACTGTGTCTGTTGTGGGTCAGTCTCCCGGATCCTCTGAATTGGGGGAACGGAAAGTTGAGGCCCAAAAACTCGCTGCGGAGTGAGACACGGGCTACATCATGCATGTAGGTGAACCACCGCGTTGCGCGGTGGTTGCTCACGCCCAAATGAGTCGAATGAACGCGCAAGTACTAGTGAACACACGTGATTCTCTGACGTCTGACGAGAGCTTGTCCGAGCAGGGTCCCTACCAAATCCGGGCGGTACGCCCTTACATTGCTGTACTTAACCATAAGTAGACGCACACTGAAGCTGATGGGCCTACCTGCATGAAAACATTAGGGTTTGCATTAGGTTTCGGTGTTGACGAAGCCACTTCAACTGTTCATTATATGGCCCGTACTTATGGAAAACTCTCGACGACTCGAATGACAAAGGCCAACCGAAAGCTCGAAACCGCGATCCTTTTGGTTACGTGTTTTACCCTTGGATGGGCGTCTTCCGCGGCTGCGCAGAACGCCACGCTCCCGGAGGCGTTCATCGGAACGTTCATGCCTCACGGCCTCGACGGCCGGGACTACGTAGACGAGCAGATCGCGACGCTGCGGGACGCGATGCAGTTCTGCTACGAAGAGCATCTTGAAGAGACCGCCGATACTTCGGGGCTCATGCTGATGCGCGTCTTTGTCGCCTCCGACGGAGAAGTGCTCGACGTCGAGATGATGCAGAACCGAACAGGCAGCGGCGAGCTCGCCAACTGCGTAGAGTTTTCGCTCGAGGAAGTGAGCCTGGACCCAAGCAACCGCGACAACGTATCGATCACATTGCCGGTGACCTTCCGGATGCGAGACGTTGGCCCAGAGTTCGCGGACGCACGCTCGAGTCGGCGCTAGGCAGCCGACCTTGGGGGACCGATACACGACGCTACAGTTAAACCTGACGTTCGCTGCGACGTATGTTTTGATTGGCATCAGTTGCTTAAGGAAGGGAACCTGAGTTCGGCCCCGCCTGGCACTACTACTGCGTTTTTGCGATGGCGGCTCAGCCAACGACATCTTCGGGCACTACCGGGACAGTTTCTCAGCCCTCGGTGTGATCCCTCGGATCGTCCTCGACGGATCTTCTACGCCACAGCACAACCACGGTGCAGCTGACGGTCCATTTGCTGGCAGCGGCGGAGTGCAGATTGCCTGAGCTTCTGGACTGATAAGCCACTACCGAATGGCGTTCGATCTTTTGGCGGGCGATCAGTGGGCGGGCGGTGTCTGTAGGATTGCCGGCGATGAAGTCGAGTTGTCGTTGCGCACGGCGATATCGACTGGCTGAACATCAGGAGGAGACGCCGCTTCATTTGCCGCCCGCGCTGCTCTTGGCTGGATCACATAGCAGCGATGACAGAACACTCTCACTACGAGGGCTGCTCTCTCGTCCGACTGTAGACGTCGAGCCGAGCGCTATCGGGGGGGCTGGTGGGTCATTGCGCCCTTTCAGGCCCGAGCTTGGCATCGGACCTAGAGCAACAACCTCGGAGGCGGCGACAGCTCAGCGTCGTGTTCTAGAGCCTGGCATCGGCTCCCAGGGCGATGTCGTCGCAGGCGGCGATGAACCAAGGGTAGATGTCGCACTGATCAAGCGAACAGCGCGCGGCGATCGTCTGGACGACAGCGCGCTCGAGCTCATCGTGCCTTGCGCCCTTCCGTAGCTTGTCTGCAAGCGCCACCAAAAGATCCTCCAGCGACTCACCACGGTTCGCCCAGAATCCGTGAACCCATGCGGCGCGCGCGACGGGCTCGGGGACCCCCAGCTCGACTAACATGTTGAGCCCCGCGGCCTCGTGCTCAGTGCCGGGGCCAACGAGTTCGGACGGGACGAGCACCTTACCGATGTCATGGAGGCGTGCGCCGGCGACGACGCAATGTTCGTCGACAGGCACACCCATCGTCTTCATCGCCGCAACTAACTCCGAGGCCGCATCGGCTACATAACCCAAATGCTCTTCGAGTTTCACGGGAACGTCGAGGTCCCCCAACAGTCGCAGAGCATCTTCGTCGGAAAAAGACATCGGCAGCACAAAAGGCGAGGGAACGGCGACAGATAGGTATCTCAACACAAGAGGCACACGTGAACACCAACTTGATGCTCGTAGCCGTCCTCGCCCTCGCGGCGCTACCTCTTTCCGAAGCTATGGCGGAACCCTGGTCACCGAGTGCAGGGGTACGGATCGGGGGGTACGGGTTCCGCCACGCGGCCGACTCCAGTCTGGACTGGCAAGACTGTCGGATGGATGGCGCTGGGGTCTTCGCGCAGCTCGATCGCGGCACACCGCTCTACGTTCAACTCTCCTTCGACGCGTACCACGCGACTGGGCCAACGATCGCCTCAGGGATGGACCGACTCTCGATGACCACGATCGGTAGCGCGGGCGTGCGACTGGAGAATCCAACACCATTTTGGCCGCACATCGAAATCGGCGTAGGAGCCGAGTGGACTTCGTTAGAGATCGGTGAGGTCACCGATCGCCGGGTTCTCCCGGTTGGAGTGATCGGTACGGGCGTCGAGATCGCGATCCATCGTGTCCGCTTGGGCGCGACTCTTCGGGTCATGGCAACGAGCCTTCCCGAGCACGGCCATGAGGATTTGGGCGCGAGCAAGCACGATATCGGCGCTTCCGACGCGCCCCACGTCTACAATGAGGAGATTGAGTTCGTGGTCGAGGTCGCCGGCCAAGCGACGTTTTCGATTCGTTACGACTTCTGAGTCAGACTCCGGGACCAAAAACGACAAAAGCCGCGACCAGCGCGGCTTTTATCATCTCAGAAGACTAGTGCCACGGTGGGCAGATGTCCTCGATGTTGGACTGAAGGTCCTCTTCGTCGATCTCATCAATCCAGCCCCATCGGTAGTTTCCGAGGAGAAGATCGGCATCAATGCCAACGATGTAGATGTTGATCCGACGATCGTCGCTCGGGACGAGAACAGGATCGACTGGCGGAACAAAGATGGTCTCTGCGCCAACCGGCGTGATTCCAGTGTCGATGGGGCTCAGTCCGACGACCTCTATGTTTTCTAGAAGCGTCGCTTCCTCAACGGGGCTCAGAGAACCATCGTGTACGATCGAGACTTCGAAGAGGTTGCCGTCCTCATCTTCAACGATGGAGGACTGTCCGACTGTGAGAGTCGGCTCTGCCACTGAGGCGGTGTCGGCAAGTTCCATCTCGGCACAGCCCACGAGGGCAAGCGAGGCAACAAGGAAGACTAGTTTCTTCATTTGGGTAGGGCTGGGTCGAGGATGAGCGCGGGGCAACCGTACCTTGCGGGACAGATCCTCGCAATCCCTTGCCGAGTTCGCTCTCAACCCGCTTGACCCGAGCGAATTCGGCCCTAATTCGGCGGCCATGCAGCAATATGATGAACGTCCGTTGCGGAGACTCCTTCGCCTCGCCATTCCCGAGTGGCGCCGAATCGCGGCGGGCACCGTATTCCTCGCTCTCGGAACCGTCGCGACCCTCGCTGCACCGCAGGCGTTGCGCGTCCTAATCGACCAGGCCGTTTCGAGCGGAGACACTGGTACTGTAGACCGCACTGCGCTCGTGATGGCGGGGCTTCTGATCCTGCAGGCGGCGTCAGGCGCGCTACGGTACGTGCTCTTCACGACTGCTGGGGAGCGCGTCGTCGCGAGTCTCCGAGAGCAGCTGTACGATGCGCTGATGCGACAAGAGATCGCCTTCTTCGACCAACGCCGAACGGGCGAGTTGATGAGTCGGCTGTCCTCCGATGCCGGCGTCGTTCAGAACACAGTTAGTGTGAACATCTCGATGGCTCTGCGGGGCCTGGCATCGATCAGCGGAGGCCTTGCGCTGCTCGCATGGACGTCGCCCAAGCTGACGCTGCTCATGCTCGCGGTTGTGCCACCGGCAATTCTCGCGGCGTTCACCTATGGACGACGGATCCGCCATCTCTCCCGCGATGCACAGGACGCCATCGCGGTTGCGTCCGAGGTGGCGGAGGAGACCATCGGTGGGGTCCGTACCGTCCGGGTCTTCGCGGCTGAGGCGCGAGAGGGCTTGCGGTACAAGAACGCGGTAGAGTTGGCCTTTACGGTCGCGAAGAAGCGGATCAGCATCAGCGGCGTCTTCTTCGCCGTCTCGTCTACCGTCGGTTTCGCGGCTGCGGTCGCCGTTCTTTGGTACGGCGGCCGACTCGTCGTGGGCGGCGCCATGAGCATGGGAGAGCTCACTGCGTTCCTCGTCTACACGATGCTGATCGCCGGTTCTCTCGGAATGCTCTCCAATCTCTGGGCTGATTTCTCACGAGCGATGGGCGCTGCGCAGCGGATCTTCGAGATCA
This sequence comes from Bradymonadia bacterium, assembly GCA_047629415.1. Classification (GTDB taxonomy): domain Bacteria; phylum Myxococcota_A; class Bradymonadia; order REDH01; family REDH01; genus CBDUJZ01. The sequence goes on along the minus strand of JBLHWZ010000003.1, from coordinate 34,046 downwards.
TGGACCGAACCCCAGGCATGCATACCGTCGGCGGGATCAGACCCGACCACGCTCCACTCTCGCTTTCGTTCACTGGCGTTCGCTTCTCGTACCCAACCCGACCCGACCATCCAGCTCTCGGAGACGTCAGCTTCCGTGCCGCCCATGGAGAGGTTGTCGCGATTGTCGGACCTTCCGGAGCAGGGAAGTCCACGATCGCGTCACTGACGGCGCGGTTGTACGACCCAGACTCGGGCGTGATTCGTTTCGGCGATCTTGATGTAAAAGAGCTCGATCCAGACTGGCTCAGACACCAAGTTGGGGTTGTTGCCCAGGAACCCATTCTCTTCTCGACAACAGTCGCTGAGAACATTCGATACGGGCGGCCGGACGCGACCGACGAAGAAGTCGCCGAGGCTGCTAAGGTCGCGAACGCGTACGATTTCGTCTCCAAGTTCCCTGATGGGTTCGCCACAGAGGTTGGCGAGCGTGGCGTGCAACTCTCTGGGGGACAAAAGCAGCGAGTTGCCATCGCGCGGGCGCTTCTCGAGGACCCAGCAATTCTCATCCTCGACGAGGCGACCAGCGCCCTCGACGCGGAGAGCGAGCACCTCGTTCAGGAGGCGCTTGAGCGGCTAATGTCTGGACGAATCACGCTGGTGATTGCGCACCGCCTCTCAACGGTGCGAGACGCGACGAGAGTGCTCGTTCTGGACGGCGGCCACGTCGTCCAAGTCGGGCCGCACGACAAGCTCGTGGGAGAGGACGGCCTCTACAGAAAGCTCGTCGAGCGCCAGCTGGTCGCCGGGTAGTTCCTAGAGTGACTCTAGGAACTCTAGGAGTAGAGCCTGCTCGGGAGCTTGAAGGGCGTTGAACGCCACGACGGATGCGGCGCCCTCCGAGAAGTGAAGCGCGATAGACGCCTCGACAGTCGACGCTGCGCCGTCGTGCATGTACGGCGCCGTTCCAGAGATGCCCCAGAGCGGCGGGGTCCGGAATTCGCGCGATGTAGCTTCGCCGTCGGGGATGCCAACGTATCCTTCGGGAGCCACATCGTGGAGTAGAAGATCGGAGTAAAGCGGCACGGTGCCCGCGGAAGTTTCGAATGAGACCGTGTGGCAGTCGGAGCAACCGACCGACTCGAAGAGTTCAACCCCACCCGTCACCTGAGCGACCGGGAGCGGGTAATTCAGTTCGGCGATGAAGAACTCCAACGCGTCGAGATCCAGACTAGAGAGTTCTGGGTCAGGTACGTCGTCGTCGTCCGCCGTTGCGCCGTAGGTTTGGCCTTGCTCCACCGGAACAGTCAGGCCGACCTCAGCTCCCATAGCGTCTCGAGCGAACTCGCGAATCGACGGTACTTGAGCCTTCCACCCAAACCGGCCGAGTCGGTCTCCGACGACGATATGTGCCCGCCCTGAGATTCCGTTGCCGTCTGCGTCGTCCGGATCTTCGGCCGCGAGCACGTCTGCTTCATCGATCAACTCGATGAGCCCGAGACCAAGGGTATGGGGCGTCTGCCTTGGCTCGTAGACGTTCACGCCATCACCAGCCTCGACCCGCCAGACTCCGGGCACCGTGAACTTGTGGAGGATCGTGCCGCCTGCCGGTCCGACAAATTCGTCACCCACCCACGTGCCGTGGCGCATGACGTTGACTCCGATGGGGCCAGCCCCACCGGGACGCGGCTCAAAATGACATGCGCGACACGAGTCGCCGTTGAAGACCGGACCCAACCCGTCGGCCAAGTGCATGTCGCGGTCGTAGAGCCGGCGGCCTTCCATCCAGCGCCCGACGTCTGATGTGTTGAGTTCATTGATCGGCGCCCCCAGCTGCCCCTCGGCGGGGACTCCTTGATTCGGCGGAATCAATCCATCTGTGCGCTGTTCCAGGCCGCCGAGATGCTCGAGGAATGCGATGAGATCGAACTGTTCGATGTCGCTGAGTTGGGAGTAAGCTTCTGCACTGTTCTGTGCCTCGCCAGCGTGAGCGAGGATGGCCTCGTGCAGCGTGTCTGCGCGTCCATCGTGCAGATACGGCCCGACCGCGCTGATGCCCCAAAGCGGTTGAGTTCTGAACTCGGCGCCGGAAGCGACTCCCATCTGGAGGCCGTCGGCCATCTCCTCTCCCATGTCGTGGAGCAGGAGGTCCGAGTACAGCGGGATCAGACCCCGTGGGCTTTCGAGGGTCTCAACGTGACATGCGTGACATGCCACATCTCGGAATAGCGCTAGTCCATTCTGTGATTCGACGGTCGACTCGGAGGGTTCTGGTGCGGCGAGGAGCATCGCAAAAGAGACGATGTCGAAGAGTTGGTCGGTCGACATCTCCGGATCGGCGGCTCCGTCTGTATCCGTTAGAGGCTCACTCGCTGGGGCCGCTTGCGCCTGCCGTACCGTTGTCCCCAACGCCCCAGTAGTGGTTCGGTTGGAGAGGCTCGAGTCGACGGGGAGCCGCGAGCGCTGTTCCTCTGAGAGTGGGTCGGAGGTGATGCCCACGTGGTTGTTCAGAGGGCCGCGGATGAAGCCCTCGATCGATACGGTCTGCGCCTTTCGGCCGAACCGTCCGACGAATCCATCCTCCCAGTTTGGACGCCCGGAAATCCCGTCGCCGTCTGTGTCGTCTGGATCCGCATTGGCCAGAATCGCTTCTTCGCTCAACTCGGCGATGAGTCCCGTTCCAAAGAACGGGATTGGATTCCTTCGCGCCTGGATATTCCAATTCCCTTCGATGCCCGGTCGCGCGGGCGCGTCGCCGAGTGCGTAGAAGTGTGCGATTCCGGCAGTGGGCGGTGCGACATAGGCGCCATCCGAGAGCACTGAAGCGCTCAGATAGAAGTCCCGATAGCGGCCCGCTGATCCGCCGAATACCGGCTTCTCGTGGCAGGCTCCGCAAAACCCAACGTTGAACCTGGGCCCGAGGCCCTCTTCTGGAGTCCAGCGCTTCTCGATCAATGCGCGGCCCCGTTCGAAAGCGGCGAGTTGCTCCTGCGTGGCGTAGTCGACGGGCTCTCCGAGTGCCCCGAAGATCCCTTCGGCGATCCCTGCTTCGGGTTCAGGGCTAGGATCCGGATCATTTGGTCCGCAGGCGGCCAAGGCCGGAACTACAAGCGCGAGCGTTAGAGTTCTAAAAGCGGATCGCATCGAAACTCCGATCGGAGCGAGCAATTGCATCATTGGGAAATCAGGACGTCGCCTGTGTACGGAGGATTGGCAAGAAGCGAGCCACCAACAGCGAAGCACGAGCCGGTAGCAGGGTCAGCCCAGACCGCGTGCAGCACGTTGTCAGTTGGCGCGTCCAGTTCCACGAGTCCGTCGTCGGTCACCTCGAGCATTCGCCCGAAGGAGCCATTGATCAGCGTGGTGCCGTCGGGAGCCATGAAGGAGCCGTTCAGCCCGCTCACTTGCTCGAGTTGCTCAAACGACCACTCGGTACCGTTCCAGCGCCCGAAGACGCCGTTGCCTCGGCCTCCGACCGCAACAATATCGTCCTCGGCTCGTCCCCAGAGGCTTACCAGATCGTCTCCGGTGCCCGATGGAAGCTGTGTCCAACTCGAACCGTCCCAATGGAGAATCACACCGACGGCGCCGATCGCGAAGACATGGTCCGATCCTGTGCCCCAGATCTTGAACATCGATGTCACAAAATCTCGATCGAGCTCCGGCAGTTCGGACTGAGTCCACGAGGTACCGTCCCAATGAACGATCACCGGCTCGCCCTGTCGATCTCTCGGGTTTCCTCCGACCGCCCAAACGTCGTCCGCGGCGGCCGCCCAGACACCCCAGAGTTGGACTCCCACCCCAGTGTCATACTCTTCGACGAACTCTCCATCTTCAAAGCGAAGTGCTCGGCCGGCTTCACCGACCACCCAGAGGGTGTCGCCTACTCCGTGAACCCAGTTGAGCATCGGGCCCTCAGGGACCTCGACTTCCGACCACGCCAGCCCGTCGAAGTGGAAGACGACTCCGTCGCCCGGGTCCTCTTGGGTCCTAGGCTGCCCGCCCACAGTGTAGACGTCGGTTCCGGAGAATCCCCAGATGCTCATAAACGCGCCATAGGGACTCGCGTCGAACGCGATCTCCCAGTTGTCTGTGACGAGCGAGTCTAACTCCGGCTCGGGGTCATCCGCACAGCCAAACAAGGCGGAGCAGCAGAGGCTGGACAGGAGGGCGCACTTCAACAGGTTTTTCATACGAGAGACGCTAGCGGATGTGCTGGATCGAATCGAGAGTTTGCCGCCCTATGGGACCACCCGTAACTCACCGTTCTCTAAACTGAGCCCATGACTCAGAGAGTCTGCAACAAAGAGGAAAACCGCCCCGCCCTGGCACCCGACTGTATGAGAGCCATAGGTCAGCCCAACGGGAGACTCCGAAGCTGGTGCTCCATCGATCAGCAGTGGACACCCGAGTTCAGTGTAGGTCAGGCTCGACGTAGCGTTCGTCCAACTCAACGAGAGCGAGAATGCGGCCTGAAAGCGTTCCGCGCCAGGGCCCGCCCTGTATGAGTCGCGCAGACGATGAACGGCCGCGCCGTCTCGAACGTCGAGCAGAACCTCGAGCGCTGGGATCACGCGACGTGCGTCTACCACGCTGCGAAGCTCGGCCATCTCCGCGGACGCAAACCATCGGAGTGCCTCGACCAACGACCCATCGAAGGTGGATCCGCGCATCTCAGCCAAACTCCGACCCAGCTCCGCCAGCGCCGCACCGGTCGTCAACGCATCTCGAGCATCGATGCCGGCGCGAAGATCCGCCGCAAGGGTAAGCTGCCGCGCTTGGAGCGAGTTCGCCAGCGCTTGCGCCTCAGCAACGACCGGGCTCGGTGGATGTACCTCGAGTACGACTGCAGCAGGAGTGTTGGGCGCCGCTGAGTCTTCACCGCGCAGGTGGCAGGCGCTGGCGGCCAGCAGGGCACAGAGTGTGATTGGTAAGGCTTGACGGGGCACGGCTGAGCGATTGATTTGGGAGCAATGAATTTGACCGATCTCTTCATTGTACGCCACGGGATAGCGGAAGATCGCAATCCAGACGATCCTCGTGATCATGCGCGCCGACTGACCGAAGATGGACTCTTGCGCGCCACCAAGGCCGCACGAGGGATGCTGCGCCTCGGCATTGGTCCGATCGCGATCTGGTCGAGTCCTCACATTCGCGCGCTGCAGACCGCGACGATTCTAGAGGGAGTACTCGATCCTCCGGACGGCCTCACCATTCGGGAGAGTCTCTCATTCGAGGGAGGATCTGCAGCAGTTCGAGCCGAGTTCGACGCGGCGCCAGCGCGACTCCTTGTTGTGGGACACGAGCCGATCCTCTCTGACTTGATCAGCGAGTTGTGCGCTTCGGGTCGCCTCCGCATCCAGCTCAAGAAGTGCTCTCTCGTGCACATCGCGATGAGGCCTGGCCCTCGCGGGCTGACGGGGGAGCTGATCTCCTATCTGAGCCCCCGCGCGCTACGTGCCTCGGCGCGCCGAGAAGCAGAGGCATCAGCCTCTGAGTAGCCGATGCACGCGTGCATTGACGTCCACTGAGCGCCGCTTAGGCTCTGTCACGCGCCGGTGGCGCAGCAACAGGAACCTCACAACAACCTAGGAGATCACGATGTCTGCAGCGGTACACAACCGAGCTCAATTCGAAAAAACGATCGAACGCCTGATTGTGGCGGCGGACCAAGCGAATCGCGGAGGAGATCTGGACCGCGCGGTGACGCATATTGCCGGAAAGCCATTGGATGTAAGCCGCCTCGCTGCATTCGTGATGGTGATCGACGACGACATCCGGCCCGAGCTCTCCGCTGCGATTGATGCGTTCCGGCGTTTCAAGGGCCAACAGAATGATCCCGTCGATGACGACCAAGTCATTGAGATCATGCATGCGGTCTACGAGCGAATTCGGGCTTAGGAACACGTGGGAGCGCGTCCTTCGAGATTTGGCTCCCATAGAGTTGTTCGACCCCGAAACCCCTGTTAGTTTGTCTCCATCGAGCACCACAGAGAGCCAATCGTTCTGCGGAATGGTTGGCGCCTCACCCGGTCGTGATTAACCTCGCGATGTGCCTGTCGCATACTGACTGTAGGAGTCCAAATGATTCCCGAAGCCTTGATTATCGAAGAACAAAGACGCCGAAGAGAACGAGAGTGGCAACCGATCCCACTCCACGCTCCGAGCCCGCTTCCTCTCCAACGGATACCGAGGCGCGAGGAAGTACGTGAAGAGGTGAGCCGCTCCTCGGTCATCATCATCGACATTTCGAACTATTCGGAAACGCCGCTTTAGTTCCCCCCGAACCCGTAACGACGCCCGCTATTTGCGGGCGTTGTTCGTTTTTGTGACTCCAAAAGAGATCGGGGCGAACTGAATAGAGCTCCAAGGGAGCCGTCATAGACCTGCACACCCCGAACGATGTTCCACCGGAGCAACCATGAACTTCCTAACAATTGCTCGTACCGTCCTCGCCCTCACGCTCGTCTCCCTGGTTACAGGGTGCTGGGTAGACGAAGGGGCCTTCGCGCCAATCGATGGTGGCCCAAGCTACGTGGTGCCGGTACCTGATATCCAGCGTGACGAATGCCGTTATGACGACGAGTGCTTCGATGGCGAGTTCTGCGACAACGGGTCCTGCGCGGTCTTCGCCGGCTGCTACTCCGACTGGGACTGCGCTTCGGGTGAGACCTGCGGTAGCGACGGTTACTGCTACCGCGCGGCCGAGTGCCTTTACGACTGGGAGTGCCCGCAGACCGAGTACTGTGAAGTAGACGGTGTCTGCTACCCCGATTCATGGTGCCTGGTCGATGCGGACTGCCCCAACGACACATTCTGCTCGGGGGATCACACCTGCGAAGAGCTCGGCTGCCGCAGCGATAGAGACTGCGCGGCTGGATTCGAGTGCGGAAGTAACGGCGTCTGCTACGAGGCGACCCCGCTCTGCTACTCAGACCGCGATTGCGCGATCGGCTTCCTCTGCGGCGGCGATGGCGCCTGTTACGAAGATCCCAGCTGGTGCCACTCCGACTCAGAATGTGGAGCCGGCTTCGCCTGTGACTACAACAGCGGCCTCTGCGAGGAAGACCCGACTTGGTGCCGCTCCGACCGTGAGTGCGCCGACGGGTTCCTCTGTGACTCACGCACCGGTGCCTGCTTCGACGACCCCAACACCTGCCGCGCCGACGTTGAGTGCGATCCTGGCTTCTTCTGCGGAAATGACGGGGCGTGCTACGAGGACACCACGTACTGCCGCTCCGACTGGGACTGCGACGCTGGATTCGTCTGCGACTTGGATGGTGCCTGCTACGAAGCTGAGACCGCCTGCTACTCCGACTGGGACTGCGACGCTGGATTCTTCTGCGCATCTGACGGCGCCTGCTACGAAGATACCTCCTACTGCGGCTCTGACTGGGACTGCGATGCAGGATTCTTCTGCGCATCCGACGGCGCCTGCTACGAGGACACAGCGTACTGCGGCTCCGACTGGGACTGCGATGCCGGGTTCTTCTGCGGAACCGACGGCGGCTGCTACGAAGACACCGCCTACTGCGGCTCCGATTGGGACTGCGACGGCGGGTTCTTCTGCGGAACCGATGGCGCCTGCTACGAAGACACCTCCTACTGCGGCTCCGATTGGGACTGCGATGCCGGGTTCTTCTGCGGAACCGACGGCGGCTGCTACGAGGATACATCCAGCTGCTACACAGACTGGGACTGCGATGCAGGATTCTTCTGCGCCACGGACGGTCTCTGCTACGAGGAGAGCGTGACGTGCGGCTCCGATTGGGACTGCGACCCGGGCTTCTATTGCGGCCGCGACGGGTACTGCTACAGCTAGCGGACTGTCCCCTCAGGCTCATTCGCGGAGTTCTGTTGAGCTCCGCGACTGTTCGTTTTTGTTGTCCGACACGGCGGTCCGAGCATGCAGTTGTTTGAGGGGTTCAAGGAGCAAGCGGGACAGCGTTCGTCGCTTCTCCGTCGCGCTAGTGGTGCGGCCCGGCGTCCGATATTCTGAGTGCTAAGAATTCCCTCACGGAAGGAGTGAGCGCCTTGTGACTGTAAGTTCGACACGCGTAGATGGAGGCTGGTTCGTCCAAGCCACCGAACTCCCAGCTGGTGTTGCACCAGCTATCGGGCACTGGCTCGAAGAGCTGGGCGCCTCCGATGTGGATGCCGGCTCAGATCACCTCGAAGCGACGGTCCCGCGGGCCGAACCGTTTAGAGGGGCGCTGGAGTGGCTTGTCAGTGAGTTTGAGCGGGGCCGTAGCCCGTTTGAGGCACTTGGTTTCGCGGCTGCTCACATTGATTCGTCCGACGAACGGTCCGGCGTTGAGGTTCTGAGAGAGGCTTCCGGTGAACCGCCGGCGAACGCTGAGGAGGAGGCCCTGGCGGTCTCGGAGAGGCCCACGCATGCTGCACCCCCACGCGGTCGCCTGGAGACGATCGGTGGTATCGACATGGTCACCGATCCAGCTCCGTTGGACAGTACGCCAATGTCGGAGACAGATGCTGCAGCGGAGACGATTCCACCCGACGCCGTGGAATCGAGCCCGCCGAAGCAGCCGCCGAAGCAGCCGCCGAATCGTCGGTCGAAGCTAGAGCCGATTGGCTACGATCCTGAGGTTTTAAAGGCGAATCTGGATGCTAGCGTCGCTGCCGCTGACACACTGCCGGATGCCGACTCTCCCGGGACGTTCGACCTTCACTTGGTCAGCGCTGGACCCGATCCTTCGCGTACGGCCGCCATGCTGGTTGCGGCGCTCGGAGTCGACAAGCAGGAGGCCGCTGCGCTCTGTGCGTCGCTCCCGGCACAAGTCGGCTCGGCGCTTGTAGCAAGAGAGGCCCGTCGCGTGGATGCGATCGTGAGGCCCGCGACCGGGGCCACCTTCAGAGCGGTCCCGACGGGCAAGTCGCAGAACTAGGTGGGGGTGATATCGATCACGTCGCCGGCGTTATAGACACGCTCCGGACCTTGAGCAGCCGTGGGACCTGACGTGACCATTTCCGGCTCGCGAGCCGGGCTGGTTCGCTCGGATGGCCCGGACGGCGGCTGCGTGGTGAATTCGGCATCGATGGTGCCAGCCCCAAAGGGACTGGGCGGAAAGCCCATCACGTTAACGCGGCCAGACGCTACTCCGGCTCGGAGCATCCCCTGAAAGCGCTGTACTGCGACTGACTTGATGAGGGCTCGGGTTGGCGGGAAGAGCAAGGAAAAACCGGCCAAGTCGGTGAGTACGCCTGGTGTCAGGAGGAATGCGCCGGCGACCAAGATCGCGAGCCCATCCAATAAGGAGTCGGCGGGCATCTGGCCGCCGCCCAGTTCCGTCCGGAGCTTGCTGATCGTCTTCAGCCCTTCTCGCTTCGCCAACCAGGCACCGACGAATCCTGTGAAGAGGATCATTCCAAGTGTCGGTCCGAGTCCCATCAGTTTCCCGATTTCGATCAGCAAGAAGAGCTCGACCGTCGTCGTGATGGTGAATGTGAGGAAGAGTTTGCCGAGCATGGGACAAGCAGGGTGTGAGACTGGGCCAATGTCAACGCTAATCGGCGAGATGCAAGCTTGAGTCGGGCACGATCAGGCTCGCGCCGTGTCCATTGTCTTGCGAGCCGAAAGTGCGCATCGTGGGTGTGTTCATGTCGGTCAGTCCCCCACAGGCGTAGATGGCAGTCCCCAGAACCGTGTTCGTAGTCTCAGATTCGACCGGAAACACGGCAGAAAGCGTCGTTCGATCGGCCCTGGTACAGTTCGGCGGTGATGACGTTGATCTTCGGGTTTGGCCACGCGTTCGGCGAGTAGCGGACGCGGAAAAGCCGATTCGTCTCGCTGCCGAGGGGCACGCTGTCGTCGTTCACACGCTCGTCGACGCTGATCTGCGCGACTGGGTGAGTTCGATGTGCCTGAACCTCCGTGTTCCATCAGTGGATCTCATCGGAGTGCTTCTTGGGACGCTGAGCGAATACTTGGAGGAACAGCCGACTGGGGAGCCGGGACGGCGCCATCGGCTTGATGACGACTATTTCCGACGCGTCGCCGCGTTGGAATTCACGGTGGAAGCGGACGACGGACGGCGAGTCTCGTTTTTCAACGACGCGGACATTGTGCTGGTCGGCGTTAGTCGTACGTCAAAGACTCCTGTCTCCACCTGCCTCGCCGGCCAGGGGTATAAGGTTGCGAACATCCCGATCGTGCAGGGTATCGAGCCGCCGCCGGAACTCTTCAACCTGCCGCCCGGGAGGGTGGTGGCCCTGACGATCGATCCAGCGAAATTGATGGACATACGTCAGAGCCGTCTCGCCCACCTGGGGGTCGACGCAGACGGGGCTTACGCCGATCGCCGGCACGTGTTCGACGAAGTGCGCTGGGCGCTGCGACTCTACCGGGAACGTACGGAGTGGCCGATCATCGACGTGACCAACATGGCGGTCGAAGAGACTGCGTCGGAGATTCTTAGGTTGCGCCAGGAGGCCCTCGCTTCTTCATCGGGCCCGTGACGCGAGCGCAGCACTGGCTCCTTATCGGGTCGCTCGCCGGCGCAATGGCGTGTGGCGGCCCGCTGTCTCGATCGCAAACGGCGTACGAGCGCGGGGACTTTGACTCCGCAGAATTCGAAGCGCGGCGAGCACACGAGCGAGGTCAGTCTGGTGCGCAGCTCGTCATCGTTGATACGTTGATCGCGCGAGGCGATCTTACCGGCGCTGCCGAGGCGCTCGCCGATGTAGACGCTGCGACAAATGAGGAGCTCCGTTCACGCTCAATCGCGATCGCCGAACTGGATTCAGACGCCAGGCGGTACGCGACCTCCTGGCGTGAGGCGTTCGAAGCGGGGCAAGTACTCCCGGTCCCTGGTAGTCCGAGCTTCTTCGGAGCCGTGTTCGCGCGGCTCATCAATGACAGTCAGGCGGCTTCAATCGCGTTGATCGGCGGGCTTCCCCCAGATGCCGCTGGGAGCGACGAGCTCGCGACGGCGATCGACTCCGCGCTGGATGTCGCGCTCTATCAAATGCACTACCGCGGGGACGTCCGCGCTGTTCATGGAGCTGTAGGGGCGTTCCGCACGCTACTCGGAGATCGGTACATTCTGGAGAAGCACCGAGTCGCGGCGGAGCTCTACCGCCTGGATCGTCTTGCTCCGTCTGACCGTGTGGAGTTGAGGGCGGAGATCTCGGAACTGACCGGTGGCGGAGCCGCTGCCCTCGCTGAATTGGCGCAGGAGTTTGCTACACGCGGAGCGTATCCCGCCGGCGCGGCTGCATTCCACATCGCCGCCGAAGAGGACCCGGCGATGGATGGCCGATGGCTACGCGGAGCAGCAAATGCTGAGTACTTGGCGGGCGACACCGATTCCGCTCGCGAGTCCTTAGAGCGAGCGGCGGGACAGCAGGCAGACGAGTTAGCAGCCGCCTACGATGTGGCTCTCCGGCATCGAGACCACTCCCACCTCTTCGAGTTTGTTCTCGCAGCGAGTGAAGCCCCGTGCGCCGAACCAGAGCGGGCCGCGACCGGAGAGCTGCTCCGGGCGCGGACAGAGATCGTGGCTGGCCGCTCCGTAGGCGTCGCGCAGCGAATCCGAGATCGTCTTCAGCAGTGTGAACTGCCCGGCCTCGCGGCCACCGTCGGAATGGCCCTCGTCGACTCCGGCGACTTCCTAGGAGCGGAGCCCCTCCTACGTCACGCGGTCATGCGCCGAATCAACGACCCAGAATTGGTGGCGACCTACCTCTATGTGTCGGATGAGGCTGCCGTTGGCGAGCATCGACTGGCCATCTCGGCAGAGGCCGTCGACCGGGTCCGACAGAATATGTCGACGCCGGCAGTCCTCCGTCTTCTCGTAGCGCTGGACCGAACCGCAGACCCCGGCGTTCGAGCGCTTGGTGACGAGCTGCTCGCCTCTGCGGTTGGCCTCTCTCCCGGTGACTTCACGCTTGTGTCTGAGCTCGCGCTGCGGCGGATGAACGCTGGAGATGAGGCAGCGGCTCGCGACGCCCTCGCACTCTACGCCTCCGCAGCGGACGACGAGTTGACGGCTCTGATCGGCGTTGCGCGCTGGATGTCGAACCACTTCGACACGCCCCTGTTCATCGCGATCGCTTACGAAGACGTCGCGAAACACAGCGACTCGGCGCGGAGGTTCGACGCGTTGCAGGGCCAGAGCGCAGCTGAGTTTGCCTGGCTCCAGGCCGCCCGTTATTTCGCCGGCGCCGGCGCTTCGGATGGGACTCTGGAGGCCATCTGGGGGTTCGTGAACGCTGCCGGCCCGAACGAAGCCGCGACGTGGGAAGAGCTTTGGTCCGTCGAGCAGCTCTTCTCCGTCCTGCAACCCCGAGACGTTCTCGAGCTGGGCGAACGGGCGGCCGCGATGGGAATTCCAATGGCTGACGTGCAGATGCGGCTTGGGGCGTCATACGTCGAGATGGGGGAGAGCGTCGCCGCACAACGGGCTTACTCGGCGGCACTTTCCGAGGATCCGTCGGTACTCTCAGAGGTGATGCGTTGGCTTGAGCGCGTCGACGATCGCGCGGTCTTGATCCGAGTGTTGCATGCGATCGACCCGTCCGAGCGTCCGTACCAAGTGTGGGTCGCGCTGGCCGATGCTCACGCGGAAGAGGCAGCTCGTAGCGGGCTCAGTCCGCGCGGCGCCATGGAACACCGCGTGGACGCTCGGCTGTCGTTCCGCAGCGCGATGCGGATCAACCGTGAGGCCTCGTTTCGAGCCCAGACGTTCGCGGATGCAGGTCTTCACGACGTAGCGGCGGAGCTACACCTGCGAGACCTCGCCGAGAACCCTGAGAGGCTAACATCCCTCCAACTCTCCTTACTCTCACTCGCCGCTTCAGGAGCGCCTCGAATCGAGTTGGACCCGTTGATAAACCGAGCGCTGGACGAGTTTGAAGAGGCAGCGCTGAGCCGACTACGGGTCGCCCTCCATCAGAGCCACTATACGCGAGATGCCTTGGACGTTGGGCGGCGCCAGCTTCAGTTGGAGGCCCGAACAAGCGAAGCGTTAGAAGCCACCGCAGCGTCGATCATCGGCTACGCGATCGAGCTGGACGAGATCGACGAGGCGCAGGAGCTAATCGAGCGCTATTTCACCTTTCCTGCGGCGCGACTTGCCGAACCTGAGGGTGTTCCGCCGGCGCGCTATCTGAACGTTCGCGATCGGGACGCGCGAGCAGCGGCACTGATGGGAACGGCCAGCCGCCTCTATGAGAGAGCGGAACTCTGGGCCCTTGCCGCGCAGACATCGATTCGACGGCTTGAGCTCTCCGGCTCATCCTCCCAGCTCATTCTGGAGCGTGCGCTTCTCAGCTCTCTTCGCATGACTGGTGGGGAGATCTCTCGCTCGCAGCTGGAACGGATCGCTGCGGCAGCAGGTGCAGGTCCAGACGCCTGGCGTGCGCTCGGTTCGGTGGCTCAGGCGATCGAACGACCGGAAGAAGCGCTGCTTTGCTGGACGCGAGTTCTCGAACTCGTCCCCGATGACTGGAGCGCCGAGCTCGAGCTTGGCGACCTTCGAGCGTTCGCCGGCGAGGCGGACCGCGCTCATGGTCATTTCCTGCGCGCGGTCGACGGTGCAATGCGAGACGGACGGGAGGCCCAGACGGCACTTTATGCTGCGGCCAGCTTCTCACGGACCGGCCGCGGGGACCTCGCGATCGAAGTGCTCGAGGCGGTCCCTAACTCGACGGAGGTGTCGCTGCGGCTGGCTGACTACGAGTTGGCTGCTGGCCTCCCCGCTCGCGCGCTCCGACGTCTCGCTCGCACTGCAGTGCCGCCCGGCGAGGCAGCACGGGTCTACCTGAGGCACGGCTACTACCGAGAGGGCGTAGAACTCTGGCAGCGACGCGCGAGTTCGATGTCGCCGCAGTCTGCCGAACAGCTCCTGGACCAGTTCGCAGATGCGGCTTTTGAAACGCTTCCCTTCTCCCAGGCGATCGCGTTGATCGAGACCACGGTGAGTCGGACGAACGCGGAAGATCCCCAGGCCACGCGCTCAGACTTACTCGCCCGAGCCGGCTCGCCGCTTGAGGCGGCAGCCGTCCTTGAGGCGGCGATGGCGGGTGGCGGCTCCAACGAACGTTGGCGAGACCTAGCGGCCCTCTACGCGGTCGGCGGGGAGTGGGAAGCGGCTCGGCTCACCGCCACGAACGGCTTGGACATGTCGGCCCCCGGCTGGTCACTCTCGTTGCTCGAACTTCAGGCCGGTTACTCATCTCAGAGCGGGGTCGCACTCTCGTCGAGGGACGCGATTGCGGTTGGCCGCTACGACGACGTACTGACCCTGAGGCTTCCGCCCGACGCCTCCCAAGAGGACCGCGCATCCTACGCCGGAGCGATGCGGGTCCTGGCGGCCAGCGGATTCGACGCAGAGGCGTGGGCGCTTCTGCGACCGACATTAAGGGGGCCGTTCGAGTCTCAGTCGTGGCTCGTCGCTGCCGCCATCGGCGGAGGAGAGGTCGCAGTAGCACTTGAAAGCCGAGCAACCGCGGAGCCTGAACTCACGCAGGAGATGGTCCGAGAGTTGGCCCGGACCGGAGACTACGAATCTGCGGATCGAATGCTCGCGACTTGGTCCGCCCATGGGCCCGACTTCGATTCGATCGCCAGTGCGCAGCTCGGTCTCATGCTCCGAAACGGCACGATGTCATCGGAGCGGCTGGACGACTGGCGCAACTCAGATGCCGATGATTTCTGGGTCGCTACGGCGGCACGTGACATGGGCTTCAGCTCGCTCGCCAGCGAGTTCGCACAGGACCTCGACTCTTCGGACGAGGCGTTGCTCTGGCGCTTCGATGTGACGTATCTGTCCGGCGAGGTCGATCGCGCCGTCGCCGAGCTGATAGCGGCGCTTCCGACCGCTAGAGCACCCTACTCTCTCATTGTGCAAGCGCTGGAGAGTATCCACCCTATCGTCGATCGGACCGCATTCCTGCGGGTAGTCGATCGGGCCCTGCTGGAGCGGCCGGGGGAGCTTGAGTTGCTCCTCTACCGGACCCTCTACGAGCCGGACGAGGACCGGCTCGGACTCCGCCAGCTCGTGATAGGATTGCGCTGCGACCGCGGTGGCGTCAACCACTCACTCGCGTGGCTGGTGCGCCGAAACGCTGACCAAGCAGCCCTCGCGCTGGCGGACGGCTGCTCGGACATTCCGACTCGTGCACGCTTTCTCCTCGGCATCGTTAGAGACGAGCTCCCAGCGGTTCTGGACGCTCTGGAACCAGGCCAAGCTCTGAGTCTTGCAGCTCGCGCGAATGACCGCGGGCAAAGCGAGCTCGCTGTAGGGCTAGCCACCCGAGCGTTGCGCGCCTCCAGCTCGGCGGGTGCGTACGCCCAACGTGCAGTGGCCCACGCTCGACTTGGCAACACGGAGCAGGCGAGCGGCGACACGAACTCTTTTCTACGAGAGGCATTCGACCTGACATCAGATGCGCCACAGCTCCTCTCGGCGCTCAGCTCGGCCGGCATGGTAGAGAGCGCGGACCTAGTGGCCCAAGCTTTGCGCCGCATCCCCGGAGCGCACTCCAGGATCCGGAGCGGAGGTGCCGCCATGGTGATCAGTGCTTTGGGTGAGAGCAATCCAGAAGCAGGAATTCGCTACGTCGAAGACCAGTTGCCGGGCGCGCTTCGACTGGCTCCGATTGCCGGCTTAACTGTTCGAGTTGCGAGTCTGCTTGAAGATTCGGGCGACACTGCCGGCGCGATCGCGACCTATCGTGCTCACCTGGAACTCTGGCCAAACGACCCGACGGCACAGAACAACCTTGGGTTCTTGCTTCTCGAACACACCGAGCTGTTTGACGAAGCCGAAGACTTGGCCCGTAGCGCCATCCTGAACGCTGGACGCGTCAGTTCGAGCGTTGTCGACACACTCGCTTGGGCGCTCTACCGACAGGGCCGGTACGAGGAAGCTGTCGGTTTTAGTGGGCAAGCCCTCCGGCTATCGGTCAGCGAACCCGGATTCGAAGTGCAGTCCGAATCGCAGACGCAGTTCCTTGAGCACTGGGATCGAATCCGTGAGGCCGCGCGTTCGGTTCAAGCGGCGCCGACACCAGAAGAGCCCGAGCGCCGCCGAAGGCGCGGTGGCCGCAGAAATTAGGCATGTAAAAAGCGAAATCGGCCACTCCCGGGCCCGGAAGTGGCCGACGCTCACACCTTTCGGCGTGCGCTACTCACGCTCAAGCCCGGCAGGCATCCCGGCAACGACGCCGCCGAACTAAAGTAAGCGCAAGTAACATTCCGGCCCACCCGACCGAGGTGCTGCGTCGTCCCGGGACGCTGCTGCACCCTGCTTCCCCAGGCTCTTGCGAGCCAAGAGATGTTTCAGCTTCAACAGCACCGTCTCGCGGCGCTGCGTTCACTTCGGCAGCAGGAGCTGCCGTATCGTCTTCGACCTCTGCCCATCGCATATCAACGCACAAGCCGTTGAGACACTGAGCACCGTCGAGTTCACAATCTGAGTCGTACTCGCAGCTGACAATACAGTCAGCGCCTTCGCACGCTCCTTCTTCCGTCATGGCCGCCACGCAGATCCAGTCCGAAGCGGTACCTGGGTCGTTGACGCAGACTTCAACCGCTCCACACGCGTTGTTGTCTACGAGGCCATCACAGTTGTTGTCGTTTCCATCACAGATTTCGTCACCACCTGTGAAGTCCGTGTCCGCGTTCACGGTCTGGACCGGGGCGCAGAGCGGCATGTGGTCGCTGGCGTTGTTCAGTCCGACCCACATGTCCGCAAGTCCATCGTAGGAGCTGCCGAAGCACGCGTAGTAGGTCTCACTGGTTCCTGCGTCGACCGGCACATTCAGAGGCTTCACCGTTGTGATGCGCGGTCCAGCGGCATCATCGATTCGGAAGTCTACGGTGACCTCGGTCGGCACGTCGTACGCGCTTGGGTTGGTGACCATAAACTCGACGACCATGATTCCTTCACAGACGAACTCGTCCTCGAAGTCGTCGTTCATGCAGTTGCCTGCGCCGACCCACTCAGGACCGTAATGCGCCGTGCTTCGTACGGTGACCACGTCCACCTCGACGTTGGCCCAGCCGTTGTCGATTGCGCCGTCGCAGTCGTCGTCGATGCCGTTGCAGGTCTCAGGAGCACCTGGGTAGACGGAGCTTAAGCTGTCGTCGCAGTCGGTGTTGTCGGTCGTGAAGCCAGTGGGAATGACGCAGGCCTCAACGGTATCACCGTTGTCGCCGTACCCGTCGCCGTCTCCATCGGAGTAGTAGGTGATGAAGCCACCAGTCTCGTCGATTTCGCCGTTGCAGTCGTTGTCGACTCCGTCGCAGACTTCCTCCGCACCCGGGTTGATAGCGGCGTTGGTGTCGTCGCAGTCGAGGTCGTTGCTGACCCACTCGGGGCCATCAACACACACAATGGCAGCAGTACTGGGGTCACCGTAGCCGTCGCCATCGCGGTCGAGGTAACGGGTCGGTCCGTCGACAGCGTCGGTGTCGATGATGCCGTTGCAGTCGTTGTCGACGCCATCGCAGACCTCGACGGGTGCCGGGCCACAGTAGCCGCAGAGGTTCAAGACGCCCTCATCGATGTCTCCATCGCAGTCGTTGTCCAAATCATCACAGGTGACCTCGGGGTCCTCGTGGAGTCCGGGGTACTCGCAGCCGTCAGGGCCGGTCACTGCCATTGCGCAGACCCCGGTGCATCCCTCAGGAAGCTCGTCGCAGCAGGGGCGGCCGTAGGTCTCTTGCGAGACGATCATCGGCTGGCTGCGGATGCCATCACCGTTCTGGTACTCAAGCATGTAGGTGTAGACCACGCCGGCTGTCAGGCCGTCGTCGGCGAGCGTCCCGCATGTGAAGCTGTCCGATGCGTATCCTCGGTCTGTGCCAGCGGCGGTCGGGTCGGTCGAGAAGTCTGCCAGGATGACAGCCGCCGACGGGTCGGTCGTGTAGCGAGACAGTCGGGCTCCGGTGATGCCGGCGCTCCAGTTGTTCTCTGGACGACACCAGTTGATCCAGATGGTGTCCTCGGTCTGATTAACGATCCGCATGTCGCCGTTGTCGGCCGTCGGGTTGTTGGTGAGCGTGTAGTAGGTGTGCGGGTCACTCTCCAAAGACCGAATCCACTCTCCAGTGTCGGGATTCTGGTAGGCAGTTCGGACTGAGCGTTCGATTGGAACGTTCGACACGTGCCACTCTTCGACACAAGCCGGGAACGGAGCCTCGCCACTGTAGACTTGGCCCTTCGTAATCGAGGTATCCGAGTCGAGAGTGCAGCGACGATGTCCGTCAGAGTCGAGGAACTCCCAACGCGTCTCCGGCCAAGAATCGTCCTCAAGCTGCCACGAGATAGCGTAGTTGCGGTCGTCCTGGTTCACGATCCAGCGGTCATCAAGCTCGAAGTTCTCAGGCACGTAGACCTGGGGACAGCGCCAGAGCTCTGCGGCACGGACGACCGGTGCGTCGCCTCGCGGCGAGCTGAAGAGGGTGATCTCAACTTCGACGTAGCGGCCTTCGTATCCTTCGCGGCCCAGGGGAGCCGGCTGCGTGGTGTACTGAGCTGACCAGTCGCCCCAGTCGATGCTTCCGTCGGGATTGTCGACGCCGGTACGAACGCGGACTTGAACCGACGCGTCGCGCGGGGTGGTCGCGTCCCAGGTGAGGTAGTCGAAGACACAGCCGTTCTCGGGGTCGATCGCGTTGCAATCGAACACTTGGTTCCAGACCCCTTGAGGCGCCGTGAAATTACGCAGCTGGAAGCCAGTCATGTCAGAGTAGCTGTAAGGGTTTGAACCCGTGTTGGCTCGCCATTGCTGCACACCGCTGGAGTCATATGCGTAGACTCGATTGCTGGCGTAGGCGACCGCGACCGCGTGGCCTTCGTCCGTGATTCCGACGCCGATGGGGTTGGTTCCGGCCGCGTAGGCCCCAACGAACTCCTCTGTCTCCGGGTTGAACTGGTTCAAGCGCCCGCTGCCGGATGCTGCCATCCAGACCATTCCCTCACCGTCGACCGCGACTCCGCGGCCCAGGTTCGTTGTGGTGCTCTGGAAGACTTCCATTTCGGCAACAACGTTTGCGTACGCGATGCTGCCATTGAGGCTGTCGGTGTTAGCGACGACCGAGGCGTCGTAGGAGGCCCGGTCAAGCCGGCCCAGGCCGTTGCATGACCAGTTGCCCCACCAGACGTTACCGGCTGCATCGACCGAGATTCCGTAGGGGCTGAGGCATGTGGTGTCAGAGGTCGACGACCAACTGACGCCACCGGAGCGAGTGAAGCTGCCACATGGCTCTTCGGTGATCGTGTCGAAGCAGCCGATGCCGTTGTTGATCTGAGCGATCCAGATCTTGCCCTGCCCGTCGATGGCGATTCCGTAAGGGTTCACTGGAATGCTCCAGCTTCCCAAGATCTGACCGACATACCCGCCGTGTAGGGAGACGTTGTTGTTGATCTTGTAGATTCGCTTCTGGTTCCACGAGCCAACCCAAACATCATTGTTTGCATCGATAGCCAGGCCGCGTGGGACCGAGTTTTCGCCAATACTCACAGTCAGGGCGACACACTCTGTACAGAGGGTGGTCGCGTCCGGGCACTCGCAATCATGGAGAATCTTGTTGATGGTGCCAGCGCCCCAGCGGTTCGCCACCCAGGCGTTGTAGTCGAGGTCGACCGCGGTGCGGCTCGCGCCAGCGCCTACGGGATAGGTTCCGGTCACGGTGCCAAGTGCCGTGTCGATGCGAGTCATCGTATAGTCCTGATTCGCAACCCAGAGGTCCGGCTGGCGAACAACGTCGCCGGTCAAGGTCAAACCACCGTCCGCCTCAAGGCCGTCGGGGAGACCGGTGCCGTCCGGGTCCCAATTGCTGATCTCGATGACGCTCTCGCACTCGCCGAGTTCGACGTTTGCGCTCGGCTCGGCCGAGTACATCTGGCGCATCGGGAGCGACGCTCTCACCTGGCTGAAGCTCTCCCAGTCGAGCTCGATGACGGACGCGACGTCGTCGTCCGTCTGGCTGTACTCGAGGACAAGGTCGTAAAGCAGCCCAGGCTCAACATCGACGCTCACGCGGTGTTCGACGATTGTGGCGCCGGGGTCGGTGAGCTCGTCGAGAACGACGACATCGTCAAAGAGGAGGCGGGCGCCACCGTTGGTGCGGATGATGAGCTCGTAGGGCTCATCGTAGATCGACTCGAACGAGCCGCGCCACCGAGCGCCGTGATTGCGCGGAGGAAGTACCTCGTTCGGCACCTCCTGGAAATCGATGGTCGCATCAACGCGGACCATTCGCAGGTCGCGCTCATCAAGATTCGAGTCCCCATAGTACTCACCGAGCAGGCCATCACCCGTTCCAAGATTCGGAGGCAGGAAGAGACGGCTGGTCGGAACGACTTCCTCTGCCTGACTAGGCGAACTCCAGAGCAGACGCGCCATCGCGCCGCCACCGTGCTCAATGACCTCCATACGGATGTCGTAGCGCTTGCCCGCAAGCAAATCGATCGCGGTGCCACTGCTCATCGCGCTGCTGTAGTTAGGACGCGCCAGGAGTTGTTCGTCGTTGACCCAAATGGACACCTCATCGTCGGCGAAGGCGCTGAACGTGTATGTCTCCGTGTAGCGAGGACGAACCTGACCCGACCAGCGGACCGAGAAGGTGTCGGCGCCAAACGTTGTGCCGGGGAATGGGGACGCGCTGCCCCAGTTGAAGTTCACGACGGAGTCGTTGCGAGTCCGGAAGAAGTCCGCGAAGCCGACGCTGTTGAAATACTCGCCCTGCAGACCACTGCCGCTGCTCGGGTCGGGCTGCTCTGGGTAGAGCTGCGACGAGGGCACAATCTGCGTGCGCTGTGACGGGCTGGACCAGGACATCGCGATGTTCGCGCGGTCTGTGTACTCGCGGTACTGAATGCGAATCGGCACTCGCAGGTCGCAGGTTTCGTCTGCAGCGAGGCCAGCGCAGAGGCTCTCCGGCCGGAAGTCGACTTCCCCGACTGCAGTGCCGGAGCTGTTAGTCCAGCGGTCAACGATGAGCACGTTGTTAACCCAGAGGCGGATCGAGTTGTCGTGGTTCATCGAGAACTTGTAGAGTTCGGGATAGGTAGCCTCGATTTCGCCGCGCCACTCGATTGAGAAGTTGTCCGCACCCATGGTGATGCCGTTATCGGTTACCGGTGAACCGGTACCCCAGTCGAAGTTCACAACCTCGTCGATCTGGCTCGAGAACAGGTTCGTGAAGTCCACATTGTCGTGGTAGTGCCCGGTCAGGCCAGAGCCGGTGCCAAAGCGAGCCGGGTACCAGAACTCCGGCGGGATGTACTCGAAGTCGGCCCGGTCCGAGGCGACATCGGGACGCTGCCAGCCCATGCGGCAAGCGCTCGCGCCAGCCTCGTCTTCGACCTCGAAACGCACTGGGATTCGCTGGCCAGCGCTGAGCACCGCGCTCAACGTGTGCACCGAACCGTCCGGGGCGTCCCACTGGTCAAGGACGATCGGGTCCTGACCGGCCAAGAACGACACGTCCAACATGAAGAGGAAGGGTGAGTCGCCGCAGTCCACTCCGAATGTGTAGTCGCCATCAACGGGCGGCTCGAGGTAGCCGGTCAGACGTGCGGCCCACTGGTCGGCAGCGACGCCGGGCGGCGGGTCGCCCGCTACACCAAACTCTTCAGGGAGACTGGTGTAGCCGGGGGGGAAGAACACCGGAGTGGTCTTGACCGACTCGACCACCGGCTCTTCCGCTGCTTCCATTGACGCGCGGGTGTTCCACCACTGCGCGTAGAGGCCGGTACCGTTGCCATGGTTGGAGAACCAGCCGGTGGGAACGAAACCATAAGTACCACCCGAGGAGAGGCTGTACTTGAGCTCCATGCTCGCCCCCCCTCCGTTTTCGTACATCTGCATCTCGAAGAAGACTGGCTCCCCAGCCGTCAAATCAACACTGCCCGTTCGGCGACGGTGTCCGTGGTTGCCCCAGTTGTCGGCGATGAGTTCACCGTCGATGTAGAGTCGGCTCCCGTCATCCGACCCAATCTCGAACCAGTACGTGGCCGTGTCCGGCACATTAATCTGACCGACCCACCGCACTGAGAACGTGTCCGCACCCATGCGTGGATCCGGCGCCGCACTTCCCCAATAGAACGACACGTTGGCGTCCGCACGGCTGAAGACGTGCTGCGTGAAGTCCATCTCGTTGTAGTACATACCGAGGAGGCCGGTGGAGTCAGCACCGCCAGTTGGCACCGTGAACGCGGCTTGGGTAACCGTGTCGTACGTCACATCATCCGTGCCTGCCCCTTCGGGAAGGTCGGTAACCTCGGCGCATGCGCCGAAAGCCAATGCAGCCATCGCAACGGCTAGCCAGCCGGTCGATTGCCTTGTTGTGGTCCGTAGAACGTTCATCGGGAGCTCCTGAGAATCTACTGCAGTGCCGGGCCGCAGTAGTGGGGTGTGTACAGTTGGGGAGGTAATCATAAACAGGGGTCAAGGCAGGCCAGCGAGTTCGCGCCGGCGCAGCTGAAGACGCCGCAGAGGCCGCACTCAGTGCCGGGCTCTCCGGGTAGTTCGTCGCAACCGCCGCAGGTGTTGCGCGCGCCTGCCGTGGAGCATTCGCCGCCACCGTCGACGCACACGAGCGCGCCCGCCTCGCCGCAAACTTCGCAGGAATCGTCTTCCTCAAGTTCGGGGAAGTAGGCAGGGGGCGAGCATGCGCCGCAGGCGAATTCGATGCCTGGCCGGCAGACGGTGCTGTTGCCGCTGGAATCAGTTTCGTTGCAGCTAAACTCGCCGCAACCGTCGCAGGGCATGAGAGGCTGCTCCTCTTCCGCAATGATGCCACAGCCGCCGCAAGCGTTGGATGGGGTTCCACCGCACTCGATGCGTCCACCCTCACCACAGACGAAGACGTTGCCGTCGCACGGTCCGCAGTCATCGCCCAGCGTCAGCACCAGGTCGCCGCAGCCGCCACACTCGTTGGTGCCAGGGTCGTCACAGGCGACGGCGCCGCCGTCCTCGGAGCAGGTCCAAGTTCCGCACTCGCCGCAGTCGAATCCAGGCTGAGCCTCAAGAGGTTCGCAGGTGCCACAAGCGTTAGCTCCATCGGGGACGCACTCAAGGCGGCTTCCGCCGTCGACGCAGGCCAGAACATCGCACTCGCCACAAGCGTCGCCGGGGCGCTCGATGCCAAGGTCACCACAGCCGCCGCAGCTGTTCAGTGACTCGTCAACACACTGGGTGTCCTCCGTGCCATCACAGACGTACGTGCCGCAGATTCCGCACTCGGTACCCGGTGGCGAGTCCGGGAGGACGCCGCAGCCACCGCAAGCGTTGTTTCGTTCGTCGTCGCACTCGGGGATACCGCCGTCGCAGACCCACTCGCCGCCGCAGCCGCAGGGACCGCTGAGGTCGAAGAGGTCGGGCTCGTCCGTGCAAGAACCGCAGGAGTTCGTTCCCGGGTCGACGCAGGAGACTTCTTCCGGTCCGACGCACGCGTTGGCGCCGCAGGTGCCGCAGCGCGAGCCAACCGGCCGGAATCCGCTAAGGTCGCTGCAGCCGCCACACTCGTTCGACGGCTCGCCGCCAACGCAGGTCACTCCGTCGGTGCCGTTGCACTCCCAGACACCACCGCAGCCGCACGCGTCACCGGGGATGCCTTCGAGAATCGCGCAGCCTCCGCAAGTGTTGAACGTTCGAGGATTCGAGCAGATGGTCGAGAAGTCTCCGTCGCACTCCCATGCACCGCAATCGGAGCATGCTGCGCCAACTTGGCCACCGTCGGTGATTTCGCCACAGCCGCCGCAGACGTTGCCGGTGCTCTCACCGACGCAATCGAGTCGCTCGTTACCCGAAGCGCAGACCAACGCGCCCGAGCCGCAGTCATCGTCGCACGATGCGCCAAGGTCGCCGTCGAGCTCATTGCAGCCTCCGCAAGCGTTCGCGTCTTCGGAACCAACGCAGCGCATGTCCGTGCCGAGGCAAGCCCAGAGGCCGTCTTCACAAGCTCCGCAGGACTCGCCGGCGGTTCCGGGAGCGATTCCGCATCCTCCGCACTCGTTTCGGCCCAAGGCGCCCTCGCAGGTAACCGCGTCACCGGACTCGTCACACATCCAACGGCCATCGCGGCATTCGCCACAGGGAAGGCCTGGCTCGTTCGGCAGGAGCACGGTTCCTCCGCAGTTGTTTGAGCCGGAGGGAGCGCACACCGTGTCTTCTCCATCGGTGTCGCAGGCCACGATGCCGAGGCCCCCAAAGTCTCGTTCGCACTGGCTGCCGAGTTCGTCGTCCAAATCGCCGCAACCGCCGCATGCGTTGGCGATGTCGCCTTCGCAAACGAGTTCGCCAGCGGAGCACACGTATGTGCCGCACTGTCCACAGACCGCGCCGACGCGCGGGTCATCGCAACCGGCATCTTCAACAACATCAGCGTCAGATGCCACGTCAGCGTCTGCGACCACGTCTGCGACGACATCAACGCCTGCGTCGACTCCGACATCGCCCGCGTCGCTCGTTGCGTCGGGGCCGGCGTCCGTATCGAACGAAATGGCCGGCCCGAAGCCAGCGTCGTTCGGAGTCGTTCCCGGAGTGCTCGAGCAGGCCGAGACCAGCACCGCGACGAAAGCAACGAAGACTAGCCGAGCGTGCCGCGCGGGGTTCGTTTCGGACTGTGGAGCGAAGACATTCATAGTTCATTTGCCGTTCGGGGGAGTCGCCGTTGCCGTGGTGACTCGTCCCTGGGTTTGTGCTCGGCCAATGGGTGGTGGCTCAAGCTTCAACACCGGAACTGTACCCGCTGACACACCCTGTGTCAAAGCACCGGAACCAAAATTCCCAACAAAACCAGCGACTTACACATACCATGTCACCACATGTGCGCTCATTAACACGCACACACATATGGTCGCACGGATGATGCAATGTGTGTAATGTAGGACAAGGGCGCACGGAGCTGGCCCGTAAGTCGCTGTTTTCAAACAAGACACACATCGGCGCACGCCGACGCCCGATGTACCTCGTTCTCCCATGATTGACCGACACGGGGCACATGGACCCAAGTTGGTACCCAGGGTACGAAGGTGGGGCGCACGCCCCCACCGAAGTCTACAGAGAGCGGCCCCGATTCACGCCGAATCGCGATCCGGCGATGACCGAAACGGCGCAGAGCAACGCAGGCGATCCTTTTTACCTTCCCCAACCACGACCCCCAATGAGCGATCCTACCCTCCTCTCGACCTCAGAACGTGACGCGCTAGAGAGCGTATGCCCAGGCTGGCGACTCGACGGAGTCCATCTCAAGCGGGCTTACGAATTCGGCGACTTCGACGAAGCCATGGAGTTCATCAACCAGGTCGCCAATGTCGCTCGCGAATTGGACCACCACCCTGATCTGGCGAACGTCTACAACCGAGTGCAGCTTGCGGTGACGACACACGATGCCGGAGGGCTTACTTCGCTCGACCGCTCGTTCGCGCAGCGCGTCAGCGCGCTTACCTGAGCGTTAGGAGCGGGCACCGAATCAAAGCGGGGAGAGGTGAGGACCTACTCAGAGCCTGAGCCGTCCTGTGCCGCAGAACCTTCTGCAGCCAAGGGTACCTGCTCTGCTGCGACATCGTTACCCCGGGGCGGCCCCACGGTGGACGCGTACGGCGAACTCCGAACAGCTGCGAAGAGTGCAGCTCCGACCAGGATGATCGCGATAACCACCACAACGACGACGATGGCGCCTAGGTTGTTTCCCTGCTGCTGCGGCCTGTGGACGCCCGTCTCCGTCGGTGATTCCGAGCGACTGCCACCTTCTGCCGTCTCTTCGTCGGGAGCCTGCTCGGCGGCCGCTTCCTCAGCCTGTATCGCGAGGCGCGTTCCGGGTGCAGGGGTCGGTCTCAAGTGGATGAACTCGTCCGGCACCGGATCGGTGCGCTCGCCTACGAGGATAAGCTCGACAGTAATGTTGTCGTGCCCTCCTTCTTCGTTCGCGCGGGCGATAAGCCTTCTAGCGGCTTCATCGAGCGGAAGCGTCGCGATGATGGTGGCCATCTCCTGCTCGCCGACAAGACCATGCAAGCCGTCGGAGCAGATAAGAAATACGTCCCCGTCTTCGAGATGGAGCGGCGTATCGCCGACTTCGACTTCGGCCTCTGCCTGTCCACCCAGCGAGCGGATGATTACGTTGGACTGAGGGTGCGATTCGGCAGCTTCTGCGTCGAGAATACCATCGTCTACGAGTCGTTGAACGAATGTATGATCGCGAGTCAGTTGGCGAATTTCGTTCGCGCGAACGCGATAGAGACGGCTGTCGCCGACATGCCCGTAGTAGGCGCGTCCATCGGAGTGGTCGACCGCGAGTAGAACGGCGGTGGTCCCCATGCCGGACAGTTCCCGCTCTCGTTGCGACCGAGCGAAGATGGCGTTGTTGGCCTCTTCGAGAGAGGCGACCATTCTCTCGGCGATCGGGAGATCGCTGGCAGCGAGGAATTCCTCGACGCGCGCAATTCCAATCCGTGAAGCCGTAGAGCCGCCTCGGTGACCGCCCATGCCGTCACAGACGATGTAAAAATCAAGCCCGGCGAGCGAGGAACTGCCGAAGGCATCTTGGTTTTCGGAGCGTTCGCGTCCGACATCGGAGAGGGGCACGAACGTGAGTTTAAGGCCCATCAACACTCACTTAGCGGTCATGCCCGCGGAGTCGAATACGGGCGACTTAGCACTTATCACGCGGCCGTAATTCTTTCAACTTTGGACTGTTACCGGTAGGGTGCGCACTGCGCGATCCGTCCCCGCAAGCTAAGAGAATTACGGTCAAATGGGCGTTGGCGACGACCAAAATAGCGGGGCGGAGGCTCCTACCGAGGGGCCAAGTAATGGGCATTCGTTCGTAGACGCTCTCGCGCCCGGGACGATCATCCACAACAGCTATCGAATCGTCGACTTCATCGGAGAAGGTGGTGCTGGTGCCGTCTACGTGGCCGAGCACATCAGCCTCGGGCACTTCGTCGCCATCAAAACTCTCTTCGGAAAGTTCGTTCGCGACGAAGATATGCGGCGGCGATTCCGAGAAGAAGCCATCATCCAGGCGAACCTTCGGCACCCGCACATCGTCAGCGTCAGCGACGTACTTGATGAGCCGCCGCTCTGCGCCATCTTCATGGAGTATATCGACGGCTCCAGTCTCGACAGACACATCAAGAAGCTCGAGAAGCCGGACGATATCCAACAGTCCGCGCGGTTCTTCGTCGCGGTTCTGGATGCGATGACCTACGCTCACGCGCAGGGGGTCGTACACCGCGACATCAAGCCGGCGAACATTCTCCTCGCCCAAACTGGGGCCGGTATGACGCCGAAGGTCACAGACTTCGGCATCGCCAAAGTCCTCTCCGACCACCGGCGGACGGAGACGGGCACCGCCATGGGCACGGTCTACTATGCGTCGCCCGAACAGCTGACCGATGCCAAGTCGGTCGATCACCGCGCCGACGTCTACTCGCTGGGATGCACATTCTACGAGATGCTCACCCACAAGCTGCCCTTCGAAGACGACACGATGTTCGGCGTCATGAAGAAGCACGTGCAGGCGCCACGTCCCGACCCAGCGCGGCTGAACCCCCTTATCCCGCGTGAAATCAGCGCGGCGATAATGCGAGCGATGGCGGTCGATCCTAAGCATCGTTTCCAGTCGTGTGGCGACTTTGCCGCCGAGATTCGACGTGCGCTCAACATCCCAGCTACTGCCACCGCCGGCGGGGGGATCCCGTTCCAGCCGCCGGTGAGGATTCCTGCGACGGCATCGGGAGCGGCCGACCGCCCATTCAGCGTCTCCGTGCCTTCGACCGGCAATCCCGTCCTGCAACGAACTCCTAATCGCTCGCAGAGCCGCACCGACTTCGGACCCTCCAGCACTCAGGTGTCAGGACATCGGACCACGCCGATAGCGGGACGTTCACAGACCAATCCCCCAGCCGACGGCGACTACTACATCGAGCCGCGCACAGAGACGAACGCGCTGGGCAAGACGCTCTGGGTCGTTATCGGCGTTCTCGCGGTCGGACTCCTGCTGGTGATCGGGTCCTCACTCCGGTCCGACTCGCAGGTCATCGGTCCGGGCAGCCTGATCGGTGCCGATAGTGGTTCCGATAGCGCCGCGACCGATACAGGAGCAGTTGAGAGCGAGGCCCCACAGCCTGACACTTCAGTAGAAGTAGCTGCCGTACCAGCAGGGCTCTCGCTCCCGCAGTGCAATTCGCTCGCTGATCGTTATGTAGCGCTGCCCTCGAATAGCTCCGGCGTCGAGGCCGCGATCAGCGCGTTGGCAACCAGCGTTGACGGCTGCGAAGCTCAGCTCACTGCTGGAGCTGATGACTCGAGCTTTGATAGCACCGTCGGCTTTCTGACCGCCGTGCAGATGAGAGCTATTCACGAGCGTCTCTTGGCGGTTCAGAGCCGCAACGAAGGCGGCGACCCTTGCGGCGCTACGCTCGGGGCCAGTGGCCATATTCACCGCGCACTCCGCCGAATCCACACCACAGCGCGTGACCTGCCGCCAATCGAAGCGCGCTCCCTCACCCACCGGCGCGACGTCCTCTCCCAAGTCTACGTCGCTCTCATGACGGACTTCGGCGACTGCACGATTCCGACCGTCCCGAGAGACCTCCTCAGCGAGCAGGCCGTCCAAGAGCTCAATCGGGTAGATGCCGAGCGAGCGAGGGTCGAGCGTGGAGCTGCCGAAGCCGCAGAAGTTGCGTTGGCCGAGGAGAGCGAGGGATCTGGGGAGCCGGTCGAGGAAGCCCCTTAGGGCTGCCGCCAAGAGCAGCCCTAAGTCATCTCGATATCACGCGTCCTCAACAGCGCCATTACGACGCCCAGAAAGAACGCGAGTAACCCTGCAAGCACGCCCATCGCGTGCCAGAAGGACGTGCGGGAGGCCGGCGCTGGAGTCGTCAGCAAGTCCGGGGCGTGTCCCTCAGTGCCGATCGCAGAGACCGCCGAAACTCGGACCGGGTCGCTGGGATCCGCCCCGAACGAGCGATCCACCGGAGTCAGCTCTTTTCCATGCTGCACCGCGGCACAGAGGGATTGACACACGGGCTCATCTAGCGGAGCGGCGAACGGCACTTGGCCGCCTTGAAGTGCCTCAAGCCCACCCGAAATCTCAGTCTCAGAGGCGGCCTCAGGGTCGCCTGAATAGTAGGTATAGGAGAACCCGGTTGCACCGGTTCCCCAGACGCACTCTGGGATCTCGCACTCGCTTTGAATTGCGGCCAGGTCGTCGTCGGCGAACTCCGCGTGCAGCATCGCCTCGAAGCCCCAGCGCGCCGTCGTGAGACCCGCGAGTAGCTGCGTTGGCGCGCTCATCTGATGCACCGGCATGATGACCCCTCCTAGAACGATCTGTGGAATCAAAATCAGCGGAATTAGGGCCATCGCGGCCTGTTCGGAGCGCACCAACGACGAGAGCGTCAGTCCCATCCCTAGGCCTACAAGCGAGGTCCCGAACAGGATCCCATAGAGCACACCAAAGTGACCTGTCAGGCCGAGTGGAACATAGACGATTCCTAGCAGAAGTGCGCATTGCAGCGCACAGACGACCCCAAGAACGGCCGCTTTCGAGAGCACGTAGGACGGGATCATCAGGTTCACCATCCGCTCCCGCCCGTAGATGGCCTGCTCACCGACGATTTCTCGCGCGGAGTTGGAGCAACCGAACCAGATCGCCGAGGCGACCAGGAGGAATAGCGCAGCGGGGGCGCGATCCAAGCGGTCAAACGCCGTCGTGTCGCCGGAGACAGCGAACACCATCGACAACACGAGGCCGATGATCGGCGCTTGCGCGAGCAAGATTGCCGAGTTGACTCGGTCTTTCCACTTGATGAGAGCGGTGCGCCGGACGAGTACGCGCCATTGTGCGAGCCATCCGCGTCTGTAGGCCCGCTTGACGCTCGATTTCGGCACACGAGCGCCAGGATCCGAAGCCCGTTCGGAGACATACTCGCGGTTGTAGGCGGACGCCTCGTACTTTTCTCGGTGTTTATCGACGACCTGTTCGAGCGCGGCGGCAGGGTCATCGGAGGTCAGGGCGTCCCGCTGATCATCGGCCAGCGGCCGAAGCGCGTTTCCTGGCTCCGCGAGCAGGGCCGCACGTGCGGGACCCTCAGGGAGCTCGTCGTTGAAGTGGAGGATGGAGTCTGGGTAGGCGGGCCCGTAGTAAACGAGATTGCCACGGAAGAGGTAGATGACCGAGTCCATCTGCCGGTAGGCCTCAAGCGACGGTTGGTGGATCGTCAGAAGGACCGTTTTTCCGGCGTTCGCGAGGGTGCGGAGCAACCGCATGACGTTGATCGTGTCCTGCGACGCCAGACCCGAAGTCGGCTCGTCCAGGAAGAGCAGACTAGGCTCTGTGATCAGTTCCTGCGCCAGGTTCACGCGTTTGCGCTCACCACCGGAGATCCCTTTGGACAGCGCGTCTCCGATCTTCGTATTGCGGGTATGCGTGATCTCGAGCGCGGCGAGCACCTCATCGATCTTGCGGTCGATCTCGCCGTCAGAGGTATCGGCTGGGAGCCGAAGTCGTGCGGTGTAGTAGAGCGACTCGTAGACCGTCAGCTGCGGGTAGACAATATCGTCTTGAGGGACGTAGCCAATGTTCCCGCGGAAGGCGTCGTAGCTCTCATAGACGTCGAGCCCATTGAGTTGGCAGCGCCCTTCACTCGGAGGCATGATCCCGGCTAGCGCCATCATCAACGTCGTCTTGCCCGCTCCGCTCGGCCCCATCAACCCGACGAACTCGGTCGGGAACACGGAAAAGCTCACGTCGTTCAGAATGCGCTTCTTGCCCTTCTCTCCACGCGCCGAGACATCGACCGAAATCCGCTCCGCCTGGAGCATGATGTCGCCGTGGTACTCCTTGCGAACAACCCCGTGGACTTGATCGAGCTGAACTTCGTGACCTCCAAGTGAGACCCGATCGTCCGACGTGACCTCCATTGTGCCGTGGAGAGCGACGCCATTGACGAAGGTCCCGTTTGCACTCCCCAGATCGGTAATCTTAAAACGCGCCTCCGCGACAACCTCGACCTCAAGATGGCGGGCAGAGACGACTCCGGAGTCAACTGCGATATCGACGCGGTCGGGATCACGACCAACAAAGAAGACCAGCTTGTCTGGGAGCGCAGCGAGCGCGGGCAACAGGCTCGGGACGCGAGCGAGAGGCAGGCGGTAGCCCCCCAGGAAGATAACGTCATCGGCGTTCGCAATGACCACGCCTTCCGCCCGGTTGGTTCGTGATCCGTGAAACGTCCCATTCGTGGAGCCAGCGTCCCGAACCTCGTACCCGTCTGCGTTCGGCAACACGGTGAGCGTCGCGTGAACGCTCGAAACGACCGGAGCCGTCACTACGATGTCGCACTCGGCACTTCGACCGACCCGAATCACGCGTCCAGGCTCGAGGGTTAGCTCGGCCTCCTGCCCTTCGGCGCGCACATCCGCTCGCTCGTGCAGTTGGTCTGCGATCTCGTCGACAAAGACGATGCTGTGAGAGCCGAGTGCGATGCTGTCGCCTAGCTGTAGTTCGGCGCGGGTCACTCGGACGCCGTTCACGAACGTGCCGTTTGTCGACGTCTGATCTTCGATGAAGAACGTGCCTTCGTCGAGGTAGATTCTGGCGTGTCGACCAGAAACAACCGGGTTCGGGATCGAGATATCGCAGCGCTCGGAGTAGCCGACGGAGATGCTCACCGCTTGCGGCGAGACGGTCGGCAGTATCGAGGTGCCTGATCGGTCTACCGAACTGTCTTCCGACCTATCTTTCGACCGCGCCACGAGTTGGAGTTCCGAGAGCAGGTCCACCGCGCCCAATGCGATCGTCGAGCGGGAGGACGGAGCAGCGGCGCTCCTATCGAGCTCAGTCGCACCCCGGATGATGACTGGGTTTCGCGGACCGCCAGCAGAGCGGTAGAGAGGCTCGACGTGCACGCCTTCTAGCAAGAACTGCGCGGAGCGCCCCAGCGATACCCGCTGTCCAAGCACGATGTCGACTGGAGAATTCGCCTCCAGACGGACGCCATCGAGTCGGGTCCCGTTGGTAGAATTCAGATCTGTGATCTGCAGCGTTCCGCCGTCGGTCAGCGTGAGCTGAGCATGCCGACTGGACACCGATTTGCGCTCGAAGACCACGTCGCAAACCGAGGGTTCGCTCCCTAGTAGTACCCTGTTCTGGCCGTCTGGCGATTCGGACACAGCGCTCCTATCGGCCAGTCAGCCGGTCAATCAGATCTTCGGCAATGTCGCTGTTACCCGAATGGGCGTAACACTGGACGAGGTAGCGGCCACGCACCCGATGATGCAGATACTCGGCTCCTGCGTTCATGGCATCCAGCTCCGCAGCATGCCGTGTCGCAGCTCCGACGTCGTCAAACTCAACCCACGAGACAGTCACGGTGTCGCCGCTATAGTTGACTGTGAGCGCGCCAAACGTCGCGCCTCCGGATGACGAATAATACGAGTCGTAATAAGGTTGGTCCTGCCACGTCACGTCGAGGCCTTGCGAGGTGGCCCGCCGAAGCAGTTCCTCGTATGAACTCGGAACGCCCCTCACGTCGCTTCCACCTAGCTCAATGCGAACTAGCTCAGCCGTCGCGGGCGCTGAGGGAAGCGCAAGAAAGAGCGCGGTAACAAGGAGCAGACATCGCATGCATGCCTCCTACCCTAACCGCAGCGGGTTTTGAATCAGTCCGCATGATGGCGAGACCACAGGCGAAGACACGATGTTGAGCCCATTCTGGGCTTCTGATAAGGCACCCGCGCTCCACACCCAATTAAGAACAGCTTATGATCGCTTCCGTATTGCGCCTCATTCCCTTCGCCGTGCTCCTTAGCGCGATCGTTGGCTGCAACGATGACAAAGTCACGTCCTGCACGGACGTCTCCGACTGCTCGGGCAACGAGATCTGCTCCGACGGAACGTGCGGGCCGCCGCCAGTGATCACCGATTGCACGACGGACGACGACTGCGTCGACGGTTCGATCTGCATTGAGAGCGTGTGTGTGGCACCGGTCGAAGGGGACGAAGATGGTGATGGAATCGCCGACGAAGATGACAATTGCGCGCGCACGCCCAACCCGGATCAGCTCGACAGCGACGAAGACGGCGTTGGCGATGCCTGCGAAGAGATCGTCCTTCCAGGATGCGCGAGCAGCGGCGAGTGCGCACTGGACGAAGTCTGTTCGGCGGGCGCCTGCCAAGTCGTTGAATGCACCCCCGCGCAAGACCTCTGCCCTTCAGACGCTGTCTGCGTGGGCACGATCTGCCGATTCGCTCCCCCCTGCGACGGTGACGCAGAGTGCGCAGCTGTGATCGGCGTGTGCGTCGAGGGCCAGTGCGCGCCGGGGTGCGAGACCAACGCCGAGTGTGGTGGTCGCCGAACCACCGCATGTGTTGACCTCACCTGTGTCTTCGCCTGCTCGACGGATGCTCAGTGTGACGACAATGAGTCGTGCATCGACAGCTTCTGCCTGCCCAACGAGTGCTCCGGAACCGGCATCGAAGGATGCCCCGACGCAGAACGCTGCGATGGCGACGGTCGATGTGAGCCCTACGATTCCTGTGGCGACGACGGCGACTGCGCGGACGACGAATTCTGCGAAAACAGCATCTGTGAGGAAGCGTTCGCCTGCGTCAGCGACCTCAATTGCGAAGACAGTGAGATTTGCCAGAACGGATTCTGCCGACCAGTGCAGGTCTGTAACGATATCAGCGATTGCGAAGCTGATGAGAGCTGCGTCGGCGGCCTCTGTGTACCGTTCCTCTGTCGCGGTCAGGAAGACTGCGACGCCGGCGAAACCTGCGAGGAGGGTGCCTGCATCCCGATCCCCGACACTGCCGTCGCCGAGGTCGTCATCCTCACGCGCCCGTCTCCGCTCGTCCCAGGAGCGTCCCTCGCCTTCACGGCGATCGCGCTCGATGGTGACGGAGTCGCAATTCCCGGCACAACGATCGCGTTTGCCTCCTCGGCGCCAGACGTCGCCTCGTTCTCGAGCGTCGTGCTCACCGGTGGTGATACGCGTGGTGAAACACAGGTCACTGCTTCGGCAGGCGGCGTGACGTCCCTTCCAGTGACAGTCATCAACGTCGGAGCGGAGAGCGAC
>JBLHWZ010000002.1:0-65993 GCA_047629415.1 Bradymonadia bacterium | reverse complement strand
AAGGTGAGGGCACCGTTGAGCTCGGCGGTGTTTGTGACTCGACCGATGATTGTGTGGAAGAAACCGAGTTCTGCTGGTCGTTTGAGCCGGCCAGCGAAGGCAACAACATTTGTACGCGCCGTTGTTCCGGTCAGCAGGACTGCGACGATGTGACGGATACGTCGTGCATCAGCTTCGGCGGGGGCGGGTTCGCCGCTTGTTTGCCTAACCCGTAAAGGATGGGAGTGGGCTGCGGCCCCGCAAAGGATGGGGGCGGGCTGCGACGCGATGTGGCCGCGATCGTAGGCACTCCGCAAGGAACAACAACGACCACCATCCTCAACACGCACCCTCGAAGCAGGGGCGGCATCATGTGCCGCACCCCCAAGGGTCGCACACGGGTATCTTGACCCTCAGAACCGGTGGGTCACCGCCACGCGTGGGTTGTTCGGTGCAGCGCGGTGGTCCTGCATCCGACATCGTCTCCGTGGTCGATAGGCGCCTGCCATTGTCTACTCGCACCACTGGAGCGTTCAGTGGCATCGTTTGCCGCCCCCGCTAAGCGGTCTGCGTGTCACACCGAGAGTGCCGCGCCCCTCTAAGCGGTCAGCAGGCGATGAAGGGGGCCGATGCGGGGAGCGGCATATGGTGTCGCCCCTGCTCGTTCGTGCCGGTCGACACCGGCGATCGTGTGAGGACGAGGAGGCCTAGGAAGCCAAAGAACCCAGTCATCGGCTGCCTTCTCGCCCATCCAAAAAAGAATCGGAAAAAGAATCGATCCGTTTTCATCGCTGGCTCGTACCGCTCTCAGACCCGCGGCGATGCCGCAACTCACGAGGAGAACTCAAACATGAATCGTACGAAACTGGCAGTCGCTCTCGCGGCCCTACTCGTCCCTGGTGCAGCCTTCGCGGCTGACCACGTTGACTCGCCGAACGCTTCCGCAGACCCATCCGCGGACATCACCGATGTCTTCGCCTGGATGACCCCCGACGCAGGCTCCCTCAACCTCGCTCTCGGCGTGACGCCCTTCGCTGGCGCCGATGCTACCTTCTCCGACTCCGTGACCTACGCGTTCCACGTCGGCTCATCGGCCGGCTATGGCGAGCCACAAACCGAGACACTCGTCACGTGTCAGTTTTATGCGGAAGACCGCATCGAGTGCTGGGTGGGCGACGAGTACGTCGAGGGCGACCCGTCAGACCCCGCTGGCATCACGAACGCCGCCGAGACAGTACGCGTCTTCGCCGGACTCCGCGACGACCCGTTCTACTTCGAGCTCGCTGGCTTCCAGCAGGCAGTTGGAACCGTGCAGGCCGTCGCAGCCGGACTGACCTTCGATGACGCCAACTGCCCCATCCTTGACGAAGAGACCGCCGGCAGCGTCGTGGGAATGCTCCAGGGCAACGGCGAACCCATCGACACGCTCGCCGGTGCGAACGTTCTCGCGTTGGTCGTTCAGGTCGACAAGTCACTCGTGACTGAGGGCGGACCGCTACTCAGCGTTTGGGCTAGCACCCACCGCGGCGAATAGTCGCTGACGCACCCAACACATATTTACACGCGAGAGACCACACAATGATGAAGCGAACACTACTCTGTTTGACCCTGATCGCCGGGCTTGCCGCCTGCGGCGACGACGAACCAAACAACGCGGCTGATACCGATACGGGCACCGACGCTGGTGTCACCGATACCGGCATGGAAGACACGGGCACCGTAGACACCGGCATGGAAGACACGGGCACCGTAGACACGGGGATCGAAGACACGAGCACCGAAGACACGAGCACCGAAGACACGGGGACCGAAGACACGGGCACCGAAGACACCGGAGTGGAAGACACGGGTACTGAGGACACGGGCGTCGACACCGGCGTTGAGCCGGAACCGCGCGGTGCGACTGGCCGTCCTCTACTCGGCGACCAGATTGACCGAGTGGGCCGCCCCGCCATCTCCACCGCACTCGTGGGGACCTTCGACGGCGACGCGGACTCCAGTGGAGCGATCAAGAACTCCTACAATGAAGCCGGTATGGACGCTTGGGCCAGCTTTGCCGGTGAGATTAGCGGAAACCTCGCGATTCTGGACGCACTTGACGCGACCTGCGGCAACCAGCTGCTCGCGGACGACGAGAACGCGGACGGCCGCTACGCCGCTCTGGCAGGAATCCTCGCGGACGACCAACTCTACGTTCACAGTGACCGTGGCGAGTGTGGCACCTACCTCGGCCTCGAGGCAGAGATTGTCGGCGCGCTCGACGAAGGCACCGGCGGATGCGGCGGTCGTACCCTCGATGACGACGTCATCGACCGGAGCTACAGCGTCCTCGCTGCTGGCATCCTGACGGGAGTCGACGACCTCATCACGGCGAACGACGTGCCGAACCTCGACACATTCCCTTACCTCGCTGGCCCGCAGGGAGAGTAAGCGAGTGAGTGATGTGTCGAACACCCTCTCGCTGGTTCGTCCAGCGGGTCTCGTGAGTCCAGTGATCGCCGCGCTTTGCGCGGCGATCACTGGTGCTTGTGCGTCGCCCAGCCACTCCGAGGCCAGTCACTCCGAGCCGATCATGGCGCCGATCGAAGAGGCAGCTCAGAGATACGAGGTTGCGCGCATCGAGCTCGCACACGTCCCGTACTTGGAAGCGACGACGAGCCCAGAGATTGCTGTTCGGAACCTGAACGCTTCTGTGGAAGGAAACACACTACGCCTCGAGCGACTCAGAGATACGTCGAGCGCCGAGGCCTTGGTTGCGACGCTGCACCTTCGCGCGTCGATCCTAGGCCAACTGAGTGACCTGACCCTCGCCCTCGAAATCGGAGAGGAGACCGTCCGCCAATCGCCTCAGAGCCCCGCAGCATACGAGCTGCTCGCGCTTACCCTTTCCGCGCTGCATCGGTTTGACGAGGCTGAGCACGCGCTAGACGTCGCCGCCTCCTACGGCGCCGACGTGGAATCCGATCGCACGGCAATAGCCCTGGCCCGCGGCAACTGGCAGCCAGCCTTTCAACTCCGCCAGGTCGCCGCCGAAAGCTCGCCCTCGTACGCGACGAACTCGGACATTGCGCCGGCACTGACAGCAGCCGGTAGCTTCGAGGAAGCTGATGCAGCCTTTGTTTCCGCGCTGGACGCATACCGAGATGTCTCGCCGTTCGCCGTGGCATGGGTGCAGTTCCAGCGCGGCGTGTTGTGGGGCGAGGCGGCAGGTCGGCCAGACCTTGCAGAGCCTCTCTATCAGGACGCCGTGCGGCTCATGCCCGATTATGTCTCGGCGAACGTTCACCTGGCCGAGATCGAGGCCGAGACAGGCCGCTTGGACCTCGCGATCGAACGCCTTCGTAGTGTTGAGGGCGCAGAGGATCCAGAGCCGGCAGCGCGTCTGGCCGAGTTCCTCGCAGAGGTCGACCCAGTCGCCGCAGCGCAGGTAACGACCGAGGCTGGCGCTCGATGGGAAGCATGGCTCGAACTGGAGGAACTCGCCTTCGCAGACCATGCCGCGGAGTTCTACTTGGGAGCGGGACACGATCCGAGCCGTGCCCTCGAGTTGGCCATCCTGAATCTCGACAACCGCGAAACAGACCGCAGCTTTGAGTTAGCGGTGAACGCAGCGATCGCGACTGGCGATCGTGTTAGGGCCTGCCATTTCCTCGAGCGCGCAGGGCCCGATCGTTACCGGGCAGGCCTATTGGAGCTCAAATCGGAGCTCGACTGTGGACCGTGACGTTGACCGGCTCATGGCAACGCACTACCGCTTGGCGGGTGTCATCCTTACCCGAAATGGCCCGCGAAGACGTGCGCTTGATGGTGCAGGTCCAATCGGGAGACCGCGCAGCGCTCGCGTCGCTCTACGACCGCTACGCAGGTTACCTACTGGCGATCGGTTGCAGGATGGCTTCGTCTCGCGAGGCGGCGGAGGACATTCTCCAAGATGTGTTTGTCGAGGCATGGCAGAAGGCTGGCCAGTACCGGCCCGATCGAGCATCGGTGAAGACGTGGCTCTCCATACGAATGCGCTCGCGATGTTTGGACCGCCTCAAAGAGCACGCCCAGAGCAAGTCGGAGGCGATGCCCGACGGCTACGAACCACCGTCGCACTTCTCGTCCGGCAGGCTCCCGCGGCTTGTCGATGCAGGGAGGGCCGCCGATGCGCTCGCGAAACTGCCGTCCGAGCAGCGCACAGTGCTCGAGCTTGGCTACTACCGTGGCCTCTCGTCCACGGAGATCTCAGAACAGCTGGGCGTACCCACTGGAACAGTAAAGTCTCGCACGCGTGCCGCGCTCGCAACGCTTCGCGATGGCTTCGGAGGAGAGAAATGAACTGGACGGACGAGCTGCTCTTCGCGATCGCGACCGAAACTGCCTCGGAGGCTGAGGCCGCTGCGTTCTGGGCAGCGTTTCCAAACGATCGGGAGCTTG
The DNA here is from genome assembly GCA_047629415.1 of Bradymonadia bacterium. GTDB lineage: Bacteria > Myxococcota_A > Bradymonadia > REDH01 > REDH01 > CBDUJZ01. The sequence continues at coordinate 61,595 of JBLHWZ010000002.1, read as the reverse complement.
GCGCCCGGTACTCCGACACTCTCTCTCTCGCCTTGTTGGTCACTTCTGACATCACGCCACTGGCGCTCGAGCCGTCCCGTCGCGCAAGCTTTCTGGCCGCGATCGACCAAAGCAATCGCTTCGCGCCCTCCGCGGATACCGTTGCGGGGCTTCTTGATATCTCAAACGAGGACGCACTCGTTTGGTTGAGCGGACTGGATGACCCTGCGAATTGGGGACCCGGCGTCTTGCCAGGAACCTCGATGTGGTCGGTGCCCACGGACCGAGAGGGCGTAGGGATTGTCTGGCTGAAGATGCCACCGGGCATGGAATTCCCGGAGCACAAGCACCTCGGAGATGAGGAGGTGCTTGTCCTGCAGGGCCGCTACATCGACCACCTGGGTGTCATGCATCCGCCAGGGACGGTGCTCCGAGAGCCGCCAGAGACCGAGCACTCGTTTCATATTGATGCGGACGGTCCCGAGTTCATCTGCCTAGCGATTGTGCAGGGCGGGATTCGGATCGGTGAACACGATGTGACGCGCGAGTCGCTCTACGGAGAGTAGACAGCGGTTCTGCCGCCGGCTCGCAGAAATCCACGCACGCGCCGTCAACGCATCGCGCCCGTCGACCCCAGGGCGTGGCACCAAGGGCAGGGCGCGGCACCATGTGCCGCCCCCGCGAAGCGTTCAACTCGCCGGCTTGGAGGCATCACCGGTCCGGCCGCATTGCTGACGCGGCCAAACCGGAACGTCCGGCGACCTAGGCCCGTTGCGCCATCGCAATCAAGTTCGGCACGGCCACTGGGACCATCGACGCGGCGGCCAAACGTTTGACCGCGCCGGCCTCACGGATTTCGCGGGCTTGCGCTGCGGTCCACTCGACGACGTCCTCCACTTCGTGCTTGCCCCAGAGCAAGGGCGCTTCCGATGTTTGGTCGTCGTTGAGGGCTACGCAGCCCAGACGAACAACGCTGCGGGTACCAACTTCAACGTTGACCAGCGCGTTCGTTACCTCGTGTGGTTTCAGCGTCGCGCCGAGCCCGAAGGGTTGGCTGAAGAGCAGCGCCCAGGCGCCTTCTGGCAGCGCGTCGTCTTCCACGGCGAGCGAGCTAGCCGGGACCAACTCGGCATCAGTGACAACGTGCCACAGGTCGATGGTTCGACGCTTCTTCTTGCGCCAGACCTCGACAGGCAGGCTGTCGAGGGCGTTCGCAGCTGCGAGTGCGTCGCGCACAGCTGTGAGCTTCTCCGCGGAGTCTGTAGACGCGACGGGCAATACAACTGCCCAGTCCAAACGAGCGATGGCTTTGGAAACACCGATGTCGAGCCCACGCAGGCGGCGTGCGCCGGTGAAGAGGAGTCCCTTCGGCGCACATCGGTTGAGCGACTCAATCATCTCGGTGACGCTCGGCTCATCTCCGTTGAGTGTCACGTCGACGTACTCACCGAGCGATCGTGCGCCTAGCCCGAGTGCAGGGCCGAACGAGAGGGCTGGCTTGGGCGAGAATCCCTGGCTGAAATAGGTCGTGTATCCGGCTCGCGTCATCACGCGGGGCAGAATGCGGACCATGTCTAGGTGACTCTGCAGCGAGACGGGGCCGAGCTTGGTGTAGCGAACGCGATATCGGATCTTCTCGCCCTGGTCGAACTCGTTTGGCGGCAGCCCTTTCTGGTGTCGCTGCTGCGCGGTCTGTGTGCGAGTTGGACCGCCCTCGGACACTGTCGCAGGCTTCTCAGCGCCGAGCTTGGTCAGGAAGTCCAAGCGCTGGTTGCTCATGGTCGTCATGTCGCAGGCGATGCCGCAGTCGTAACAAACAAGTCGGCGCTCGTCGGCGACGTGGTCTTCGACATTCGTATGGTGCACCTTCGCGCGGAACGGCTTGCCGCAGGGCGGGCTGAGGCGGTCCTTCAGCGACTTGCGGTACTCCCGCAGGAGGAATCCGTCCTCAAGGCCAACGTCGATGTGGTCCCAAGGAAGACGGGCATCGACGGGGATGGTGTCCAGGAAGAGGCGCCGTTTGACGTCGTACTTCTCCTCAAATTCTGCGATGGCTTCGAGCCACTCATCCCACTTGAGATGCTCGTCCCAGCCGTCAAAGCGTGCTCCGCGATTCCAGGCACCTTCGACGATGTCGGCACAGCGGATGTCGCCGCGAGCCATGATTCCTTCAAGGTGCGACACCTTCATGTTGTGTCGACGGAAGTTGAACTTCCAGTCCTTGCCCTTTTGCCAGAGGATGCTCTGCTTTCGCTTGATCTCGTCGAGCGTGTCCATCGCCGCCCACTGGAAGGGCGTGTGTGGTTTGGGCACGTGGCTGGATACGGAGACCGTGACAGCGACCTTCTTGTTCTTCACGTGCTCGCGGCCAATCATCACCGCTTGGCGTCCCATCTGCGCGATACCCAAGATGTCCTCGTCCTCTTCCGTCGGTAGGCCGAGAATGAAGTAGAGCTTCATTCGATTCCAACCACGCGAGAAGATGCGATGGCAGGTCTCGAAGATGTCATCCTCGGTGACGTTCTTGTTGATCACGTCGCGCATGCGCTGCGTGCCCGCTTCAGGCGCGAACGTCAGTCCGGTTGCCTTCACCGTCGCGATCTCGTCCAGCGTGTCTTCGCTAAGGCCATAGGCTCGCAGGCTCGAGATGCCGAGCGAGACTTTGCGCTCGCGTAGTTTACCCATCAGCGTCTTCACGAGCGGCGAAATGCAGCTGTAGTCGGCAGTGGAGAGCGACGTGATCGAAGCCTCGTCGTAGCCGTTCTTGTCCAACGAGGAGAGCACGGTCTCGACGATCTCTTCAGGGTCTCGCTCGCGAACCGGGCGGTAGATCATGCCTGCTTGGCAGAAGCGGCAGCCTTCCGTGCATCCGCGCGAGATCTCGACGCTCATTCGGTCGAAGATCGCTTCGGCGACGGCGACGGGCGAGTCGTCCGGGAAGCGGTAGCGTGAGATATCGTCAAGGAATGCGCGCTCTACGATCGGCGGCACGCCTTCCATGATTGGCTTGGAAACGACGTACATCTCCGAGATCGGGTCGAGCTCACGCTCGTAGAGGTCGGGGCAGTAAACGCCGCCTTCTTTAGCGATCTCTGCGATCATCTCGAGGCGAGTGCGGCCGCCCTCGGCCTTCAGCTGCATGTAGTGGCGCAGCAAGCGGGGCAGTCGCTCCTCAGCGTCGCCGACCAAGAAAATATCGATGAACGGAGCGACCGGCTCCGGGTGGGTAACAGTCGGGCCACCGGCGATGACCAGCGGGTCCTCTAGCGTCCGGTTTGCATTGCGTAGCGGGATTCCACCGAGATCCAGCATCGTGAGGACGTTGGTGAATGTCATCTCGTACTGCAGTGAGAATCCGACGACGTCGAAGTCGCAGAGCGGCCTGTGGTTCTCCAGAGAGATGAGTGGCAGCTCGCGCTCGCGCAACTCGCGCTCCATGTCGACCCACGGGCAGAAGACCCGCTCCATCGCCAAGTCCGGAGTCTTGTTGAGGATGGAGTAGAGAATCTTGGTGCCGAGGTGGCTCATTCCGATGTCGTAGACGTCCGGAAATCCTAGACAAAAACGGCAGTCTACGGCGTCCCAGTCCTTTACGACCGCGTTGTATTCACCGCCGATGTAGCGAGCGGGCTTCTCAACGAGATGGATGAAGGAGTCGTAGATCATGGCGCAGGGTGGGTTCGGCGCTGTGCGCGCGCGGGTGAGCGAGTGGGTGCGGTAGATCTCCCCGCGCGGTCGCGCAACAAAAATTGGTGCGATATTGCCCAGCGAGCAGCGAGACACGGTTCGCTCGAGGCCCATCGCTCGGCGTCGGACGAGGAGCTATGCTGGCCTTCTCCTACCGCTCAGACGCACCAGCCTTCGATGAATCGACGCTCCCGATTTCTTGGCTCTCGAGTGATCGCGTTTGGGCCAGGGGCAAACTCCAACGAGGCGCTCTGAGGCCTGGTGCGGCGCCGGGCAGACTCTCGCCCGCGGAGCCTATGACAGAGTTCGTCGCGGCGCAGAGCCGCGTACTCATAAGCTCGAAGCCGGGGTCGGTAGAGCAGTTCATGCTTGGCTCGTACTACCCTGGTTCCGCTGCCGAGAGCGGAGCCCAAAGCTCAGGGACCTGCGCGATCGGCACAGCGGTCGCTTGTCCGTCGTTTGCGCTGACTATCCACAGCTCTCAGCTCCTTAAAGAGCATCGATTCAACGTTTCGCTCACAGTCGCAGATCGCTACGTGTCGGTCTCGGCATCGGCCGGCGCGAGCGTGACTCTCGACGGAGCCACGCTCGTGAGCGCAGCGTCGACGATCGGCGGCTGGAGCATCTACCGCGAACTGGTGGACGGCCGAGCCCACCGCATCATCGGCGTCGAGCCAGTCGGCGTCCATCTCTAGAGATACGAATGCGGCAGCTCATATGGGCTCCCGATCGGAGCCGCGCTCCGGCGTCGCTAGCATGGCGCACCGCGGCATTCCGTCTTCGTGACACCAAGGGGCAGAGCGGAGTAGGTTCGGACAACTCCCAAATTCATATTACGTCATGAAACGACTGCTCCTCCTGTCGCTTTCGCTCACAGCGTTCATCGGCTGTAAGACCGAAGTGATTACCCAGTTTCCGCGGACCGATGTGGGTGCCGATACAGGTACTGACGTCGCCGTTGATACCGTCTCCGACGCGGGCGCTGACACGGTCGCTGACGTCGCCGAAGCCCAGCTTGCCGGGCGGCCATGCGAGGTCGACGCTGACTGCGGCGAACCAGGTTGGCAGTGCGCGAACCGGCAACTGCTCGACAACTTCGGGGTTGGCCCGGAGATCGACCTGCCCGGTGGCATGTGCACCCGTCTCCTCTGCACCTCAAACGAGGACTGCGGCGAGGGAGGGACCTGCTTTGACGCCTCTGCGCTCGGCGCGCCGGTCCAGATTTGCTTCGCCAGCTGCGAACGACTGACCGACTGCAGATGGGAGGAGAACTACGGTTGCTTCCCGCTTTCCACGTTCGATGAAGAGCTTGAGGGAGGCGCCTGCCTCTCCGCGAGCCTCGAGGTCGCGATTCTGTGTGACGACGGTACTTGCGAGGAGGAAGCACAATGAAATCACTTCTGAAGATTTCGGCGCTCACTGCCATCGCAGGCTTCTCCTCACTCTCAGCGGCCCAGGCTGTTGAAGAGCCTATGGTCTCCGACATAGTTGCTGCGGCTGAGTCCGCTGGTGACACCGCGGACACGGTTGCTTCCGCAGAAGCCGTTGGCGACGCTGATGCCGTTGCTGCGGCAGATGCCCTTGGCGATGTCGAAGCCGAGGAGCCGACTCTCGATTTGACGGAATTCGCGCAGACCGCCGAGGAGATTGGCGAGACGGCGGTCGAGGCCACAATCAACGTCGATGATGTCGAAGAAGAAGCGGACGAAGGTCCGAGCCTCCCGGGCGGGTGGGGTGAGAACGCGACTGGCTATCGAGGCTGGCTCGTCTCCGAGCTCGAGCGGCTCGGCGAATACGACCTCTACGGGGTGTCGGCTCAGCTGCCGGCTGGATACCTCAAATTCAAGTGGGACTACGGCTGGCTCTCCGCCGACTCGCGCTTTGATGGCAACGGAGATCGGGGCCCAGTGCTGAATCCGCTGCAGTTCGACCTGAACGGCGAGACGCAGATCGACGTCTCCCTCGATGTCGCTGGCGGCGGCCACGGCCACACGTTCCAGTCTTCCTACGGCATCACCGACCCGTTCGATTGGTACGTCGAGGTTCCGTTTACGGCGATGAATCTGAACCTGAATCCGACGGTTCGCCCGGTTGACGACGCGGGCAACTTCATCGGCGAGGCGGCCGCTGGTCTGCTCGGGGTTACGGACCGGACCGCGTATGACGCGGAGACCTTCCTCTACGAAACGCTGCCAGCGCTCGGTCGCCCCGCGCCCGCCGTTGGCTACGACGGCGACTGGCTGATGGGGGACATCAACACAGGTTTCTCCTGGAACTTCTTCCGTAACTCGCGCTTCTCATCAGCTCTGACGAACCGCGTCTTCTTGCCGACCGGACACATCCCGAGCGCGGAGACGAGCCTGACCTACGCGACCGGCCCCCAGCCGGACATTGGCGTCGGGAGTTGGGGTCTCAGCTCTACCTCGGGCTACGACCTCCGCCTCTACAAGCACTCCTTCTGGGTCGACATCATCCTCTCGCAGGAGATCGGCTTCGGTTATTACTTCAAGCAGCAGCGCGACTACCCGACCAACTTCGTTGAGCCGAATCCGTTGGCAGCCCAGCTCGATCCGGCCACGTTCCCCGATCTCTCGGGCTTGGAGGGGACTTTCGACTACACGCCCGGCTTCAACACCAGCTGGTCGACCAAGCTGAACATACAGCTTGCGATCTTCGGAATCGGAGTCGGCTACGGCTGGAGCTACTCACAGGAGCCGGTCATCGACGGCGACCCTAATTTCATCAGCATGGTCAACGCGATGGAGCTGCTCGGAGACCAGGCCGTCAACGAGCTCCAGGTCGGCTTGTCGGCGAACCTCCTGCCGCTCTACATTCCCGCGAACATTGGTATCACCCGCCGCGTGATCATCGGCGGACGAAATACTCTAGCGTGGAGCGACTTCTGGCAGTTCTCTGTCGAAGCGTTCGTCCCGATTTACATGCTCTGGGACCGTGATCGGGGCCGCGAGGAGTAGGATGAGAGCTGGCGCTGCGAGCGTAGACATCACGCCACGGGGCTTCGAGCCCATCTACCTCGCTGGCTTCGGCATGGGCCGCCGTGCAATCGGCGAACATATGCCGCTGATGGCTACCGCCGTCGCGATCGAGGGGGACAACGACGAACGCGTTGTGCTGGTGTCCTTGGACCTCGTTGGTCTGCTGAAGGTCTGGATTGACCGCATTCGCGCGGCTGTCACAGAGGTAGATGGCAGCTCAGTGATCGTGGCATGTACACACACGCACTCAGGCCCAGACACGCTCGGCTACTGGGGCCCCTCCATCGCCGGCATCTTCCCGCGGTCCGACGGAAAGAACCCCAACTACATGCGGTGGCTCGTCGAGCACGTCGCCGACTGCGTCGATCAGGCTGTTCGCTCGATGGTGTCTGCATCCGCAAGAGTCGCGACGTTCGAGTTCGATGCAAAGTGGTGCCGCAACGATCGAACCAACGGCGGAGCCTATCCCGACACCGTCGCGCTCGCGTTCGATGATGAGCGCGGCGACCGGATTGGCACCGTACTGAACTACGCATCCCATCCAGAGACATTGTGGGAGAAGAACAAACTCATCAGCCCGGACTTCATCGGTCCGCTTCGGGAGTCGATCCGCGAAGGCGGCGGCGAGCTAGTCTATTTCAGTGGTCCACTCGGTGCGATGCTGACGCCAAACTGTCCGCCGGACTCCACTCCCGCGCAGCGTCTGGCCTACATCGAGGCGCTCGGCGCTGCGCTCGGGCAGGCAACGATTTCAGCTCTGGATCAGGCTGAAGAACTCGACGGAGAGGTCGCGCATACGCGGACCGAAGCGGTGCTCAAAAACGAGAACTGGCGCTTCCGACTGCTAGAGCGGCTGCACCTCGTCGACGTAAAGACCGAGGACGGATCAGTCCGATCTCAAGTCCATCACGTCCAGGTTGGTTCGGGTTTTTCGCTGGTCACCGCACCGGGCGAGCTCTGTCCGGAAGCGGGTGCCCTGGTCCGCAGCAGGCTTGAGACGCAGAACGCTATGGTCGTTTGTCTTGCCGAGGACGAGCTCGGATATCTGTTAGTGCCGGCGATGTTCGACGCTGCCGAGTACGGCTATGAAACAACGATGTCGCTCGGCCGAGCTACGCTGGAGACACTCTTGGCAACAGTCGAGCAGCTCGTGCCGCAGCCCTCTGCCCCGCAACCGGACGCGGAATAGTGGCGAACCTCTCTCATACCCCGCTCACATTCAGGCAGAAGTGCGCGTATTCCGTTCCGCAAATCGCGATCAACGTGATGGGCGTGATGACTGCGCAGTGGCTGACCTTCTTCTATCGACCGGCTGAAGCTGAGGGGCGACCGGCCCTCATCGGAGCCGCGACCTTCGCCGCGCTCATGTTGCTCGGTCGAATCGTCGACGGCGTGGCGGATCCAGCGATTGGGTATTGGTCTGACCGGACGAAGTCGCGATGGGGGCGACGCATGCCGTTCATTGTGCTCGGCACGCCCGCGCTCGCCCTCTCGTTTCTGATCTTGTGGTTCCCTCCGGACGTTAGCGCGACCGTCGCGAACGCGGTCTATTTGGGCGCAGGTCTAGCGTTTTACTGGATCGCATTCACCATCGTGGTCGGCCCGTACTATGCGCTCTTGCCAGAGATCGCGGTGTCGAATCGTGAGCGCGTGCGCCTCTCCTCGGTCATGATGGTCTTCGTGGCCGTGGGTACAATTGGGGCCGTGCTGATCGGTCCTGTACAGTCCGCGTATCCAGACGGCGCGGTCATTGCCGGCGTGCATATCCGGTCCGGGATCCAGCTCTTTGCGATCGGAGCTAGTATCGCGGTTTTCATCTCGTTTGTCCTGATGCCCTTGGGGATCCGCGAGGAGGTGCGCGAGCGAGCGCCAATGGAAGGCAGCCTCTTTCAGAATGTCCGCAGCACCTTCGAAAACAGGGCCTTTGTCGCGTACCTGGGCATGGCCGTTTTCGTGCCGCTGGGGTTGCAGGTGTTCGGCGGCGGCCTTCCATACTTCTGCACGGTCGTGCTCGAGGTCGGACCCGATGAGGTCGGTCTCATCAAGGATGGGCAGGGCGAAGCGTGGACCGGCACCTATATGGCCGTGCTCTTCGTCGTCGCGCTGCTCTCGCTGCCGGTCGTGAACTTCCTCTCCGAGCGCATAAGTAAGAAGAAGCTCATGATTTGGTCGGGTCTAGTGTTCGCCGCCGGTCTACTCTTTGTCCCGGCCAGCCTGCTCTTCGAAGACCCAGCCCTGGTCTTGCTAGTCGTCGTCGCGATCCTCGGCTTTCCGACAGCGGTGGCCCTGATTCTCGCGAACGCCATCGCTGCAGAAGTAGTCGACTACGACGAGGAACTCACAGGCATGCGGCGCGAGGGCCTCTATGCGGGCGCTTCCGCTCTCGTCGCGAAGTCGATCCAGGGTCTAGCCCCCGCGATCATCGTCGGCCTGCACGTCTTGGGCACGACCCACGACAACCCGCGCGGCATCGTGCTCGCCGCGCCAGCAGCAGGAGTGTTGGTCATCATCGGTATTGCAATCTTCAGCCGGACGCCGATCGAGACATAGAAGGGTTCGGACATCCGTCGAGCGTTTGAGATCGCGCGGACTTTCTGTACTATCACAGGCCGTCCACCTCCTCCTGCTCTCCCTCTGGCCGAAGTCTCCCTCGTGTTGCGACGATGTCCCCGGATTTTCTACCGGTTTGCGTGGCCACTCCTGCTCGCGACGGCGATCGGGTGCGCGCCAGACGGTGGTTCGGGGCGCGACGGTAGCTCGGAGCCGGACGGCAGCTCGGAATCGGACGGCGGCCTGGAGCCGGACGCGAGCCCACGCGAAGAGTTTGCGCCGCCAGCGCGGCTTACGAACGCACAATACCTCCGCGCTATCGCCGCGCTCTTTCCAAGCACGATCGAGCCACTTCGGGTGCTGCCCGGCGGCGAACTTCCAGTGAGGAACAGCCCTGAGCTTGAGGCGTTACCAGAGGTTTCGGTCGCGGGCTTCTACAACGACCTCGACTCCCAGACGCCAAGCAGTCTCTTCGTCGGAGTTTTGCAGTCCAATGCGACGCTCGTTTCCGAAGAGGTGGTCGAGCGGGCGTCGGAGTATGTTGGCTGTGAAACCAGTGAGGAGGAGTGCGTTCAGGATTACATTGGAGGCTTGGCCTCACGTGCGTGGCGGGTTCCGCGTGACCATCCGGCGGTCGTGGAGTTGGAAGCATGGTTCCTCGAGGACCTGCCTTCGCACGGGTTGATCGCTGTCGCCGGCGGGTCGATCGCCTGGATCGTCGCGTCGCCTCGCTTCATTTACGTATTGGACGATAATCGAGACTCCGAGGTATCCTGCTCCGAGACGCGCCCTGCGCCCCGCGCGACCGCAACACGGCTCGCGTTGACGCTCTGGGGCGGGCTACCAGGTACTCAATTGACGCGGGCGGTTTGGAATCTAACGACGACGTACGGCGAGTGGCCGCGGCGATGTTGGAAGACGAGCGCGCAGCCGCTGGGCTGGCTGACTTCGCCTCTGTTTGGCTCAAGCTCGTCGGTTTCGAATCGGAGACACGGCAGACCCCGGGCGGGGAGCCGATCGAGGCCGGGGACGCCGCTGCGTTCATCGAGCAGGCGCAGGTTTTCGTCGCGCAGACCGTATTGACTGAGAACGGAACGCTTCGTGACTTGCTGACCTCGCCTCGACTGCCCATCGACGCTCGCACCGCTCGGTTGCACGAGGACGCCCTTTCCGTTGGTGATGATGGCTGGTCGATGTTCGATGGCTCAGCTGAGGGCCGAGCAGGCGTGTTGACCTTGCCTGCGGTGCTCGCCCGGGGAGCGCACGACCTGCGAGGATCCCCAGTCCAGCGTGGCTACTTCCTGGTCGACCGGCTTCTCTGCACGCCGCTGCCGCCGCCGCCAGGCAACGTTGACACCTCGCTCTCGGTCGAAGAGTCCGGGCCTCAAACCAACCGGGAACGCTACTTCGAGCACCAGTCGAACCCGGCGTGTTCCGGTTGTCACCAGAGTATGGATCCGCTCGGTTTCCCGTTCGAGCACTTCAATGCATCTGGCGAGTATCGTGAGCTTGAGCCGTGGTGGGATGCCAGCGACCTGGGAAGCGATTTTTCCATCGAGGAGCTCCTCCCAATCGACGTCTCCGTCGATTTTGAACAGGGCGCCGCGGGCCACTTCCAGGGCCTTCTGGTCGATGGGCCAGCTGAGCTCGCGGAGGCCGTTGCCGAGAGTGAGGTCGCTCATTCCTGCTTTGCGCAAACGCTGGCGACTTGGGCGCTCGGGCGCCCCGTGCAGAACCTGAGCGGAGGCTCGGAGCTTATTGACGAGCTGACCGCGCTCTCACTTTCCGGCGCGTCGGTTACCGACCTCTTGATCAACATAGTTTCAGATGACCTCTTCCTCCTGCCATGCGCGCAATGAAGATCAACCGCAGAGCGTTTCTTAGAAGCCTAGGCATTGCCTCTGGCGCCATGCTCTTGCCGCGTTCCGCCTGGGCAGACGGCCACGAATCCCCGGAGCGGCTACTTATCGTCATCGACCTCCAGGGTACCGTCTATCCTGAGTGGAAGATGCGCCCGCGGGACGAACCAAACGACGTCGACTACGAGTTCGCGCTTTCCAGCGTCGACGAGAATGACTGGAGCCCGATCTTGCGCCCCCTCCATCGCCACGCGCGGCGGATGACCGTGCTGGATGGGGTGGGCCTGCTAACCGCAGCGCTCGGTGTTCCGGAAGAGCCGCACACCGCCGCCGCTATGACCTTGTTCACTGGCTCCGGAATGGACCCCGATTCGGGGGGATTCCGCTGGCATCCGTCGCTCGATCGGACGATAGCGGAGCAGCTACGAGGCAACTCTCGAGTCGGGTCGATCGACATCGGCCCTTCGCGCGAGAACACCGTCCTCTACCAGGCCGCTGGACAGCCGCTAGTGACGGACGAAGTTGTCGCCGGAGCTTGGCGACGAATTTTCGGGGTGCAGTCGGAATACGCGAGGACACTCTTTGAACGCGGAATGGAACGTGAAGTGCGTGCAGCGGTCGGTCCCGCGACACGTGCGCGCCTTGAGGACCACTTTGACCTTCTCCGGCAGATCGGCGCCGCACGGATCGACTCGTCGGAGTGTCTCCCGTCGCTGCCCGAACCAGGAAGAGGATCGTCGAGCCAGGTATACGAGAGCGCCTCGTTAATCGCCTCCGCGTTCGCCTGCGACGTTACGCGGGTTGCCACATTGCAACTTCTGGAGCCCGCGCTGCAGGACCTGGGCATTTCCGGTGGAGACCTTCACACCGACTTTGCCCACAGCGTGCTGTCGAACCCTCGCTCGTATGACGTCATGACCACGGTCGGGAGCCTGCAAGCGGAGCGTTTCGCGGCAATTCTCGACCTCCTCGATTCCGTCGAAGACGGTGACGGATCGCTACTCGATCATACGACCGTTGTGTGGGTCAACGAGCTCGCCAACAGCGCCCATGGCTTCGAGCCGTTGCCAGTCGTGGTCGCCGGCGGCCGGAAATTCGCGGGAGATCGTTACCTTCGCTACGCTCCGACCGTCTCTGGGCTCGGGCAAAACTGGCAGGAGCGCGTCGGGAACTTTGAGCCCAACGGAGATCTGGGCGCCGTGCCTCACCAACATTTTCTGGTGAGCCTCGCGCAAGCGTTTGGGATTCGCGACTCCGCCGGGCAACTCGTAGAGCATGTTGGCCTTACGCACGTCGAGGCCCAAAACGGCCGAATCGATCTGAGGGGCGCGCTTCCTCGCTTCTGACACCGCGTTCGGCCCTCCGCTGCAACCGACGTTGCGTGAGTGCGACCATGGCTGCAACAGACGGTGCGCGAGTACGACCGTGGGCGACCCCTACGCCGCCGACGCCCCCGCCGCCTCGCTCGCCTTGCCGCCAGCACACGCGCCGGCGCGTCTGCCCGAGAACACGCAATCAGCGAGCGATAGACCGCTGACGTAGCCGTTGGAGCAGATGCCAACCGCGTTGCGTCCCGCAGCGTAGAGACCAGGGATCTGCTGGTTGTCCGCGCCGACCACGGCGCCGTTCTCCTCCGCTACGACCAATCCACCAAGCGTGAGCGTGGGGCACGGGAACCCACGGGAATCCAGCGAACAGTTGATGGCGTAGAACGGAGCTTTGGTGAGCGCCTGGGTGAACTCGGCGCCCTTGTCGAAAGGGTCAGCGGCCGTACCGTCAGCATAGGAGTTGTAGTCGGCGACTGTCGCCGCCAGCCCGTCGGGATCAATTCGAGCATTCTTTGCGAGCTCTGCGATCGAGCCGCCAACCTTACGATTCTTGTAGAGATTGATCAGCGCCGGGGCCTGTTGGAACCAATGAATACCCGTTGAGCCTTTGCACTGTGCACGTGCCTCGTCCCAGACGTTCTGATCTATGACTAACAAGCCCTCGCCTCGGTGATCGTCGACCATCGCTCGGCCAAGCTGAGCGCCGTAGAGCCGCTCATTGGCGTAACGTTTGCCTTCGCGGTCGACGAAGACTCCCTTAACCATAGCTTCGGGGGGATTGATGAATCGCCACGCTGAGACCTGGTCCATCCGGTCGGTAGTGCCGCCAGCGGAGACGCCAAGCAGAATCCCTGATCCGTCGCAGCCGGTGGCTCCGAGTGGCATGCCAGGTCGGTAGTTCGGGGCATGGTGCTGGACCATGTCGCGGTTGTAGATGAACCCTCCTGCGGCCAGCACCACTCCTTTGAGCGCTCGGATGTACTTGGTGATGCTGGAGTTTCGCTCGATTCGCGCGAGGTGTTTCCGGAGGTTCTTCGCGATTTTGGGTTGGTAGGGATTAATCTTGATCGCGAGCCACGCGAGCAGGCGATGTCGGACCGCTGCGAAGCCTGGTTTCACCTGAGAGATCTCAACGCCAACCACCTTGCCATCGTCGACGACCAGGCGTTGCACCTTCGACTGGTAGATGGGGACCGCGCCTGCAGCGACCGCCGCTTGCTTCAGCGGGTCGTAGAAGTTGGCGCCAGGTAGTCCGGGTCCGACGGCGCGATGTCCGCGGGCGGCTGGTTTGGCGTGGTCTCGGAACGGGGAGAAGCTCTCATTGCCCGAGTAGTAGAGGTAGTAGTCGTTGCTCGGATACGAGGTTTTGACGGGACAAAGCGACGCATGAAACGGCACGCCGTGCGCTTGCAGCCAGTCGGCGTTGCCGACGCTCTCCTCGCAGAACTTCCGCAGCGTACCCTCGCTTACTGCCTTCCCTACTTCGAATTCGAGGTACCGGAACATGTCTTCGACAGTGTCTTCGACGCCGGCTTCTTCTTGGATCTTCGTTCCGCCGCCGCCGTAGAACACGCCTCCGCTGATGGCGGTTGCGCCCCCTCCGGTGAATCGGTCGATCACTCGGACCTCGGATCCGTCTTCCGCTGCTTGGATCGCAGCGCAGGCTCCGGCGCCTCCGAAGCCAACGACAACGACGTCGGCTTCGTCGTCCCAAGTCTGCGGGAGCGGGGCGGTATCTGGGGGCTGCGGAGCGCTCATATTGGCCTGTCGCCGGGGTTGTTCAACGAGGAACTAGAACGTGTTCTGGTTCGGGGAGAACTTCAAGGGAGCCAGCCTTTGCGCGTGCAGCGTGATCGAGTATTCACTTAGGTGCACCCAGTAGAAAACTTGTTGGATTCTCTTACATTTCCGGTCGCTCACTGTACTTCTTGCTCCCGCGATGTCGTCATCGCTCAGGATCTTGATACAGACGATGAGTGGATCCAGGTCTGCACGCTCTGCTCGACAGTTTTGTCGGAGAGTAGCCCTCGTCAGTACTCCGCTGAGTCACTGAAGATATTGGGCTATGATGTGGACGGCGCGTCGCTTGGTTGCGGCGCGGGGGGCAGCTGCGGTTCCTGCAGTTCTGGTGCGTAGAAGACTCGACTGACCTCGGCTGAACTTATGTTTTACGAAGTACACTTTTCCTCGACCGACGGCTCCCAGCGCACCCTCCAGGTAGACGCGCCCCACTGGATGGCTGCGCTCCGCGCAGGCATCAAGAAAAGCGGCGGAAACCCAAAGGCAAAGATGGAGGATTTCTTCGTAGATCTCGGTCAAAACGAAATCAACGTCACGGATCCGAAGTCGCGGCAGACGTTCCGGCTCCGCGAGATTGACGAGACAAACGTGCGTCAGTCGCAGGTTCTCCAGGCCCTGACAGGCAGCCATCAAGTCATCGACGTTGCCGCGGCAGCCCCGCAGCCGCCACTGAAGACAAAAGCGAAGCCGAAGCCGAAGCCGAAAACAGGCGCGAAAGCGAAACCGAAAACAGGCGGATCGGGCCGCCATCACTCCATCGGCTTCACCGACAAGGCGACGGGAGCCTTCCGATCCATTGTCTCCACCGAGATTCAAAAGCCGGACGTAGAAGAGGGTCTTCAGGGCCGCGTCGTCGCCGACACGGTCGCGCCAAAGGCCGAGCCTGCCAGCAACGACTCGATCATCTCTGAGGTGCCGGACGCGAAGGAAACCCCTGAGAACCAGTCGATTTCCGAGACGGCTCTCGAGGACGTCTTCCTTGAAATCACCAGTATCTTCGAGCCTGATTTCGCGATGGAAGACGCGATCGACTTTGTGATCGAGCTCGCGATGAAATATGTCCCGTCCGGATCAGGCGGGCTGATGTTCGCGGCGGATACGGCCGACTCGCTCTACTTCGCGGCCGCTCGTGGAGCAGGGAAGAAGAAGTTCCTGAAGGGGGACTTCAGCATCCGCGAAGGCGTCCCCGCCGCGGCAGTGAGAGACGGTATCGCAATCGCGGTCGCCAATCCTGCAAAGGACGGACGCCACACCGATGAGCTTGCCGACAAGGGTGGGTTTGAAGTGAAATCGATCGCCGCGTCGCCTATCCAATCCGGGCCTCGGGCCTTCGGCGCGCTGGTGTTGATGAACCGCAAAGATCGCTCGTTCTACTCGCAGTACGACGCCAACATCGTCGCGTATATCGGCCAGCAGATGGGCAAGTTCATCCAGGATCAGCTAGACGCTGCTCCGTTGGAGTAGGCCGCGCTGCTGTGGCGAGACTGTTCTCAAGGGCGTCACAGGTAGGAACTGTTATACTCATCGCGACGGCACTCGTCGGATGCAGCGACGTCTGCGAAGGCCGGCTTAGTGGGCCGGTCTCCCAGGTCGCGATGATTCAGCTCAACGCTGAGCCTGAAGCAGTGATCATCGAAGGACAGCACCTCGAATGCTGGCACCACCTCGGCACCTTCGAAGAGCTACGCTTCCATACCGATACTGACCTTCCGCGCGTTCCCACTTCCATCGGGACCGGAGTAGGTGGGGCAACGTGTCTGTCCGGTGAACTCGAATTGCGGGACGGCCTCGACGCAGGGCCCACCACGATCGCACTTACTCTCGTAGTGGAGGGAGCGAACATCGAAGGGAGCGCTGCTTTCGAATGGACAGAGAGCCGTCCCTCCAGCGACTTCGTGTGCGGTTGGACCGCTGTGACCGCGACGGCTGAGTTCATAGCGGATTGAGTCGACCCTTAGCGAACGGAGGCGGCGACGTTCACGCTCGCCGTTGGCCGCTTCTCTCCGGCTAGGCGATTAGGAGGGACCGTCTGGCCATCTCCCTCGCTTCGCAGTCGGCCCGGTTTCGTGTCCCTCCTAATCGCTAGGCACGGTGATCGAGTTACGATCTACCAGACAATGCGTGCCTGGATTCCCAGCACTCTTCCACGCCCGGGCCGCTGATATCCTTCCTCGGTGGGAGGGGGCATCGGCGAGACTGACCATTCATCGATCCGGTCACGATTCCGCCCCAGCCGTCGGTCCATCACGCGGCTGGGGCTGTTGTCCGCCGCCAGCTCAGCGGCCTCTTCAATCCGCTCCATCGCAGTCGGTAACACGGGCGCGTTCAGCATCTCCGGTGGCACCAGCTTGGGCGCGTGCGAAGCGGCCGCCAGCATCATGCACGTAACCCAGCCTGTTGGGATCAGAATCATCATCAGGGGTCAAATGCCCCCAGGCCGGGAAAGATGCGAACTCGAGTCGCAGGCGGGCTCCCCCGCGACTGCCGTTCAGCCCTTGAGCGAATTCACCATGAGCTTGGACATCCGAGCGGCGAAGCCAGACGGGTCATCGATCGGGCTGCCTTCGCGGAGCAGCGCCTGATCGTAGAGCAGATGGATGAAGTCTTCGACCGTCACTGAATCGCCCCCGAGCTTCTTCTCGAGATCGACGATGATTGGGTGCTCAGGGTTGAGCTCCAGGACCCGCGGGGTGCTAGGCATATCTTGGTTCTGCATTCGCAGCATACGCTCGATGTGCGAGGGCAGGCCGCCTTCGGGCGTCACCAAACAGACCGGCGAGTCTGCGAGTCGACGAGAGAGTTTGACCTCTTTCACACGGTCCCCGAGCACCTCAGCGAAGCGGTCGGTGAGCGGAACGAGGGTCTTCTCTCGTTCCTCCGCTGCCTTCTTTGCCTCTTCGTCACCCTCGTCGAGATCGAGGTCGGCGCCTGCGACAGACACCAGCGACTTCTCGTTGAACTCGTCGAGTCCGTCGACCATCCACTGGTCGATCGGGTCCGTCAGGTAGAGGACCTCGTAGCCCTTCTTCTTGAAGGCCTCGAGGTGGGGGCTCGATTCAACCAGCATCTTGCTGGGTCCGATCGCGTAGTAGATGTCGGTCTGCCCTTCGGGCATGCGTTCGACATAGTCTGTGAGCGAGGTGAAGCCGTCAGAGTGTGAGCTCTCGAAGCGCAGTAACGTCGAAAGGCGCTTGGCGGCCTTCTTGTCATAATGCACGCCCTCCTTCATCACCTTGCCGAAGGTGTCCCAGAAGATCTGGTAATCTTCGGGCTTCTCCATCGCGAGATTGTCGAGGGCATCGAGCACCTTCTTGACGACCTGCTTGCGGATGATGGCCGCGGCGCGGGAGTCCTGCAGGACGTCGCGGGACACGTTGAGCGGAAGGTCAGATGAGTCGACGACGCCGCGGACGAAGCGCAGCCAAACAGGGAGCAGCTCGGCACAGTCGTCCATGATGAACACGCGCTTCACGAAGAACCGCACGCCGTGCTTGGACTCGCGGTCGAACATGTCGAACGGCGCTCGCTTCGGCACATAGAGGAGCGCAGTAAACTCCTGGCTTCCCTCGATGGTGAAGTGCGTTCTCGTCAGCGGCGGCTCCCAATCATGAGAGAGGTGCTTGTAGAACTCTCCGTACTGCTCATCGGTGATCTCGTCCGGCGAGCGCTGCCAGAGCGCGCTGCCCTGGTTGATCGTCTCAAAGACGGGCTCAGCCGGCTCGGCGTCGATGATTTCTTCTCCATCTTCGTCGACGGGAGCGGGCGGCAACGTAGCAAGCGCGATGGGGTGACCCACGAAGTCGGAGTAGCGCGTGACCAAGTTCTGCAGGCGATAGGAGCCTGTGTACTCGACCTGATCGTCCGCCAAGTGCAGCACGATCGACGTGCCATGCGAGTCGCGCTCAGCCGGCTCAATCGTGAAGCTCGCTTTGGCGTCAGACGACCACTTGAGGGCGGTCTCGCTGCCGGCCTTTCGGGTGATGACGTCTACACGGTCCGCGACGAGGAAGGAGCTGTAGAAACCAACACCAAATTGCCCGATGAGCTCGACGTCGGCTCCGGCTTCGAGCTGCTGCATGAACGCCTTCGTACCCGAATGCGCGATCGTGCCGAGATTCTTCATCAGCTCGTCCTCGGACATGCCGATGCCGTCGTCCTCAATCGTGAGCGTCTTGGCGTCTGCGTTGGGGATGAGGCGAATCTGTGCGGTACCGGCGTTCAGTGACTCATCGGTTAGCGCCTCGAAGCGCAACTTGTCGATCGCATCTGACGCGTTTGAGATCAGCTCGCGGAGGAAGATCTCCTTGTTCCGATAGAGAGAGTTGATGACGAGATTGAGGACTTGGGAGACCTCAGCCTGAAACTCATGATTCTTGGCAGCCATAGGATCGCATCGCTGGGAGTTGTTGATTCGCGCGCTGCAAACTTGGCGCATCGAGACGCGAGTCAAGCGATGAAGAGCGTGGTGCCGGTAGATCACGCACTCTAGCTCAAGTGTCATAGCGAACCTTCGAGCACCCTTCGGAGAGGTTGGTAATCTCGAAGTCATTGAAATGAAACGCATTTTTGTTTGACTAGCCTGTGCCCCTTCCGCATGATGCAAGCAATTCAGCTAGCACCATGTCGCTCGTGAAACGCTTGCTCCACCCACTCTGTATTCGCCACGTCGCAGCTCTGTTTGCGGTCGTGATCTCGTTTGCGTTCCTCACCGGATGCGTCGCCTTCGCCGATCCTACGTACAAGAACCCCTGTGGCGGGAGCACCCTGCTGACAGCGGATGGTGAGGCCGCCGTGCCAGGTGCGACCTGCGGTGTCTGCGATAACGGAAACCTCGTTTGCGACGGAATTGACCGCATCGAGTGTGTTGGCGCGACGTTCAGCTGTACACAGACGGTGGATCCGCCTCGCTGTGGCGCCGCGTCGCCCAATGGCTGCGGTGGCTGCGAGGTTCTTGAGGGCACTCCAGGAAGCGAAGATGGCTGCGGAGCCGGCATTTGGGTGTGTCGTACTCCTGACCTGGTCGCCTGTGATGCGGATGCAGCCAACGTATGTGGAGGCACGGAGCTCATTGATGACGCCCCAGGATTACCCTGTGGACCGTGTGACCGCGGCGTTCTCACGTGTGCCTTCAACACTGGCGATCTTAACGCGCTCCAGTGCGTGCATCGGCGCGATGAACAAGGCCAGGACGAGATCGGCATCAACGAGTGCGGCGGCTGTAACCTTCTGAATCAGCCACTCGGAGAGACTTGTGGTTGCGGTGGAACCGGCGCCTACGTCTGCACCGCCGAAGGCACTGACGGCGTCGCCTGCGTGGACGCACTTCCTTATAATGGATGCGGCGGATGCGAGGAGCTGCCCGGCTTGCCTGGCCGCTCATGTGGCGAAGGCAGCATTGTCGTCTGCGATGGCGCGAACTCAATCGAGTGTCGCTCGGACGACACGACGAATGTCTGCGGCGGTCGCGGTCTAGTCACTGGTCGGCCAGGCGACTCGTGCGGCGATTGCAGCGACGGGACCTTTGTTTGCGCTTCCCGCGAGAGTCTCGTCTGTGTCGAAGCGACGCCGCAGAACGAGTGCGGGGGTTGTGGGTTTGTCTTCCCGTTTGAGGTGGGTACTGCGTGCGGGCCCAACCACACCTGGGCCTGTGGCGCCGAGCGGATGCTCATCTGCGCTGAGAACCTCGACGAAGACGGAGACGGACAGTTCGATGACGTCGACAACTGCGACACTGAAGAGAACCCCGACCAGGCGGATTGGGACGGCGACGGCCTCGGCGACGCCTGCGATGACTCAGACGGTGATACGTTCATGGACGACATCGACGACTGCCCCGAAGTCCCCAACCAGCAGGGTCTCGACGTCAACAGCAACGGTGTCGGTGACGCATGCGAGGACTCCGACTTTGACGGCGTCTTTGATGGTGAAGACAACTGCCCGACGCCGAACCCAGAGCAAGCCGACTTGGACCAGGACGGAGAGGGCGACGCCTGTGATGAAGACCGCGACGGTGACGGCGATACGAACGATATCGACAACTGCCCGGAGACCCCGAACGCCGGCGGAGCGGACGAGGACGCCGACGGTATCGGTGACGCATGCGACGACTCTGATGGAGACGGCGTCGTCGACGCAGAAGACAACTGCGTCAGCGCACCCAACCCGTCGCAAACGGACGCCGACGAGGACGGAGCGGGTGATGCCTGCGACGAGGATGATGACAATGACACGGTGGCGGACATTGATGACAACTGCCCGAGGCACATCAATCCGAGTCAGGCCGATCAGGACGGTGACGGTATCGGCGATGTCTGCGCAGGCGACGGAGATGGTGACGGCTACCCAGCGGTCAGCGACTGTGACGACGACAACCCTGACGTCAACCCAGGCCAGGCCGACATCTGCGACGGCATTGACAACGACTGTTCCGGGCAGATCGACGACAATTCTGCCGATGCGACGCGCTGGTTCCGCGACATCGATGGAGACGGATTCCCTGGTGAGGTCGACGTGCTTTGGGCATGCGAGCGTCCGGGTGCCGCCTATGTCGAAGAGGAGCTGATCGACCTCATCGACTGCGACGACGTCGACCGAGATATCTTCCCCGGTGCCGCCGAACGCTGCGACGGCGTTGATGAGGACTGCGACGGCGTTGCAGACAACGACCCGACCGACAGCCTGCCCTACTTCGCGGATGCAGATGAAGACGGATTCGGTGCTACCGATGCCGCTGGCGAAGCGTGTTTCGCTGACCACCCACCCGCGACCGTGCTCAACAACCAGGATTGCCGCGACGATGCCGGGCTCTTCAATCCGGACGCCAACGAGGTCTGCGATGGCGAAGACAACGATTGTGATGGGCTCGTCGACGACGATGACAACAGCCTCGATGTTCGCACCGCTACGCGCCGATACTTCGACGGTGACGGCGATGGCTATGGGCGCTCGCCAGCCGGCGTGACCTGCGGAGAGATGTTCGACGACACGGTCACCGACAACACCGATTGCGATGACGATGACTCAAGCTCAAACCCGCTCGGCGTCGAAGTCTGCGACGGTGCGGACAACGACTGCAACGACGAAGTAGACGACGTTGCCGTGCTACCGCAGTGGTTTGTGGACGGCGACGGCGACGGCTACGGCGACCCGGACGCCATCGTCGAGTCCTGTGAACAGCCAGCTGGCACGGTTGCGAACAGCGACGACTGCCGCGACGACGATCGACTGATCAGCCCCGCCGCGATCGAGGACGTCGGAAACGATGTCGATGAGGACTGCGACGGCGAGGCGCTGCTGCGAACTCGTCTGGACTCGCTCACGGCAAACCGCACTTTGAACGAGCTAGAGGGCCCATATGAGGTGATTGGCGTGATCGAGATCCCGGAGGGGATCACGCTAAGCGTGCCGAAGTGCATCCCAATCTATTTCGCTGCTGCTGCCGGTCTCGATGTTCGCGGCACGCTGGTCGCTGACGGAGCAGTGGATTGTCCGATTGAGCTGCGCTCGGCGGCGGCTTCGCCCAGCCCCGGCGACTGGCGAGGAATCGCCTTTATCGACGGTCCAACCGCGACCTTCGTTGCTGGCGGAGACTTCGACAGCGGCTCGCTACTTCGCCACGTACACATCTACGACGCGGGCTCGGGTGACGCGGTCCTCACCTCGACGACGACCGCTCCCTATATGGAGGGTTTGCAGGTCCGCGAGAGTGCCGGCGTAGGGCTCTCCCTACAATTGGCCGACGACATCGAAGCGGAAATCCGCATCGAAGAGAGCGAGTTCGCTGGCCTCGCCACTGGCTTTGTCGGTGGCGGAGCTCGCAGCACGATTCTGATCGACCAGACGATCTTCCGTGACAACGACTCGGCGGCAACCATGAGCGCTGAGAGCATCACGGTGACGAGCTCCTTCGGATACGACAATGCAGATGGGTTCGACCTCCGCGCCAACACTCTCACGTTCCTTGAGAACGAGGTTTGGGCCGATACAGGCCAATGTCTTCAGGTGGAGTCGTTCGGCGGCTTGGTGACTGTTACCGAGAACCTCTTCGTCGGGGGAACTACCGGTGTTCGTGCGACTCGATTGGCGACATTCAGTGTGATCTCGAACAACGTCTTTGCCGGAAATGAGACCGGTTTGCTGGTCGGAGGCGGCGTGAACCAGATGCGGGTCAGTACCAACCAATTCCACGGCAACACCCTGGCTCTTGACGTCCCGAGGGACGGCGAGGAGTTGAGCACTGTCTCGGCCAACTTGAACGTCATTCAGAGGACTATTGGTCCCTTTGCGATCCAGTTCGGGGTTGGACCGACGAGCACACGCTTCGACAACTCGTGGACCGACGCCGCATTCTTCGATCTCCCCGCAGCCGGACGTGCCGTGAACGCTGGCCACCAGACCGGTGAGGTCGTCTCGATGTCCCGAAACTACTGGGACGGCATCACAGGCGACGAGGTCGAAAACTTGATCGTCGACGTGGACACCGACCCATCTTTGGGTGACGTCGTCTCGGGAAACCAGTCGCCTAACTGGCCGTACGTAGCTGCTCCCCCGGCGCCTCTCCAGGTCGTCGGAACCAGTGAGCCGGGCGCAATTCGCGTGAGCTGGGACATATCGGTCGACCGTCGAGTGTCCGGGTATCGAGTCTACGTGGTCACCGAAGATGAGTATCATCGCGACGAGACAACGCTGGTTGACGACTCCGGCAGGCTGACCAGTGGGCTGACTGCTGTCCTCGAGGTTGACGACCCAAGCGTGAATTACTGGGTCTATGTGCAAACGGTGAGGGACCTCGATCCGCCGTCGCTTTCCCAGATTTTCGCGGGTGAACATTCCTGGTACTCCGAGAGGGTCCTTGTGGTCTCGCGCTGACATGCAGATGCGGCATTCTTCCCAATTATGCCTATCGACGGCTATGCTCACGGGGAGACCCCGAGGAAGTATGGCGTCGAGAGAGCTCTCATTTAGGGTGGAGAAGACCCGCGAGGGTTCCCCTGTAGCGGTTGGATCGCTCTGGGATACTGTCGCGAGCACGATCGTCATCGGGCGTGACACATCTGCAGACTTTCGCCTCAACGACTCCACGGTGTCCCGTCGTCACATTCGTCTCACCGTGGATGACGACACGATCGCCCTCGAGAACTTGAGCTCTAAGGGCGCAGCGTTCGTCGACCAGACTCGACTTGACCCAGGCGGGAGTACACAGATCGAGAGCGAGAGTTTTCACTTGCAGATCGGGCGCGTGTTGCTCCGCGTAGAGTTCGGAGCGGCTACGGCGGCGTTCGATGACCCGATGTCGCTTGTCGCGTCGCCGGCCGTGAAGGCGGCGATGACTGGCCCATTTGTGACGTGTCGATGGGACGCTGGACGCTGCCACATCCTAGTGAACGGCGCGCTCATTGAGATGTTTCCGGCCGCCGCCCAACTCTTCGCGGCGCTCTGCGAGACTCCGGGCCGACCGGTGCACCACATGGATCTACAGGAGACGGTGGGGCCGAATACAAACCTGGAACAACAGATTTCATATGCCCGAAAAGCGTGGCGGGAGCTGATCGACGCCGGTCTCGTCGATGCCGAGCTGATTCGCGACCGGGTCAAACGGCTGAGCTCTAACACCACTGATATCGACACGCTGGATACGGCCGGCCTGATGCGACGGTTCATCGCCTCGCAGCGCGGGTTTGGATACGTCCTCTTCCTGCAGATGTCTGACGTTCTCATCGACGACGGCACCGGATGAGCGAAGACGTCGAGCCGGCGTCGGCCTCCGATGTCCTGCTGGACGGCAAGTACCGCCTTGGCAGTATGCTCGGAGCCGGAGCATTTTCCTGGGTCTTCGAGGCGACGCACGTCAGCGTCGACGGCCTGGAATACGCCGTCAAAGTCCTAAAGAACGAACACCGCGACAACGAGGATTCGGAGCGGCGGTTCAACAACGAGGTGCGCACGCTCGCGGCGATGCAGAGCCCCTACACCGTCCGGGTCTCCGATGCGGGACGGACCGGTGACGGCAACCCGTACCTCGTGATGGAGAAGCTCGCTGGCGTCACGCTGCGCGAGCTGGTTCTGGCTGAAGGGCTTGTACATGAGCTGCACGCGGCACACTTCGCTAAAGATGTGCTGCGCGGACTCGTCACGGCCCACGCAGCCGGCGTCGTGCACCGCGACCTGAAACCATCCAACATCTTCATCGTTGAAAAGGGCATCGACGGCCGAGCGGGGGCGAAGGTTGTTGATTTCGGCATCGCCAAGATCCTCGGATCGAGCTTTCTGCGTGAGCCGGAGCACGAGTCCACTGTTAACGCGACCCCGTGCACACCGACCTACGCCGCGCCGGAGCAACTGCATCAAGAGCCGAGCGTCCGGAGCGACCTCTACGCGCTTGGTCACGTGATCGCGTTCATGCTCGCTGGTGAAGCCCCTTATTCGGGGTCTGGCGCCTTCGCTGTGATCGCCCAGCATCTATCCGACAGCCCGGTGCCGCTGCCCCCAGCGGTCCAGCAGAGCGCACTCGCTAGGATCGTCCGAACAGCCTGCGAGAAGAACCAAAAGCATCGATGGGACTCGGCAGAGGAGATGCTCGCAGCTCTCGAGCCTGTGATCGTCTCTCTCGAAAAATCGTATCCAAGCCTCGACGGCCCTCGACTCCCCGCTCGACTCAACTTCGCGGGTTCCGGCGAGTTCACCGGGGCCCAAGCGTGGTCGATGATGTCGGTCGGCGGGCCTACGAAGGAGGCGAAGCGAGAGAAGCCTGTTTCGAACTTGTCACCGGACCCCGAAACGGCGCTCGTCAACGTGAAGTCCAGTGCGAATACCCGCACGATCGCGTTGGTACTAGCTGCGTTTTTGGTCGCGATCACCGCTCTCATTGTTGTGCTTATCCGCACTCCTCTGACCGCTCCCGCCGCCGATGTGGGCGAGATGATCGCGGTGATCTCTCCCGACCTCGCCGAGGAGCAGGCAGCGGAGCCCGTCGGTCCAGAAGTCGAAGTTCTTAACGAGCTGCCCAACGTGGTCGCGAGCGCGCGAAACGCAGTTTCCGCCGCGACCTTGGTGCCAGCCGGAAATCGGTGGAGCGTTGCGGCCCGGAACGCTGCGGCAGGAACGGTTCACATCGTCGTCGATGGTACCGAAGGTCCCGGCCTGTCACTACCGGTGACCGGTGTATTTGGCCCGAGGCAGCGTCCGGTTCGAGTCGTGGTTCGGTTGGACGACGGCACGCTCCGTCAGACGATCGACGAAGCGGGGAGCGTCGAACTGACGGACTTGCGAATATCACGGGCTCGGGCCAACGATTCTTCAGAGCCGGCGGAGGATGCGCCGCGCCCTGGCTCCCTTTCGATTCGCAGACCGTGAAATACTTCTCCATCATTCTACTTCTACTCTTGGCTTACGCTCCCTGCGTGAGTGCTCAAGACGACGGATTAGCTGACTACGCCGCGTTCGCAGAGCGCTATGCTCAGGCAAGCCATGCCGCTGCGGATGCTGGTGCGGAGTCGGACCCGGTGCATGGCGAGCTCCTCGCCCGGGCGCTCGAATTCAGAGAGTTCCTGACGAACTGGTTGCTAGACTCTGAGCTCGAGCCCGACGTTGCTACCTCTGTCCGCGACGACCGCTTCATCCTTACGCAACACATCGTTCAGATCCTGAGCGGCCTGTCTCGTTGCGATGAGGCAGATACAGAGTCCGACGGCCTGCTGTCGACCGAGTATTACGCGCTCGCAGCTGCGTCGGTAGAAACGTGTCGCGATCAGGTTTGGAGTTCTCGGTACAACGAACTCGCAGCCCGTCGAGGCGAGCGCGGCGCGGCGCACCAACTCGTGCAACACGTCCTGGATGGACAGGCCGCTGGCGTCGTCGCCTCAACATCAGCGCCCGATGTTGGCCCGGCGATCGAAGTGGCCGCAGATGAGTGGGCTTCAGCTGGCGAATGTGAAGTGCTCAGCGATTGGCTTCGCTCTCTCCAACGCGTGCCCCCAGGCGCAACGCAGATCGCCCATCGCTGCGCAGTCGAGCGCTGGACAGCACAAGTCCAGTCGGCGCGGTCACGATTCGCAGAATCACGTTTGAGCTGGCGCACAGAGGGCGGCGACTCCAACGCCCAGGCGTTGCAGGTGATCGAGGCCGCAGATGCTCTGACAACCTTGGTTCTCGTAGGCCTCGACGAAGGTTTCACCGACGTCGACACCGCAACCACTGAGCTCTTCGAGACCGCGACGATCGCCGTAACAGCGAGCTCGGACGCGCAACACTGCGAAGCTGGCCGAGCAGTAATTGGTACAGTGGAGCGCATCGAGCGCGTTCATGGGCCCACGCCTGATCAAGTTTACCGCTCCGCGCTCACGCACTTCCAAGAGGACTGTCGGCCGCCCCGAGACCGAGTACGCGCAGCTGGAGTAGGCCTCTCCCTCGCTGGAGGGACCGTGCTGGCCGCAGGAATCGCCTGGGACATGGCGGTGATGCTCGGCCCCGAATCAGAGCGGCGGTCCCTGCAGGGGGACTGTGTTGGTACGACGTTGTGCGAGCATGACCAGGAGATCTTCGACCTCAGCGAACGGGTCTCGCGCTCACAGCTTCCTGTCTTGGTGCTCTACTCGATAGGCGCTACGTCCTTGCTCACAGGCGCCACCGTGCTCTTCGTCAAAGAACGCCGCTCCCGCCGCCGCGCCGACGCGGTGGTCTGGAACGTCGTGCCTGGCTGGGGATCTGCAACGATGGTCCTGCAGTTTTAGACGCCGTGCCGCTCTGCGGTGCTGGCAAGCCATCGCCGCGTGATGTCTGGCGGGGTCGCCCCGGCTCTTCTTGGGGCATGTTCTTCAGCGTCGCATCGCGCGGCCTGGCCGTCGGAGTTCCTGCCGCTACTGGCCGGCTAACAAGTCGGTCATGGAGTCATGCACCAGCTGCGGCACAGGGTGGGCAAGCACCGCCTCGGCCATCGCGCGGGCTTCTGCTTCGTAACCGCACGCGAAGTGTAGCTCGGCCCGCATCGCGCTGAGGAAACTCGCGGCGGCTGGGTGCGCCTCAACGCAGTGTTGGACGACGTCGTCGAACGGTTGCATCACTGGGCGGTGCAGAGCGGTTGCTCTTACAGGCAGCACGCTCTGCGCCATCTCCATGAGCGCCGAACAGTCGCTGATTTCGACGTCCTTTCGGATCGCGAGTGCGGTTGCCCAGTCATCGAGGAGGACGGGCAGACCGGTTCCGCGGGTGGCCAAGAGTTCGAACTCGCGTGGCGTGATCGCGTCGCCGGTGACCGCGTGTTGCAGCGAGCCTGCTAAGAACTCGGAGAATGGCGTGTCGCGGGTCGCGAAGAAGCCGACCAAGTCGGCTAGGTCGAGGTCGTAGCCGAGCGTTGACCAGTAGAGATAGTTGTCTCCGCCGGCCTGGAGTCGCTCGTCGATCTCGACGAAGAGCTCGGCGCGAGCTCCGACAAACTGTGCGACAGGCGCCCGAAACTCCAGGGTCGGCTGCAGGTCGGTAGTGAAGGGGGGGGCGGCGCTGAAGGCCTCGTGAAAACCAGCGTCAGACTGAATCTGGAGAGCGAGGAAGCGGTCCACTGTGGTGACTCGTAGACCCTCCCGATCGTAGCCCGCCATCTCCTCAGCGAGGTCCGAGTTGGCGAGCTGCTCCGCGAGCACGTCTAGGTTTGGCTCGAGCGGTGCGAGCGAGCCGATGAGAATCAGGTCGACTCCCTGGGGCCACCAGACGGTCACATGGGGGAACACGCTGGCGAAGGTGTTCATCACGATGGACACCGTCTCGTCGTCCATCGCGTAAACGTGCATCCACTGCGCGAAGACGCCATCTTCGGCGAGCTGCTCGCGTGCGGCCAAGTAGAACTGCTGCGAGAAGAGCGCTGCGTTTCCGGCGATCCATGGGTTCGATGGTTGGTTGATAACTACGTCCCAATCAACGTCGCTGCGCTCAAGAAACTCGCGCGCGTCGCCCTGGTGAATCGTCACGTTAGGCAACTCATGAACGTTACGGTTCACGTGGTCGAAGAGTCGGCTGGCTTGGAGCACGCCTGGGCTGATCTCGACCGCGGTCACGGAGACTCCATCGTGGATCGAGGCGCTGCCGACGGTGACTCCGGAGCCAACGCCTACGACGTAGACGTCGCGCTCGGTCGCATTGGTCCATGCGCGATGGAGCATCAGTGGTAGGTGGGCGACCATACGCTGCGTCGGGAGGTCTTCGGCGTCGCTGGCGTCGGTCTTCCCGTTGACCTTCATAAAGCGCAGCCCCTCCCGATTCTGGAAGACGACGACGCTATCTGTCGCACTGTCGTGCTCGAAGAGAGTGCTCGAGTTCAATCGCGACTCCCTGAACTCGGCAAAGGTGGCGCCATGCGGGAGTGTCCAGCGGCGGAAACCACCGGCCTGCATGACAGACGGCTCCCACTGCGCCGGTAGCACACCGACGACGGTCACGATTGCTCCGGCGATGATGATCTTCTTCGACCAGCCCGTCATGCTGCCGATCAGAAAGGCGGCTACTCCGAGTCCGGCGATTCCGACCACGAGGGTCCCTTGCAGTCCGAGCAACGGGAAGAGCAGGAACGTCGCGATGACGGGTCCCAGCACGTTGCCCATCGTGTTGAACGTGAAGAGCAGCCCCACGCTCGCTCCGGCGTTGTCGACACGTTGGGTATAAACATGAGCTGCAACGGGCAGCACCGCACCCGTGACGATGGTCAGAGGGAGCATCCACGAGAACGCGAGCGTTGCCTGGGCGAAGAGATAGAGCGGGTAGACATGAGGTCGCCGCTCCAACACGTGCGCGATTTTGAACTGCCAGTAGGGGAGGTGTTCGTACCAAGGCATCTGCAGCGCGAGCACCGAAGCGGCGCAGAGCAGGAGCAGCGCGAGCAGCTTCAGCTCGCGACCGCGGAACCGCCGCAGCAGGGTCGGCGTGAAGGCGCTTCCGACAGCGATACCCCCAATGAAGGCCGTGAGCATCAGCGTGAACGCCTGCGACGACGAGCCAAAGACCATCGAGAAGATGCGGGTCCAGGTGACCTCAAGAGTGAGCGTTGCGATGCCCATCGCAAAGGCTGCGAAGAGGATTCGTCTGGGTCCAGGTGCTCCGCCGGAAGAGCCATCGTGTTCGTCCAACTCAGGGGCCCGCGTCCGAACATAGAGCACCGCTGCCACCGCTGCGATTAACAGATTGGCAACACCTGCGAGCGCGACGGAGCCGCCGGTTCCAAGTCGCGGGATCAGGATTGCGCCGCCCAGAAAACAGCCCACTGCAGCCCCAAGCGTGTTGAGGAGGTAGAGCCTGGAAACGGTCGTGCCGACCTCGTCAATTTCACTGACGAGGAATCGGGTGAGGGCGGGCAGCGTGCCACCCATCGCCATCGTAGGCGTCAGGACGAAGGTGAAGGCCACCCCGAGTTTCAGCGCGAGGAGGCTTGGGCCGGGATCGGCGCCGCCGGCGATGCTTGCATAGGCGTTGGCGAACCCTGCCTGAATCACTGGGGAGAGGAGCCCGTAGACTCCGATGATGAGCTCGAGGACCGCATAGAGCAGGAGAGCCCGACTAGGCTTGCGATCGACGAGCTTGCCGAGGACCCAGTTGCCGAGCGCGAGTCCTCCGAGGAAGCCCGAAAGCACGACGGCATGTGCGTGCGCTGTCGCTCCGAGGAACACGCCGAGCATACGGGCCCATGCGACCTCATAGACCAGGCCCGCAGCGCCGCTGAGGACCATGCAAATCGCGATGATCAGCAGGAGGCCGACAGATGTCTTGTGGGCCTCTTCTAGAGGCTCGGTATCACCGCTCACCGCTCACTGCTCGCCGCTCAGGGTTCAAGTGAGGGCGAAGTGATGACTCCGCGCTCCCAGAGATCCAGCAGGATCGCATAGGTCTCGTCTGCTGGTAGTCCGACGATATCGATGAGGTCCGCGAACGAGACGACCCCGTCGATCATCTGGAGGACGAAGGCGGCTTGTGCGCTCAGCGTCTGCCTTGACGACGTCGAGTCCTTGGCGAGATACGGCTGCTCATCGATGAGCCAGCTCAGCCGCTCCGCTGCGCTGAGTGACTCATCGCGGAGGCGCGTGACAGCCGACGAATCGATCGGGGTATCGGTGCTAACTGTGGATCCGCTTTGGCTTCCGAGTGCGCCTTGCGGAATCGGCGGCGGCCCTGTGGATTTGGTTTCGGCTTCGGCGGCTGCAAACTGTCCACTAATCGACACGTTCTCGCTGGGAGTCAGCGAGCGCTCACTGGCACCCAAGTAGGAGCCTGAGATATACATATCGATCGGCGAGGCCTTGAGTTTCTCGACCTGCGCCTCCATCTCTTCAACGTATTCGTCGGCGCTTCTGGCACGGCCTTCGGAGGCGCTGAGAGCGACGTTCAACCGGTCGACCTCGGCCTGAAGTGACGGCGTCTCTTGGGTGCGCGATGCGAGTCGGACTTGGCCCTCAAGCTCTTGGAGTTGAATGTCCTTGCCGGCGATCGCCACGCGAATCTCGTGCAGCTGTCCTTCGAGCTCGGTGACCTGAGCGTCGCGCTCGGCGGCCCGGACACTGGTCGCGTTCGTCTGCGCCGCGTGGGCCTCTTGGCGGGTCTCAAGCTGTGCCTGTAACTCGGCGATGCTCGCGTCCCTCGCCATCATTTGCGCGTTGAAGCCAACCAGAGCGTCATCTTGTTCCTTGAGGCGTTGCCCAAGCTCCGAGTTCGACTCGGTATCGGCCAGCGTGTTCTCCAGCTGGGCGACACGCTCTTTCAGGGTCGAGACCTGTCCCGAAAGTAACGTCGCGTTCTGCGTCGCCTCGGCCACCGCTTGTGCAGCAGACTCTTCGGGTGCTGCGGCCTTCGCCGCTTCAAGAGCCGCCCCGAGGCGCGAGATTTCTGCAGCCTGACTGAAGGCGGCCGCCTCGGCGGCGCTGACCGCCTTGTGGGCCGCGGAAATCTTCGTCGCCGCTTGAGCGGCGGTATTCGCCGCGCTGTGCTCACGGGTCTTCTTCTCTTCGGCGAGAGACACCTCCAGCTCGGCGACCTTGGTCTTCGCGTCTTCCGCAGCTTTCTCGGCTGCGTCAATCTTTCCGGCCAGCTCTGCAGCTTCCGCCTCGCTAGCGACAGCTTTCGCTTCTGCAGCGGCGAGAGCCTCGCCTGTCTGTTTGCCGCTGGTAGCTAGGTCAGCTTGCTGCGCCTCGGCTTCGACCCGCAGCTGCTTGGCCTGCGTCTTCGCCTTCTCTAGGTCCTGGACGATGGTTGCCATCTCGGTCCGCATTGCCGATCGGGCCGTCTGCGACTCCTCCAGCGCGCTCGCCGCGACAGTGATCTTTTCCTCGGCTTCAGCCGCAGCCTTGGCGAGCTCCGCCGCGAGGCGGGTCACTCCGTCGGCACTAATTTTTGCATCGATAGCTGCCAATTCGAGCGCTTCGTCGGTCGCTGCTTTGCCCTTCTCAAGTTCAGCGCGCTCGGCTTCGACCGCAGCCTTGTCAGCCTCGAGCTCGTGAATGGTGGTTTCGGCGCTCCTTACGGTGGTCTGGGCCTCAGCGAGGGTCGCGGCAACCGTGGCGGCCTCTTCGCGGACGCTGGCAAGCGCCTCGCGAACTTCGTCGCCGCCTGCTCTCTCCGAAGTGAGCGCATTCCGCATCTCGTCGAGTTCAGCCTTGATGCTCTCGATCTCTTCAGAGGTCGCTTTGAGTGACTCGTTTAGGGTCGTTATGGTGGCGGCCTTCTCGGCATCGGCGACGATCAGTGCCTCGAGTTCACCCGTGATGCTGTCTCGCTCCGCGGTGAGCAAAGCCGCGGCCTCCAGCTCGATCTTCTGGGCGTCGCGTTCCGCTACAGCCGCTGAAGTGGCGTCATTCGCTTCCTTGAGCGCAGCAGCCCCGGCCTCCAATTCGGCCTTCAACGCGTCGCGCTCGGCTGCCCGTTGGTCGATCTCCGCCAAAACGGTCTTCTCGTGGGCCTGTCGCTCCGCCATGCGGAGCTCAAGGTCGGCGACCTGCTGCCGCTGGAGGCGTCGGAACCGCATGTGATCGCGATTCTCCACGTCCAGAGCAGCTCGAGCTTCTGCGTCGGCGATCTGGCCGGCTTTGAGTTCGGCAAGCAGCCCTTCAGCTGCGACCGCCGATTTCCGAGCTTCCAGCGCTATCGCGTTGGCGGCGCTGACCTGCCCATCAAGCGCTTCGTTCTCTGCCGAAAGCTCCGCGAGGTCTGCCGCTTGCTTGTCGAGGAACACCTGGGTCATGGCCTTGCGCTCCGGTGCCTCCAACTCCAGCTCGATATCGTCATCCTCGACCACCACAACGAATTCGCCTGAAGGGATCGTCATCGTCCCTCTTCGGTTGTCGCTGATCAGCTGCTCGAGGTCTGCGACGAGGCGAGCAGCTCGTGCGTTTCCTGGTTCCTGATTCAGGGCCAAGTTCCACTGGGAGAGCGCATCGTCGAAATTGCCTGCGTCCAGCGCATTCAGACCGCTTTCCAGGAGTCCTTCAACTGACTCGTTCGATTTCATAGCCATACAGATCGTCGGGGTCTTCGCTCGATAAACGCCCGTAAACTAAGCGTGATCAAGCAGTTGCCGAGCGAGCCGAGCGCTCAGTCCATGGGGTTGAGACGAAGATTACCCCTTGAGAGCCGTGCCGACCAGTTTTTCAGCAAAATCTCTAGTGTTTACGCGGTGTTTGGGTGTGCGTGTGTTCAGGCATCCTACCCTCCGCCTTGCCCGAACCTACCCCTCGCTCGCCCGTTCGATTACACCCCGACCATTCTTCCCCGAACACGCCTGCTGAGCCCAGAAGTGAAGACTCTTATTAAGAATGCCACCGTCGTTCTCCCCAACGAAATCGCGAAGGTCGATGTCCTCATCGACGGGGCTAGGATCGCCGCGATCGACCCCGCAGCAACGGTCTCCGCCGACGATGTGATCGACGCGACCGGGCTGCACTTGCTGCCGGGCGTCATCGACGATCAAGTTCACTTCCGGGACCCTGGAGTGACCTACAAGGAGGACCTCTACACGGCCTCTCGGGCGTGTGCGAAGGGAGGGGTTACCTCGTTCTTGGAGATGCCGAACACGAGGCCGAGCACGATCTCTCAGGCGGAGCTAGTCGCGAAACTCGCGCTCGGGGCCGAGAAATCGCTCGTCAACTACGGCTTCTATATCGGCGCGACCTCGCACAACACCGCTGAGCTGGCGCTGGCCCACCGGACTCCGGGCATCAAGATCTTCATCGGATCCTCGACCGGAGATCTGCTCGTCGACGAGCAAGAAGCGCTCGAAGATATCTTCGCAAACACCACGCTCCCGATCACCGCGCACTGCGAAGACGAGACCACCATCCGCAAGAACACTGCGGCGCTCGGTGAGATTACGTCGATCCGGGATCACTCCAGGATCCGCAATGTCGAGGCCGCCGTTATCGCGACGAAGCGCGCCATTGACCTCGCGTTCAGACACAATCATCGCTTCCACGTGCTGCACACGTCGACGGGCGATGAGACAGACCTTTTCGCCGACCACCGTGGTCTGATCACTGCCGAAGCTTGTCCGCACCACCTCTTCTTCGACGTGCGTGACTACGACACCCTCGGCACACTCGTGCAGATGAACCCGTCGCTGAAACACCCGGAGGATCGCGAGCGGCTCTGGCAGGCTCTTTTAGACAATCGGATCCAGGTAGTCGCGACAGACCACGCACCGCATACGTTGGAAGAGAAGAGCAAGGAATATCCTGCCTCCCCGTCCGGCGTTCCTGCGGTTGAGAACTCCCTGGCCCTCATGCTGAACCAGGTCCACGAGGGAAAGTGCACGCTGCGCAATGTCGTTAACTGGATGTGCGACGCGCCGGCGCGGGTTTGGGATATCGTGAACAAGGGCCGGATCGAGGTTGGATACGACGCGGATCTTGTCCTCGTCGACCTCAATAAGACCCAGACGATTCGCAACGCCGAGCAAGAGACGAAGTGTAAATGGAGTCCTTGGGACGGTACGACTCTCACGGGCTGGGCTGTGCGTACCATTTGCATGGGCAACACCGTGTTTCGCGATGGCGTTGTCGACGACTCGAAGCGTGGGTCGGAGATTCTCTATGACCATGCTCGCGGTGGATACTGGGCAACTCAGGCGTAGGGGGAAGATATGAACACCTTCGGAAGAGCGTTTCGCGTCACCACCTGGGGAGAGTCTCATGGCCCCGCGCTCGGCGCGGTCGTCGACGGCTGCCCTTCCGGTTTGGAGCTGTCCGAGGAGGACATTCAGCCCACTCTCAATCGGCGTCGGCCCGGACAAAGTAAGCTGGTCACTCCTCGCAATGAGAAGGACCAGGTGAAGATCCTGTCGGGCGTTTTTGAGGGCCGCACTACCGGCACTTCGATCGCCTTACACATCTCAAACGGCGACGTTGATTCCTCAAAGTACCTCGACCTGAAGGACCTCTATCGGCCTTCGCACGCCGACTACACGTACGACGCCAAGTACGGATTCCGCGACTGGCGCGGCGGCGGACGCGCAAGCGCACGAGAGACCGCAGCACGGTGCGCAGCAGGAGCTATCGCGGAGCGTCTCCTGGACCGACTCGGCATCGAGATCGTCGCGTGGGTTAGTGACGTCGGTGCGTTGGGAAGCGAAGTGGATTCTGCATCCGTGACGCGAGAGAGCGTCGACCAGAATGACTTGCGCTGTCCAGACGCCGCCGCGGCTGAAATCATGATCAAGCACATTCAGGACGTGCGACGCACCAAGGATTCGGTCGGTGGCTGTGTACGCTGCGTCATTCGCGGAGTACCTCCGGGGCTGGGTGATCCTGTGTTCGGCAAGCTCGAAGCCGACCTCGCGAGTGCCATGGTGGGCCTGCCTGCCGCGAAGGGCTTCGAGATCGGAAGCGGCTTTGCCGGCACCCTCATGCGCGGCAGTGAGCACAACGATCCGTACGTCATGCGAGACGGCGAAGTGGCGACGGAGACGAACTTCTCAGGAGGAGTTCAGGGCGGCATCAGCACCGGTGATCTCATCGAGTTCCGGGTGGCCTTCAAACCTGTTGCGACCATCTTCCAGAGCCAGCGAACCGTGACCCGAGATGGCCAGGAGGTCGAGTTCGCCGCGCGAGGGCGTCACGACCCCTGTGTGCTCCCGCGCGCCGTCCCGATCGTGGAGAGCATGGCTGCGCTAGTACTCGTCGACGCCGCGCTCCGGTCTGGCCATCTTAATCGCCTCCCAGTTCGATGAAGGTCGTCATTCCGGGTGGTACGGGGCGCGTCGGTACAATGCTCGCCGAAAAGTACCTTGCGCGAGGGTGGGAGGTCGTCATGCTCTCCCGCTGCGTTCGCGAGGCGCCGTGGCGTGTCGTCGAATGGGACGGCAAGTCGATGGGGCCTTGGGTCGCAGAGCTCGACGGCGCCGATGTCCTCATCAACATGGCCGGTCGAACGGTTAACTGTCGGTACACCGCCGAAAACCGCCGGCAGATCATGGATTCGCGCCTCGACTCTACGCGGGTTCTCGGAGAGGCGCTCGCGTCGGTCGAGGATCCGCCGAAGCTGTGGCTGCAAGCCAGCACGGCCACGATCTATGCGCATCGCTATGATGCCGGCAACAATGAGGATACCGGTATTCTTGGGGGAGACGAGCAGGGAGCACCGGATACGTGGAACTTCAGCATCGACGTTTCACAGTCATGGGAGCGCGTCGCGAACGAAGTCGCGCCCGATGGCATTCGACTCGTGCTCTTGCGATCCGCCATGACGATGGATCCAGCAAAAGGCGGTGTCTTCGATACTCTGTCAGGCCTGGCGAAGGTCGGTCTAGGCGGAACGGCTGGGCACGGTCGCCAGTTCATTTCCTGGATCCACGGAGCGGACTTCGTGCGGGCACTGGACTGGCTGATCGAAGACGAAGACATCTCCGGACCGGTGAACATCAGCTCGCCGAACCCGCTGGCCAACGCAGAGTTCATGCGCATCCTGCGGCGAAGGTGGAGCGTCCCGTTCGGACTCCCAACGTCGAACTGGATGGTAGAGCTCGGCGCGGTCTTCCTGCGTACGGAGAGCGAGCTCGTCCTCAAGAGCCGCTACGTCATACCTGGCCGACTCCAGGAGGCCGGGTTCGAGTTTGAGTACCCTGATTGGGACGACGCGGCCGCAGAGTTGGTCGCCCGAAGCCGCGGACAGCGAGGGGTGAGCAAGTGATTCCTTGGGAGAAGCTAGACTCTGTACCCACGCCAACCGGGGAGACCCTCACGCTGCACCGGCGTGGCAAGGAGTACTCGATTCGCATCGGCTACGACGAGCTGATGAACAGCCGCATGCACGGCTCCGAAGAAGCGATGGCCGACCTTGCGTGCGACGGTCTAGCCGAGGGCGCCGGGGCGAATGTGCTCATCGGTGGCCTGGGGATGGGCTTTACGCTCAGCGCTTGCAACCGCGTCCTTCCGACCGACGCCCGCATCGAGGTTGCCGAGCTCGTGCCGACCGTTGTCGAGTGGAATCGAGGCCCGCTCGGTGAATGCGCCGGCCATCCGCTTGCGGACCCACGTGTCTTAGTCACGATCGACGATGTCTGCGCTGTGATCCGACGCGCGACAGGTGCATACGACGCGATCTTGCTGGACGTGGACAACGGCCCCGAGGGCTTGACCCAAGACTCCAACGGTTGGCTCTACCAAGAGGCAGGACTGCGCTCGCTCAAGTCGGCGCTAAGGCCAGGCGGAACCCTCTGTATTTGGTCCGCCGGCGACGACCCGCGCTTCACTCGGCGGCTGCAGCAGAATGGGTATCGAGCGCAGGCGCATATGGTGCGCGCGCGGAAAGGCGGAAAGGGGCCGAAGCACACGATTTGGGTCGCGGTGAGCGGGCGCTAAGCAAAGCGGCCCGATCAACCCATCGTAGGGGCATCATGAGCCCGAGCGAATCGTGCCCTGCGTCTCACGCGTCGGCGGTTCCGATCGTGCGAAGCGGCGGAGTGTGAGTCCCCGATAGGAGCGTCGGACGTATGAGCGGCCGGGCACGATTCGCTTCGCTCATAGTGCCCCTACGGGAGATGAGCGGTGGGTTCAGGGTTTGCGTTTCGCTGGCTCGTAACGTTCTTCGTTCCGTCTCCGCTTCGCTCATGCCGTCCCTACGAGGGATGATCGTGAGGTCGGTGTTTCACTGAATCGTCGCGCTTCGGTTCCGATTGCGAACTCTCCAAAAACAACCCAACGCCGCTCGCGTAAGACGCGAACGGCGTTGGGACCGTGGGTGTCGGTATCGTTGTTAGAGCTTCTCTGTGAGCTCAGGCACAGCCTTGAAGGCATCCGCGACGAGGCCGTAGTCGGAGACCTGGAAGATCGGTGCCTCGGGGTCCTTGTTGATCGCGACGATGACCTTGGAGCCCTTCATTCCAGCAAGGTGCTGGATGGCGCCGGAGATCGCTGCTGCGATGTAGAGGTTCGGTGCGACGATCTTGCCGGTCTGGCCAATCTGCCAGTCGTTCGGCGCGTATCCGGAGTCGACTGCTGCACGCGATGCGCCGACCGCGCCGCCGAGCTTGTCTGCGAGGGCCTCGATCATGCCGAAAGCGTCTGCGGACTTGAGTCCACGGCCGCCGGCGACGATGACGTCAGCGTCGGTGAGGTCCGGGCGGTTGCTCTCCACCAAGTGGAACCGAAGGAACTCGGCGTTGGCTGGAGCTTCACCACCGGTGCGGGTTTCCACCGAACCGCCAACGCCGCCGGCGGAGTCGTCGAATGCGGTGGTACGAATGGTGGCGCAGGTTACGTCGGCGTCGGAGGTGACGCGCTCGATGAGGTTACCGGCCCAGATGGGTCGCTTGTAGGCGAGCTGGTCTTCATCGGCGTCGTTGTAGACCTCAATGACGTCCGAAACGAAGCCGCCCTCAAGTGCTGCGCAAACGCGTGGGAGGTAGTCTTTGCCGGTTGTCGTCGAGCCAGCGCAGATGATCTCTGCGTCGAACTCTTCGGCGAGTGCGGCGATGACGGGGGTGTAGGTTTCCGCGAGGTAGTTCTTGAACGCGTCTCCGTCGATCGAAATGACCTTCGGTACGTGGTTCGCGAGCTCTGTCGCGGCTGCGCCGGCGCTCGAGCCGAGCACGACGCCGATGACGTCGTGGCCAGCGAGCTCAGCTGCCTGATTCGCGAAAGTGACTGCGTTCAGCGTGGCGCCTTTGAGCTTTCCTTCGAGGTGCTCGGCGATGACCAAAATGCTGCTCATGCTATTCTCCTAGTATTCGTTGGAAAGTGACCTAGAGGGCCTTCGCTTCGTTCTTGAGCTTGTCGATTAGCTCATCGACCGACTCAACGATGACGCCTGCTTGGCGCACGGGTGGAAGCTCGTAACCGATGGTGCGCACCTGCTGCTCACCATCGAGTCCAAGAGACTCCAGCGTGATCGTCTCAAGGGGCTTACGCTTGGCCTTCATGATGCCGGGGAGCGACGCGTAGCGCGGCTCGTTAAGGCGAAGGTCAGCGGTAACTACCGCGGGGAGCGCGATCTTCACGTCAGCAGTACCGCCGTCGACTTCCCGACCGACGATTGCATGGCCGTCCACAATCTCGAGGTTGTGAGCGAAGGTGCCCTGAGGCATGTCGCAAATCTGCGCCAGCATCTGACCGACCGCGTTGTTCTCGGAGTCAACCGAGAGCTTGCCCATAAGGACGAGGTCGGGGGACTCCTTCTCGACGACGGCGGCGAGAATCTGAGCAACGTAGAAGGAGTCGAGCGTTGTCTCGTCAGCTTCTACAAGGATGGCGCGATCGGCACCCATTGCCAGAGCGTTCCGAAGCTCTTTTTGAGCCGCTTCGGAGCCGACACTCACGACCACAACTTCGTCAGCCGTTCCGGCTTCCTTCAGTCGAATCGCCTCTTCCACTCCGATCTCGTCGAAGTAGTTAAACTTGTAGTCCGCGTTGCTGGTATCGAGCTCGGTGCCGTTGAGCTTGACCTTCACTTCCGGGTCAATTGCCCGCTTGACGGTGGCCATTACTTTCATGCTGGCGTCCTTGGGTCGGGAGTGCCCGCGAAACGCGGGCCTCGGTGGGTAAAAACTGGTTAGTCGCGAGGCGTGAGGCCGCCGCAGAGGAGGTCGTTGAGTTGGCCAGCGGCCTTCTCGATCTCTGCAGGTGAGTTGCGGCCGGCGAGCGTGATCGTCAGCAATGTCTCGTCCAGCGCGCCGAAGAGCGAGCGGGCCACAATGCGAGGATCGAGCCCTGAGCGTAGAGAGCCGTCGTGCTGGCCCTCCTCGATCAGGTCGCTGACGACTGTCAGATACTCGGAGAATTTCTCGTTCTGGTACTCTTTAACGAACTTGCTGCTCTGGCGAAGCTCAAGCGTGATGAACTCCGCTAAAGCTGGGGACTCCTTCGAGATCTGCAAGTGCGCTTTGATCATCGCGTAGATGCGATTCGGTACCGTGCCGCCAGCCTTCTCCAGCCCCTCTTTGAGCCGCCGGATGAGATAGTCCATCCGATCTTCGAAGAGCTGGATGAGCAGGTCATCCTTGTTCTTGAAGTAGAGATAGATCGTGCCGTCAGCGACGGAAGCTTCCCGCGCAACTTCAGAGACGTTCGCGTTGTAGAATCCGCGTTGCGCAAAGACCTTGAGCGCAGCCGCCAGAATCCGTTGGCGCTTCTCGGAGGTCTTTTCTCTCGACACGGGTTCCTCGGGTAGCTGAAGACGCGGTGAACCAATAATGAATAGCCATTCAGTCGTCAAGACTGAATGGCTATTCATTCACTCGTTCGTCATCCGGACACGCGTCGTTTGCAGATCGCATGTCCGGATCGCTTCGATCAGGGCCAGAGAGCCTCGCCGCCCACCTCTGCAGCGCCGTAAATCACGGCAAAGCATCGGGTTCGGCGAGCGGCCAGCGCCAAGCCTACGGGCAGACGAGTTCCATCGTGAGCGTGTAAGACTGACACAGATCGTCTTCGATATTCACCTGCAGGAAGAGGTCCGTCGTGAACGGTGAGGTGAACGCGAGCGACTCATTGTCGTCATCGCTATTGGCGCCCACGATCGTGAACCCGGTGCTGTTTCGCAGCACCATGCTCAGGTCGCCGTCATCGTGAGAAAATTCGGCCGTCGCACGGAGTGTTCCGCCTGTGCACATCGGGATGCGGAACGAGTCCACGTCTCCCGGGCGAATCGTCAGAGTAGCGGTCGAGTCCGCGTTGTAGGCATCCCAGAGCGTCGATGGCGCACCGGCCACGCCTTGGTTGTTCTCGAACACATCGTCGGGGCAGCAGGCCTCGTCGAACTCGCAGTCTGCGTCAGCGCAGTCGGTGAGGCCGTCGCGATCGTTGTCGACCGCGTCATCACAGATCTCGATACAGACAGCGTCGCAATCTGCGTCAGCGCAGTCGATGTCACCGTCTCCATCATTGTCGAAGCGGTCATCGCAGACCTCAAAGCATCCATCAGTCTCGGCACA
The DNA here is from genome assembly GCA_047629415.1 of Bradymonadia bacterium. GTDB lineage: Bacteria > Myxococcota_A > Bradymonadia > REDH01 > REDH01 > CBDUJZ01. Next base: position 21,010 of record JBLHWZ010000002.1, on the reverse strand, counting down.
ATCTGAGTCGTCGCAGTCGATGTCACCGTCTTCATCATTGTCGATGTCGTCGCCGCAGGCAGTCTCGATGCGCGTAGCGTTCAATACGTAGTCGCCACTGCTAAAGCCCCAGCCGCCCAGAGCGATGGTCACGACGTCGCCGCCGCTGACCTCGATCTCAACCGATGAGCGGGTTTGCTCCTCGCCTGCGAACCCGTCATCGTTGCATGCGATCTCCTCGCCGCCGCACTCCCCGTCGAGAACGGCGAGCAAGGTGTCGAAGGTCGATCCGAGCGTGTCGATGACGAACGTTCCGCTCGCTGGTGCGGTCCAGATGTAGAACGCATCTCTCGCGTTTTCGCCACCGGCCGGGGTTCCACCGGCCGCTGAACCGCACTCTGCGATGTACGAATACGCGAAGTCCTCGGTGCTGCCGGTCGCGATCTCGCCCGTGCCAGTGATCTCCGCAGCCGCACATCCGTCGAATCGGCAGACATCGTCGCCTGCGCAGTCAATGTCGAAACAGTCGACCTCGTCGTCACCGTCGTTGTCCGCACCGTCGTCGCAGATCTCGACGCAGGCGTCGTCGCCGAGGCAGTCGCTGTCGTCGCAATCGGTGTCGCCGTCTAGGTCATTGTCCTCGGCGTCGTCGCAGACTTCCAAGCAAGCGTCGTCGCCGACACAATCAGTGTCCGCACAATCGATGTCGCCGTCACCGTCTTCATCCTCGCCGCTATCGCAGATCTCGTCGAGGTCGAGGCGGATGTTCAGCACATAGTCGCCGGCCGAGCCGCCGCCGAACCCATCGACGACGATGAGAAGATTGGAACCGGCTTCGGCATCGAATGTCACCTGGGAGCGGAGCCGTTCCCCACCGTCGAAGGCGTCGTCGTTGCATGCGATCTCCTCGCCCTCGCAACCATCCAGCACATAGAGCGTGGTATCAAAGTCCGAACCGAGCGTGTCCATGATGAAGGTGCCGGTCTCTGGAGCGGTCCACTCAAGCACGACCTCCGGTCCGCCTCCGCCCGAGCAACCAGCCGTGAGCTCGTTGCCGGCGCCTTCGGTAGTCCCCGTAGAAGCCTCAAGACCGATCGTGTCACCGATCGAATCATCGCTGCAGTCGACCACACACTCCTCTTCTTCAGCGCAGGCGCCATCGGCGCAGTCCACGTCGTCGTTGCAGTCGTTGTCCAACCCATCGTCGCAGACTTCGTCGAGGCCGGGGGCGGCCGCAGCGGAGTCGTCGTTACAGTCTTCGCCGTTGTCGACGTAGTCTGGCGGGATCTCGCAGCCGGAAGAGTCCGCGGAGGAGTCACCGAAGCCGTCTCCATCGATGTCGGGCCATCCGGTCTCATGGAAGGCCGGATCATCATCGGCCTCGCCGACGCAGTCGTTGTTTAGACGGTCGCAGATGTCTTCCTCATCCGGGTTCACCGCACTCTCATCGTCGTTACAGTCTCCGGATCGCGCCGAGAAACCGGGCGGGCGGATGCACGCGTTTGTCGTCTCGTCTTCGGTGCCAAAGCGATCGCCGTCCGAGTCGCGGAACCAGAGGTCCCCTGCGTCTTCGTCTTCGGTGCCGTCGCAGTCGTTGTCCTCGCCGTCGCAGATCTCGATCTGGTCGTCGGTGCTGTCGTCGCAGAGCAACTCGCCGCCGCGGCAGATCGAGAGGCCTTCTTCGCAGAGGTCCGAGTCCTCACCGTCGCACGCATCGCCGACACGCGGGTCGTCGCTGCCATCGGCGGTGTCAGGATCGCAGTCATTATCGACCCCGTCGCAGAGCTCGCGGGTCCCTTCGGGTCCTTCCGTGCAGATGAGCGCGCCTTCGACGCACTCTGTAGTGCCGCCGGCACAGCGATCGTCGTCGAGGCCGTCACAGGCGCCGCCAACGAGCTCTTCGTCGTTGCCGTCGACCGTATCTTCGTCGCAGTCGTTATCGACCCCGTTGCAGAGGTCGACCGCACCCGGGAAAACCTCTGAATCGTCGTCGTCGCAGTCGCCGCCTTCGGCGCTTGGGTACTCGTCGCTTGGTTCGCAGGCTTCGATGAAGTCTTCGATGCTTCCTGCTCCGTCACCGTCGTTGTCGGCGTGCCAGGTGGGGCCGCCACCCGCCTCATCCACGAAGCCATTGCAGTTGTTGTCGACCCCGTCGCACTCCTCAGCCGCACCTGGGTTCACGTCGGAGTTTCCTTCCTCACAGTCGAGGCCGAGGCACTCCTCGCCGATACCGTAGCCGTCGCCGTCGGGATCAAAGCAAGGCTCGCACGTACCGCTGCTTGGAACACACTGGAGTCCTCCGATGACATCGGCACATTCGAAGCCGCGCGGGCAATCGGAATCGTCGCAGCCGAGCCCACAGAACCCGTCAACACAGAAGTCCTCATCGCCGCCGCATTCGTCGTCGAAGGCGCACTCAGAGCAAAGGCTCGCCAAAGGATTGGTGCACTCATCCGAGCAATCAGGTCCGCCATCGCAGTCCTCGTCGCTGTCCGTGACGCCGTCGCCGCAGATAGGCTCGGAGCAGTCTGTGCGGCATGCGTCGATCTCGACGTTCGAGTTGCCCTCGCCGTCGTCACACTCTTCGCCGCTGTCAGCAACTCCATCCCCGCACACTGCGAGAGTACAGTCCGTGCGGCAGGCGTCGATCTCGATGTTCGAGTTGTCCTCGCCGTCGTCACACTCTTCGCCATCGTTGATGACGCTGTCACCGCACCCTTCAGGGATGTCGGGCTCTGCGTCGGGGCTCGTGTCGATGCCTTCGTCAGGCGCGACATCCGCGACATCTTCGACGACGTCGGTCGAGGGGACGTCTTCACGGGGGTCTAGTCCGAAGTCGATCGTGACATCAGGGACGTCGTCGTCGACGTCGATCCCAATAGCGTCGTTGCCAACATCATCGATGGTGGTTGCGTCGGTGGTGCCGTCGACGGCGCGACCGTCATTGCAGCTGGCCGCGGAGGTCGCGGCGGCGAGGAGGATGAGAAGAAACCGGTTTTTCATGGTCTAGAACTCGAGCTCGAAGCCAGAACAGAAGAAGAAGTCGTCGCCGCAACCGTCGGTTACGCAGGAGATGCAAGCGCCGCCCGACGGGTCGGCAAGGCATGTACTGATGCAGAGGTCTTGGGCGCATTCGATGAGTCCGCCAAAGCAGTCGGCACAGCTTCGTGAGATGCCCGTGCGCTCCTGAGTGCACTCACCAGCACAAGCTCGCGAATCGCCGCCGAGGCAGTCGATCACGCAGCTGAAGATGAGGTCGGTGTAGTCGACATCAGCCAGATCTGCGATGTCTTCGTCCGAGCAGTTACCGGCTTCGTCGCACGCTGGGTCGTCGAAGCAGTCCGTGTCGCCGCAGTCGAAGGTGCCGTCGCCATCGTTGTCTAGGCCGTCCCCACAGATTTCCGGGTCGCCCGTAGCGGTGCAGATTGGGTTGGATGCGCAGTCGCCGTCTTCGCAGTCGGTGCGACCGTCGGCGTCGTTGTCGATGTCATCTATACAGTTGGCTTCACGAGCGCCGCCGACGCAGAGCACGTGGGATGCGCATTGCTCGATATCGTCGCAGTCGATGAGGCCGTCGGCGTCGTTATCGAATCCGTCGCCGCATCGCTCGCGGCCGCAGACCGAAGAGCCGCTGCAGTCGCGGTCTGCACAGTCGGTCGCGCCGTCACCGTCGTCGTCGACGAGGTTGTTGCAGATCTCGTCGCCGCCGCCGCCGCAGAATGGGGAAGTAATGCAATCGCTGTCGTCGCAATCGATGGCGCCGTCGCCATCATCATCGCGGAAGTTGAAGCAGTCCTCGTCTCCACCGGCGCCGCACTCCTCGAAACAGCCATCGTCATCACAATCGATGAGCAGGTCTCCGTCGTCATCCACGCCGTTGTTGCAGTCCTCTTCGCCGCCTCCGCAGATCGGGTCCTCATCACAGTCGGAGTCGTCGCAGTCGATGAGGCCGTCGCGATCGTTGTCGACCGCGTCGTCGCAGATCTCGTCGCAGTAAGGGTGTCCGAGGCAGTCGCTGTCGCGACAGTCGACGTCGCCGTCGCCGTCGTCGTCCAAGAAATTGCTGCAGTCCTCGCCTCCAGTCGACGTGCAGAGCGGGTCAGTCGCGCAGTCCGAGTCACGGCAGTCGATCGCGCCGTCGCCGTCATCGTCTAGGCTGTTTCCGCAGTCTTCGATTGGCTGGGGACCTTCACAGATCGGATCAGAGACACAATCACTGTCTTCGCAGTCAATGTCGCCGTCGCCGTCGTCGTCCACGTCGTTTCCGCAGTCCTCCATCGGAAGCGGGGTGTCGCACGCCGCGTCAGTCATACAGTCGGTATCAGCACAATCGATGGTGCCGTCGCCGTCATTGTCGACGCCGTCGTCGCACACCTCGCGAACGGTCGGTGGGGCGTCCGGAGGGTCGGTGATGTCGGGCGCACCGATGTCCGTCACGGTGTCAGTGTTCGCAACATCCGGAAGCGTCGTCGAGTCGTCGCCAGCATCAATTGAGAGCAGACCTGAGTCGAAGATGCCCGCGGGCTCGGTGCCACACGCGGAGAGTCCCAGTGCAAAACCGACAATGTAGAGGAACCTAAAACGCATGTTCGACTTGGACGGAGTTGAAGTTCGCTTGGATGTAGCAGTGTCTCCAAGTGGGTGCCAGTGAGCGAGAACTCGGTCCCCGAGATCTCTCTCACCGGCACCCGGGTTCCACTACTGCCGCTGTTCCCCGCGCTCTCGCTGGGTGCGGCACGTGCTGCGCAACGACACATCCATTGCGTCCAGTGTACGCGTTTGTAAGACTCCGCTGTCCCCAGGATCCGCCGAGCCTCCCACTGGCTCAGGTGTCGCGGGGCGAACTCCTACGCGGAAAGCCAACATGTCAGCGCCTCTTACTTCTCCGCCGATGACCTCGGGACTTCCGAAGGGTATCCCCTACATCATCGGAAACGAAGCCGCTGAGCGGTTCAGCTTCTACGGAATGAAGGGGATTCTGGTCGTCTTCATGACCCAGTTTCTCTTTCTCCTTCCGGGCGCTGCTGATGGGGACCCGATGGCTCGGGCGACCGCGGTCGAGCACTATCACGCGTTCACATCGCTCGTTTATTTCACACCAATCCTTGGTGCGCTGCTCGCCGACATTCTTCTCGGCAAGTACCTGACGATCATGTCGCTGAGTCTGGTTTACTGTGCGGGGCACGCAGTTCTGGCGATGATGGGGATCAGCGACGCGATCGATCCTGCCAAGACGATGTGGATGGGCTTGATCCTGATCGCGCTCGGCTCTGGCGGCATCAAACCCTGCGTTTCGGCGCACGTGGGTGACCAGTTCGGACCGGGCAATAAGCAGCTACTGACGAAGGTGTTCGGCTGGTTCTACTTCTCGATCAACACAGGCGCGTTCCTCTCGACGATGCTCACGCCGTGGCTGCTTGAGTGGTACGGCCCGCACTACGCGTTTGGTATCCCGGGCATCCTGATGGCGATCGCGACCTTCGCATTCTGGAAGGGGCGCAACGTATTCGTCCACATCCCGCCGAGCGGGAAGCGCTGGTTCGACGAGACGTTCAGCCCGGTGGGACTCAAGGCGATGGCCAAGGTCAGCGTCGTGTTCCTCTTCATTGCGGTGTTCTGGGCGCTCTTTGATCAGACAGGCTCATCTTGGGTGCTTCAGGCCGAGGACATGGATCGCTATTGGCTCGGCCGCACCTGGCTCTCGTCGCAAATTCAGGCGGTGAACCCGATCATGATCCTGGTGTTCATCCCGACCTTCCAGTTCATCGTCTACCCGGCGATCAATAAGTTCTGGAAGCTCACTCCGATGCGGAAGATCTCGCTCGGCCTCTTCGTGATGGTCGGCGGTTTCGCGATGGTCGCTTACGCTCAAGGTCTGATCGATGCTGGCCAGCGCCCGTCGATCGGATGGCAGGTTTCTGCTTACGCAATCCTCACCGCATCTGAGGTCATGGTCTCCATCACCGGACTGGAGTTCGCCTACACGCAGGCGCCCAAGACGATGAAGTCCGTGATCATGGCGCTCTTCTTGATGAGCGTCTCGCTCGGCAATATCTTCACCGCCACGGTCAACAACAACATCGTCGTGGACAGTGGGTCGGAAGCGGCAATGATTCTGGCCGCTGAGTTCGCTGAGTTTGAGGGAACCGAGGGCAGGGCTGCACTTGCAGAGGCCGCCGGAATCGGTCTCGAACAACGTGAAGACGGCTCGTTCTCGCTGATCCTCCCAGGCTTCAGCGATGCGGCCAACGATGACATCGAAGTGCTCTTCGGGGCCGACGGAAACAAGGAGGGTATGAGCCTCTCTGAGTCAGAGGCACTGCATCAGGGCCTGGCCCAGATCGAGGCATACTGGAACGCTGAAGACAGGCTCCCGCTCACTGAGGACGGCGCTGAACTCGTCGCTACTGTGAACGACCCGTGGGGTAACCCGCTTCGCTACCAACTGATCAACCGACAGAACTTCATCATCTCCTCAGATGGTCCGGACGACGAGCAGCACACGCTCTTCGATGCATGGATCGAAGTCTCGGTTAGCGCGATGTCGGTGCAGTCGCAGGAAGAGGCAGTGGCACAGGCCGGAAGCGCGACGGCCGACTCCGAGGTCCGCTACACGTGGGTGCAGACCGAGACCGCGCGAATGGCGCTCAATCGGGCGATGGCTGAGGACGGAACTGCGTCGCTGACGCTCGAAGACTTCCTACCTGCGCCAGTTGCCGCCGAGGGAGTAGAGATTGCTGCACAGCCCTTCGTGGCGGAGGCTCGTCCCTACGTTGGCGGCGCCACCACATTGCGCGGAGCACCGTACTTCTGGTTCTTCACCCGGCTGATGGCCGGAACAGCGATCGCGTTCGTGATCGTCGCGTTCCTCTACAAGCCGAAGGAATACATCCAAGGCGACGACGGGAACGACACAGGTCCGAAGGCGCCTGCTGCCGCATAGACGCTGCGGCGCGGACACGGTTCGCGCCGCGTAGGTCTCACCGGCCTCGGATGTATCGGTCGACGTTCGCGATGTGCTCCTCGTAGGTGTTCGCGAAGACGTGCCTCCGTGAGCCGTCCATCCGAGCAGCGAAGTAGAGCACGTTGGGGTCTTCGGCTGGATGCAGCGCGGCGTCGATGGACGATCGCCGCGGCATCGCGATCGGCGTTGGGGGAAGAGCTGGCAGCATGTACGTCGAGTGCGTGCTTCGGTCGCTGCGACAGGTCGCAGGACTTGGCCGCTGGTTGTAGGTGTCGGGCCCGTAAACGCAGGTGGGATCGCACTGAACCTTCATCCCGCGATCGAGGCGGTTGTAGATGACGCGCGCTACGATCGGCCGCTCGTCGTCAACGCGCGCCTCGCGCTCGACGATGGACGCGACCGTCAGGATCTCGTGCTCCGTGTACTGCTCTTTGATTGCGCTGGGAGCCGCGAAGAGCTCCTCCCGAACGACGGACCCAGCTTGCGCCAGCTGCGTGAAGACTTCGGCCGGACCGGAGTCCTCCTCAAACTCATAGGTGTTTGGTGCGAGGTAGCCCTCGAGCGTGGGCGCTTCGATTGCGAGCGTATTTAAGAACTCGCGGTCCTGCGCGAGTCGGAGGATTTCGTCGCGCTCGCCCAGCCCTGCGCCGCTCATCCGATCAGCGAGCTGGTACATGTTGAGGCCTTCAATGAAGACCAGCCGGATTCCGGGTGCATACGCTGTCTCGCAGGCGACGTCGAAGACGCGGCTGGGGGTAGCTTCAGCAGGTAACAGATGCTCACCAGCTTGCAGGCATCCTGTTCGGGCCTCGAGTCTGACGAACGGCCGCCAGAACTCGCTCTCAGGGAGTACTCCATCCGAAATTAGACGCTCGACGAGGGCATAGGCTCCTTCGCCTTCTTGGACGAAGAAGGGCACCGGTTCGCCAGCGATCACCACATCCGACGTGACGAACAGTCGGTACTTGATGAAGGCGAGTGTTGCGATGGAGCCTGCGACCAGGAAGGCCAAGACGGCGACCGTCGTCATGAACGAGCGGAATCCACCTTTCCTGCGTGTTTCGGGGGGCGGAGATCTGAGCGCCGCCGCGGCTTTTAGCGTCTCCGTAGCTTCCGCTTTGACCGTCGCGGTTGACCCGCTCGTAGGACGAACTCGCTCTCCGATCTTAATGGCCATCGTGCCCCAGCGATTCGAGGTATCCCTGCAGAATCAACACTGCCGCCACCTGGTCGATCACCTGTTTACGCGCCTTGCGGCGCATCCCTGACTCGATCAGCGAGGACTCGGCCGCGACGCTGGTCAGTCGTTCGTCCCACTCGACGATGGGCATCTCCGGCAGCGCCCCCGCGATCGAGGCTGTGAAGCGCCGAATCTTGCGGACTGCGATCCCCTCTGTGCCATCGAGTTCGAGCGGCAATCCTACGACGATCGTTTCCACGCCTCGCTCCTCGACGAGTTCGACGACGCGAGCCAAGGCGGCTTTACGTGGGCGTCCCGGGATGGTTTCCAACGGAGTCGCGATTCGAGCTTCGTTGCTGCCGGAGGCACCGATTCGAAGGGTACCAATGTCGAGGCCGAGTATGGACAAGTGCGCCAGCGGTGGGAGGAGACGTCGATTCCTAGTTGCGCTTCGTATCCCTCGCAAATCCGGTGAGCTTAGTTGCTGCGATTACCCGTCCTGAGCCCGCGCCTCTGGCTTGGGTTCTCCCTGTGTTTCTCTCTACCGGTCGCGCTGCCAAAGGACGCCGATGGGACGGGGAATCGCGAGGCAGTCATAGGCGACTCATCGTTTGCACACCGGATACGACTGGCATATGGTCTAGACCATGGCATCCGACGCACTTCGACAACCTCCCTTCTTGGCGGATGAGCCGTCAGCCAACCGGTTATCGGAGGCCGAACTTCAGCAGTTTGTGCAACGGGGTTTTGTCGTCTTACGCGGCGCCGTGGCGAAGGATCGGATCGAAGAGTGGAGACGTCTGGCCCGGAGCCGTGCCCGCCGCGATCCCGGGAAGTACGTGCACGAGTGCCACACTTCTCGGCAGCGTCGAGCGCTTGAGGAGTTCGAATACGACCGCGGTGTCCGTCACTTTGGTGGCCGAATCTCCGTACTTGGGGATCGCCTGCTCCCGATCAGCGAAATATGCCCGCGGGCATGGTCGGCGGCTTGTCAGATCGCAGGGTCTGCGGACGCTTGGGAGCGGGACTTTTGGGGGGACTACACAATCCTGGGTAACCCGATGCCATTGTTGGCGTCCGACCGGCGTTCGGGCCGAGAGAACCTGAAGTGGCATATCGACGATCCGCGGCCAGATGCGACTGCGCAGAACACGAGGGTTGGGCTGGTGCCACTAATCCTGCTCTCCGATATTGGTCCCGATGAAGGTGCGACCCTCGTCGCGGCCGACTCGGTCCGAATGATCGCAGATGCTCTGCGCACGGCCACGGAGCCAGTCGATCTCGATGCCCGCGACCTCTGCATGCCAATCTACCGGCGCTGCAAGGACGTGATCGAGGCCACTGGTGAGGCTGGCGACGTCTACCTGACCCACCCGTACGCCCTCCACACAGCTGCACCTCAGTCTCAGAGGCGAGTTCGTGTGCTCGCGAACCCGATCATGTACCTGAAGGAGCCTCTCGATCTGAGCAAGACCAGCGGCCTCTCCCCGCTTGAGAGAGCGTGCCTGCGGGAGCAGAAATGAGAGTAGCGGGCAGCAGCTATTGTTGGGCGCGAGGGCGAAGTGCGACTTAGCGAGGCGTTCGGCAGGTTAAACAGTGCGCTGGTGCCGGCATTGGAGGTCCGCGAGCTCGACAAACGGCGCCACAGCCTGGTCGTGTTTGGTTCCGACGGTGGACGCGGCGTTCGCGCCAGAGTTGGTCGGCCCAATCATGGGGGGATGGGAGAGTTCGTTGTGGAGGGCGACGCTGGTTTTGGGGGCGCGGTGGAAGCAGCTCTTCTCAGCGATCCCAAGCTCGCGAAATGGTCCACGTCGGCTGCGGACGACGGCCGACTCCACTGGCGACTAAGCGAGTCGGAGTTCCTCAAGCACGTCGAAGCGAACGACTTTTCCGCTGCGATGCAGATCGAGCCTACGGTGCCGCTAGCTGTCGCGATGAAGCACATGATGCTCGGAGAACCGGGCAAGGCGCGTGCCGAGCTGCGATCGGCAATCGTGCAAGGGAGCGGAGACACGTCTCGACTTCTCTGTGTCTCCTTGGTGGCGCAGGCAGCCGAGCTCATTGACGTGCGGGTAGAGTGTCTCGAGTCTGTGTCTGACGACGAAGACCGAGGCAGAACGGCCGAGTCTAGGGCGCAACTCGCGTCAGCACTCATGGAACTTGGCGAGAGAGAACGTGCGCTTGAGTGCGCCATCCAAGTCGAAGTCGAGGCGTTGGAAGACCGCAGTGGGCTCCTTGAACTGCTCTACATATTGGGCGACTTCGAGGCAGTGCGCTCGCGCCTCCGTCCGGGCCTAGACACGGAACACACAGTACGCCTTGCGCTTGCCGAGGGGCGCTATCAAGAGGTCTTGGACTGGGACACCCCCGCGGACATTCCGGTTCAGAGGGGCGCCGCGCTCGTCTGCCTCGGGAGGCATGCGGAGGGACTGAAGGAACTCCGTCGGGGCCCACAGACTGACGAGGCGGAGATGTGGATCGCTGAGGCCGAGCTCAAGCTGGGTTCCCTTCGCTCAGCAGAGGATTTGGCGGCCGACGTGGAGCGCCGTCATGGCGCCTTTGCAGCTCATGCGGTCCGTATGGCGGCCACCGCCAGGGGTGCGGTTCCAGACGTCATTTGGAGCCGCTGGACGGTCAAGCGGATGGGTTTCGATCCTCTGCGTGGTGGCGCATTCGCCGAGTTTGGCGACGACCGCGCCGCACTTTCCTCGCGCCGAGCCGCGCGGATGCTCTTCGACTCCACGCTGCATCAGATGCGTGGGATTCGTGTTCTGCCGCTCTCTCGCTGGGACGAAGAGTCCGCCTCGTTGCGGCTCGTCGAACCAGGCTGCTCCACGCGGGAGAGGTCCTCCGGGATCCTCAGCCGTTTTTCCCGCGAGCGCGATGTTGCGGCTGCCGAGAGCGCCTTCGCGAAGCTCCAAGTTGATTTCCCGTGGTCGCCTTTTCCGTGGACGTACTACGGCGAGTTGCTCTTGTGGCTCGGGAGGGTCGAGGACGGGCGCACCGCGTTCGTTGAGGCGCTGAAGCGCTCCCGAACCCGTTGGGCGTTTGTTGGGTTTTCGTTGTGCGAACTGCTTCGTGGGAATCCACGCCGCGCCAAGGCGGCCTCGCGACTGGGTGTTCTGGTCGTTGGCTCTCTCCCTGAATCGACGGCAACTGGCGTGCAGGGAGAGGCGGAGTACGAGCTAGGCAACTACAAGGCGGCGGTGGCGCTCCTGGCCGAGGCAATTGGTACTCGTCCAGGGAGAGTCGGCGCTCGCACCAATCTGGCTCTGACGTATCTCGCGCTCGGCGATGAAGAACGAGCGCAAGGCGAGTGGGAGGAGGTGTCGCGGACGATGCCGGCGCTCGCGAATGTCGCCGTCAGGCCCTCGTTGAAGGAGACCCTGCTGGAGTTCCGTCGGTCACTGCTCGGAAACCGCTCATCGTGGTTCCGATCCGGTATGATGGACGGCGAGTTTCGAGTTTTTCATGATGGGAGCACCTTCGTCCCAACCGCCCGCGAGATTCGGCGCATCGCGAGCCGCGGGGCGGCGATCCCAGCGCGAGCGCCAGTGCCCGAGGAGCAGACTTAGTGGCCCAATCGCTCACCCAGTTCCGAGCCTCGCTGCCCGGTGAATTACTCGCGCTCCACACGTTCCGGAAGGACGCGGCCGATCTGCTCGTCGACCTGGGTCATGGCCCCCTTGCCCTGAGACTGCAGCGAGCAGATCGACGGGGCCAATTGCGGCTCGCGGACGGCCTGTCTTTGGTGCCGCTGGGAGATGCTGCCGGCTGCGAAGAAGTTCATCGTGCGCTAGCTGAGGACCCGACACTTGGGCGTAGGCTATTGCTGGCCGCTGAACATGGTGCGCCTTCGGAGTACGCCAGTCAGATGGCTGATCCCTTTGCGAATCCCGGCACGCTATCGGTGCTGATTCGCGCGACCGTCGCCGCGGACAAAGACGCCGCTGGTCGCGCGGCCGAGTCATTCGTTGACGCTGCTGGAGGCCGAACGTGGGAGCGCCGAGTAGCGGTAGGAATGCTGATGCTGAACAACGCCCATCAGGAGGCGTTGGAGCAAGGAATGAGGCTGCTTTCCGTCGCCAGCGGTCATGAGCGGGTCCTGCTTGGGGCTCAGTTGGCCGCGGCGCTCCGCGAAGTGGACGAGATAGAGGACGCTGATCGGATGGAGCGGGAGACCGCCGGCGATGAACCCCCGCGGGATGCCCTGCCCGAACCCTGGAACGAACAGGCGCGGCGACTCGCAGCGGCGTCAGCGCAAGAGCTTGCACTCGCTCGGGGTTCCCAGGTTGGCTCCGACCCGTCTGAGGACCGCCTCTTCGCTGCCCGGCGACTCGCGAGAGATGGAGAATTGGCCGAAGCTGCGTGGACTCTTGTGCGTTGCTGGCGGCAACGCGGTGAACCCGCTTGGCTCGCAACGATGGGTGAGTGCCTGATCGCTCTCGGACAACCCAGACGCGGTCTCGCCTATGTTGAAGACGCTCAGGCTGCCGAGTCAGGCTGGGTCGGCTTGCACGCCGTCGCCAGCCGTGGGCTGGCAGCGATTGGTCACGTTGAGGCGTCTCGGGCTCAGATGACCTACGCGATGGAGCGCGCACCTGGAGTCTTCGAAGGACTCCAGCGTGAATTGCCAGAGGCCGACTCCGAGCTTGAACCATTCGCGGTCGAAATTCTCGCGGAGGGCTTCCTTAATCGCTCTTCGGACCTGGTGTCCTATCGCGTCAGCGCCCAGGAAGTCCGTCTGACGCCGCCTCTGGCTGCGGTGCGTGACGTGCTCCTTGAGGTTAGCCGAGATGCCGTCGTGTTCAGACTGGCTGAAGAATCCTAGGTCTTCTTCAGCAAGACGGCCATCAACGACTTCGAAGTCCCCGGATGCAAATTGACCGCTGCTACGCGGGCGATCTGGAAGCCCTCGGCGAGCAAATCGCGGATGTCCTCGGCTCCCGCTCGAGGTGCGGGAGCGAGGTAGAGCAAGTGCTCGTCCGTTAACGCAGCTAGGTCCTTCATGCAGTCCAGACCGAGCGAACGGCGCATCGGGTTGACGATCACCAGGTCAAATCCGCCGCGGTCGTCACGCATTCGTTTGGCAACGGTCTCGATTTTGCCCCCTCGGAACTCTGTGTTGAGCAGTCCGAGAGACTGCGAGCTCTTCATGGCGCTTCTCAGCGCCTGCCAGTTGGCGTCAACGCCAAGCACGGACTTCGCGAGCGTGGCGAGCGCGAGGGTGAGGCCACCTGTGCCGCAGGTCGCATCGAGAACGGTCTTCCCGTGATGCAGGCCGAGGCCTAGGACCCAGGCGTAGAGCTCGGCGGCGCGGTCGGGAGTGGGCTGGGTCCATGCATCAGGGGCCGGACCGAGCTCGATGTCACCGACGGGCAGCTGCCGGGGCCACTGGCCAGCGAGTAGTTCGATCTTCTCCTTTCCTCGGCGAATGGCGGTGGCCGATACACCGGGGGTGGATTGCATCGCGTTGATGAGTTCTCCACCGCGCTCCGGGTCCCACTCATCCACGTCGAAAACGACCGCCGCACCCTCAACGCCAGCGGAGACCTCGACGCCGAGAAGTTCTAGGCCGGGCAGCTCGCGCACGATCTTCCTCACGGCGGTCATGATGGACCGGACGGCGGGCACACTGGCCGGACAGTCCACGATGTCTACAAGCTCGCCGCTCAGCGCTCGGAGCCCGAGTGTAATTGCTCCATTGGACCGTCGCAGCGCGAATCGAGCGCGGGCGCGATGAGCTCCACGGTGCGCTCGCCCCACCGTCTCCACATGCTTAGGAACGACGCCAGCGAACCGCTCTAGAACTTCGGAGGCGGTGAGGGCTTTGTAGCTCTGCTCCTCGGCCTCGGTGACGTGAAGCAGGTCGCACCCTGAGCACTCCTGGTAGTACGAGCAATTGGCGGGGGCGCGATGTGGGGAGGCCTCGAGGATCTCGTCCGCAACCGGGAACCTGCGCCCCGCCCGCTCGAAGCGTTTCACGGTGGCACGCTCGCCCGGGAGAATCCGCGCGACGGTGAACGTCTCGCCCGTTTCCTCATCGACGACCAGCGACTTTCCCGCGCCGAACCAGCGCAGCGCCCGAACGGTCAACGTGCACCTACAGCGGTCTGGCGTCGCGCGTGCAGACTGACCGACGAACGGTTGGGATGGTTGGAGCGCGAGTGGGACCGCAAGTCGAATCCTGGTGCCGGTGTGCAGCCAAAGCCTGCCTCTCTACTCTTCCCACGCTCAGTGGGATCTCTAAAGAGGTTTGGGGCCGAATTCGGGTGCGGACAGGGTGCCGGATTGCCCTACATTTCATTCGAGCCGGAGTCATGCGATGATTCGCAGGTCCTCTACCGGCCTACAGATGAACCAGACGACCCTCCTTCGAACCTTCGCCTGCATCGGTTTCGCGACCGCGTTCCTGGCATGCGGCTCTGACAACCCCGCCATGGTAGGATCCACGCCCTGTGTCGTCGATACGCAGTGCGAGCCCACTGAGGCGTGCCTCGGAGGATTCTGTACCCCAGAGTTTGGCACAGGGGATGTCACCGCAATGGACGACGTCGCGACAGATCCCGTCGAGGACGTGCAAGATACTGCTCCCGACGCCGACGCAGAGCCCGACCTTGAGGTCGACGCCGACGCGGAGCCAGATGTGACCCCCGTGCTCGAGTGCGAGCTCGAAGAGCGGAACCAATGCGGCGGCTGCGATGCTCTGACCCTCGCAGGCCGAGAGTTTGCACCAGGATCGACGTGTGGCTCGTGCGGTGGCGGTGTCGTTGCATGCGACGGGCCCAGCTCGATTCGTTGCCTCGGCGCCGTCGGTCGCAACGAGTGCGAAGGATGCGAGCTGCTGCCGGGCACAGTTGGCGCCGGCTGCGGAGTCTGCGGAAATGGCGGTCTCGCCTGTTCTGATTCGCCGCTTGGTGTCGAGTGTGCTGACGCCGTGACCAATCCATGTGGCGGCTGCGCGCCTCTCGGCGAAGACCCCGGCACCGAGTGTAATGATGGATCTGGCGACGGCCTGTGGCTTTGCGAAGGCGCCGACCTCGTCACTTGCGCGGTCGACAGCGATGCGAGCAATGTCTGCGGCGGAACCGCTGAGCTGACCTATCGCGGTGAACCTGCTGACATCGGTACCCCGTGCGGGCCGTCTCTTATCGGAGCGCTGGTCTGCGGGGATGTGAATGAACTCGAGTGCACCGTTGATGACTCTCCCAACACCTGTGGCGGGGCGGCGCTTCTTGCAGGAGAGCCAGGAGAAACCTGTGCTATCGCGGTAGACTGCGGCGCGGTCTCGGCGACTTGGCGTTGCGCGGACGAAGTGCTGGCCGAGGAGCTCGGTATCGTGCCGTTTGACGGCGTGGTCTGTATGCCAAGCGCCGACCGTCCGGAAAGCGTCTGCGGCGGCTGCACCGCCCTGGAAGGCGAGCCCGGAACGGCGTGTGAAGACGGTGCAGGAATCTGGATCTGCTCGGGTACAGACGCGGTCGCTTGCCAGGACGGCGAACCGGGGTGTGACCTCAATCTTTGCGGTGGATGTGAGGAAATCAGTGCAACGCTTGGCGAGGGCTGCGGTGTCTGTGGGACTGGCCTGATCGCGTGCGCCGGCACCAACTCGGCCAGCTGTTTCGGAGAGCTGGCTGAGGAGGACGCCGTCAACGACTGCGGCGGATGCGGTCCACTTAGTTTCGGTGGCCGCCAAGCAGCGCCGGGTGACTCCTGTGGTGTCTGTGGGAGCGGCGCGCTGGAGTGCGACGGAGCCGATGGCCTCGCTTGCGCCGACGATGCTGGCCCGGACTCACTCAACGAGTGCGGCGGTTGCGGCGTCATCGAGGAAGACCTCGGAGAGACCTGTGGCACCTGTGCGACCGGACTCTGGATCTGTGCGATCGGCGGGAGCCGGGCCATTTGTGCCGCAGATCGCGGCGAATCTGCGTTGAACGAGTGCGGCGGCTGCGACGAGATGGGCGCGATCGGAGAAGACTGCGGTCTCTGCGATGGCGTCTGGTCTTGCGCCGGCTCCGATAGTGTCTGTGAAGGGGCCGCCGGCGCTGCCGAAAATGAGTGCGGCGAATGTGGACCGTCGTTGGGCAGCGCGCCCGAGGACCCTTGCGGCGATTGCGGTTCCGGTGCGTTGGTCTGTGCTGGCGATGGGCTCTCCCTTGAGTGTACCGGCGGTCTAGGTGAGGGCGCCTACAACGCGTGTGGAGGCTGCGCCGCGTTCGACGAGGCGCTCGGCGAGGCCTGCGGAGTCTGTGAGGACGGTGCCTGGACCTGCAGCGACGATAGCGAGTCTCTGGTGTGCGACGGCGGTAGCGCCGATCTCAACGAATGTGGTGGCTGCGCCGAGCTTTCCGCTAACCCCGGCGACCCATGTGGGACCTGCGGGTCCGGCTCATGGAACTGTGGTGGTTCTGACACGATCGTCTGCTTTGGAGACGATGGTGCTGCCGCACGAAACGACTGTGGTGGCTGCGCGGAGCTCGCAGGGGATCCTGCCGCTGCCTGCGGACTCTGCGGGTCCGGAGTTTGGTCGTGTGACGGAGAAGAAGTCGTCGACTGCCTCGGGGAAGACGCGGAGCTGAACGACTGTGGCGGCTGCGCTTCTTTGGGCGCATCGGTTGGCACCATTTGCGGAACCTGTGACACAGGCGTCGTCGCCTGTGACGGCAGCGAGGTGACTGTCTGTGGAGGAGATGCTGGCGACGGCATTCTCAATAGCTGCGGCGGCTGCGCCGCGCTTGATAACCCGCCCGGTGGTGGTTGCGGCGACTGTGGAAGTGGCACCTATGCCTGTGATGGAACAGACGCTACGCTTTGCGAAGGCGACGACGGCCCGGGAGCGACCAACGCCTGCGGCGGTTGTGGAGCTCTTGAAGCCGCACCCGATACATCCTGTGGAACCTGTGGCAGCGGGGCTTGGGTGTGCTCTGGCGACCTCTCATCGGTCGTCTGTGACGGCGACTTGGGTCCAGCGGGACTGAACTCCTGCGGAGGCTGTAGCGAGCTCTCGAACGAGCCGGGCGGAGCCTGTGGGTCGTGCGACTCCGGAGCATGGGCGTGCGATGGCGCGGATGCAGTGTCGTGCGAGGGAGTTGACCCCGCGAACGCGTGTGGTGGCTGCACCCCTATCGTTGGGACCCCAGGCGCCGCTTGCGGGATTTGTGACACCGGAGTGCTCACCTGCGGCGGTGGTGGAGAGAGTCTGGACTGCGAGGGAGACGAAGGCTCAGCCGCGCTGAACGAATGTGGCGGCTGCGATGAGATGCCGGGTGCGGTCGGCGAGCAATGTGGTGAGTGCAGCACGCACGTGCTGGCCTGCGACGGCACCGACTTCGAGTGCACGACCTCCGTCGCTTGCCCGCTCTGCGAAGACGGAGTCGTCAGTGGCTTCGAGAGCGACATCGATTGTGGCGGCGACTGCTCCACTTGCCCGACTGGGTCGGACTGTGGGGTACCGGCGGACTGCGCGAGCGGGCTGTGTTCCGGCGGGGTCTGCATCGGGGTTCCCACTTGCGATGACGGCGTGGAGAACGGCCTCGAAACCGGCCTCGACTGCGGTGGCTCTGTATGCGCCCCATGTCCGAATGGAGAGGGGTGTGTGGTGCCGGCCGACTGCGGATCCGCCTACTGCGATGGCGTTGTCTGCACTGATGAGCCGACCTGCGATGACCTGATTGCGAATGGCGATGAGACGGACGTCGACTGTGGTGGAGGCGAGTGCGACGTCTGCGTCGTCGGCGAGTCGTGTATCAATGACGTCGACTGTGATTCGTCCTGGACGTGCGAGGCGCTCGTTTGCACCCCGCTCGCTCTGGTCAACCCGTGGATCGCCTTTGTCGCTCCTGGGTCCCTCGGCCTCGGCGTTGTGTTTGTTGTGCGCGCCGACGGATCCGATCTGACCCAGATCGCAACGGCGGACATCATTCAGTTTGATCCGTTTTGGTCCCCAGATGGCCGTTACCTTGCGTATCGGACGCTTGGCTCTCCGGCACCGGTTCGCGTCGTCGAGTTGGCGACTGGAGTCGTGACATCGCTGAACCCCGGTCTCTCCTCGTGGTCTGGGGCTTCGTGGTCACCTGTGGGCGACGAGATCGTAGTGGAAGGCTCAACCGGCGGGCCCTCTGACCTTTGGGTGGTTCCGACGGATGGATCGGCGCCGTACCAGATGGGCTCAACCGGTTACTCGGACTCCGCTCCAGACTGGCAGTTCCGCAACGAAGTGTTCTTGGTCCAAGACGAGTTGGGTGTCTTCGAGGTTCATGCTCGAGACGTGCAAACGCTCGACGACACTCGGCTGACAGTGGGCAGCGCGATCCTCGGTGGTCCGGATGCATCTTGGAACGGATTGGACGTTGCGTTCGTTCGTCCAACGGCCGGATTCAGGACCCAGGCCGTGGTCTGGAACCTCCCTACAGGAACCTTTACCAGCATCGGAACAGACGAGTCGGCTGGGCCCGCATTCTACCCGGACTCGAGCCTGCTGGCAGTCGTCGACCGGAGCGCGACCGGCTTGGATATCTTCATCGCGGACGCGGCAACGGGCGAGTTGATTGTACAGGTGACCAACAGCTCGGCGACCGAGGGTTCCCTCGCCGTCTCCCCACTTGAGAGCTCCGATATCGACGTCTGGTTGGTGCCTTGATCGACTTGGGTGAGTGCCTGAGCGTCCCGTTGCGCCTCCTGAGGAAGGTCATCTCTACGAAGAGTCGTGGTGCTCGGCGCTCCGTCATCGTCGCGCCGCAATTGGGGCATCGACGCTCTGGCCTGGGCTGTGTGCGGCGTTCGAACTCACGGAACTCGCGCTCTACGAACCGAGCGTAGCCGCCCAAACTTTGTCACCGGCTCCGGCCGTACTCTCGGGGATTCTCAAGCTCGCGGCGAGCGGTCTCTTCTTCTACTTCACGGCGACCCGCCTCGGTAAGAAAGTGTCCGAGTCGACTACGCCGATGTGAAGCTCGGCCGAGTTCCGCCGCGACTGGAAATGGCTGGCGCGTGACGTCCTCATGTTCACGGCGCCGGCCGGCCCGACCACGCGGTTGGCCGGGAGTCTGCGGACGCTCTTCGAAGAGCGTGAAGATGAGCTGGAGGCCCAGGTCACGCTGCGAACCGAGGAACTCGCGGCGTCAAACACGAGGCTCGAGGAGCAGGTCGCCGAGACCCACCGGTCGCTCGATGAGTTGGAGCGGGCTCGCCGCGCTGCCACCGTCCGGGAAATCGCCAGTGACCGCGCTCACGAGCTGAACCAACCACTGACCGCGATCCTGGCAAATGCCCAGGCTGCTTCGCACCTTCTGCAAGAAGATCCACCCGACCTCGAGGAGGCGATGGAGGCGGTAAGGGAGATCATCAGTGACGAGCGCCAAGCCGCGGCCGAATCTCCGCTCAGAACACATGCCGTGGCGCGTTGAACGGCCAGCTCCCGAGGCTTCGCATAGACGCCGCCAACCCGGCGTCTGCGACTCACTCACAAGGGTGATGCTTCGGCCCCAGACTGGCTGATACTCTTGCGCCGCAGACCGGTGGTCAGGGTCGCCGCTTTGCGTCTCCTGCTGACTCTCGAATCGTGCGGCAAAACCCATCGCTGATAGTCGCCGTCGCAACAACGTTCGTGGTCGATGACCACGTCTCAATTCGTAGAAGCCTCAAGCGCCTTTCGGGGATCCGCGGGTACATCGTCTCCACCCACCCAGGTGCTCAGAGACTCTTCGACGTAGTGAGCTCAGACGCAAGCGGCTGCATCGTGAGGGACCCCAATCTGCCCGACCGGAGTGGTATCGAGTCGCAGAGGCGCCTCGCGGTCATCGTCGAGCCGCTGCCTGGTATCTTCCTGGCGGGCCGCGGGACGGTCGCCTCTTGCTCGGAGGCGCTGAAGACTTGGGCCGTCGACTTCCTCGAGAAGTCCGTTGATGAGTCTGTACTCTGCGCAGCGATCGACATCGCGTTGCAGCCGGAACGAAGAGGCGAGACAGCTTCTGGCCGGGCGTCTGGAGGCCGGTGAGCTTGTCGCGAAGCTCACGAATCGGGAGACCGCTGCGTTTCAACTCGTGGCCCGAGGGTTCACGAACCCCGAACTCAGCGAGTTCCTCAGCGTCTCGAAAGAGATGATCAAGGTTCACCGGGCACGGGTCATGAGGAAGTTGGAAGCAATCTCGGTGCCCGACCTTGTAGTCCTCGCGTAGCTCGTTGGGCTGGAATGAGGTGCTTGAGGCTGTGGGCGTCGCCTAAGAGATGGTTAAGCGCTACGTTATGAACGCCTCGAGCCCCGCAGAAGACCGATGATCCGACTCAGCCTCGCCCTCCTTGTTTTCGGCTTCGCCGCTCCAGCGTCCGCCCACATGATCATCTCGTCGCACGAGACACGCGACGGGGCCGACGAGATTAAGGACGGGCCTTGCGGGCTCGATGGCAGCACTCGCGGCGATGTAACTCACACGTTCGAGGCTGGCTCAACGATTCAGCTGGAGTGGGACGAGTTCGTGGCGCACCCTGGCTACTATCGAATCGCTTTCGACGCGGACGGTCAGGACGATTTCGTCGATCCCGCCGACTACAACGACCTCTACACTAACGACTCTGTCCTAGTGGACGACCTCTTTCCACATGAGCGGAACGAGGTCGATGGCACCTGGGTCTACGAGCTCGAGCTACCGAATACGCCGTGCACCAACTGCACGCTCCAGCTGGTTCAGATGATGACGGATAAGCCCCCCTACGTGGTGGGCACCAACGATCTCTACTTCAACTGTTTGGACCTCGTGCTGACCGAAGACGTTGGCGGCGAAGACGTTGGCGGCGAAGACGTTGGCGGCGAAGACGTTGGCGGCGAAGACGTTGGCGGCGAAGACGTTGGCGGCGAAGACGTTGGCGGCGAAGACGTTGGCGGCGAAGAC
>JBLHWZ010000001.1:0-71064 GCA_047629415.1 Bradymonadia bacterium | reverse complement strand
CAAAAGGTACATTGCGGAGAGGCTCGAACTTGCGTCCTCACCCTGCGACGCTCGAGCGACCGCCGCGCCTCCAACTCGCCGTAATAAGGCGAAATTTGCGAATCCGATGACCGCCCCAACCAAGAAACTCGCGCCTTGAAAGATGTTTGTCGACGCTCCCCAAGCGATCGTGCCGAAAACAGTCAGGAGCATCAGCGTCGTGTCCATACGACGAAGGAATGTGGAGTTCATTCTTCCCCTTCATCGTCGGTCTGCGACTTCGCCAACCGGTACAGATCACGGAAGCCCGCCGCGGAGCCGAGCAATACACCCGTCATCAACAACCACGGTCCTGTGTCGAACCGGCCGTCTAGCCAGTTGCCAGCGAACGCCCCAATCCCGATCGAGATCGCAAACTGCAACCCAATGGCAGATGCGCGTGCGGCGTGCATCTTCTCCGCATGGGTCTGCGGTTCTTCGGTCTCGTTGTTATCGGTCACGGGGCTCAAGCGTCTTCTGGAACAAGCGCATCAAGGCGGCGTCGCGTTAGCACGCAGGGGCTGCTCCAGCAACCGGCACGAGCCCTAAGGTGCCTTTGCTCGGCTCGCCATCTCCAGCGCCAGCTTGGCCGCGTAGAGGAAGCTGCCGGTATCTGCCTCGCCTCGACCGGCGATATCATATGCCGTCCCATGGTCGACGCTCGTTCGCACAAACGGGAGCCCGAGCGTGATATTCGCTGATTCTCCGAAGTGTATCGTCTTGAGAGGACCGAGGCCCTGGTCGTGGTACATCGCGAGCACCGCGTCTGCCCGCATCTTCCCGGCGACGATCCGAGGAAACAGCGTGTCCGCCGGCACTGGGCCGAAGGCGTCGATTCCGAGCGCTTGAAGCTCGGCGACGGCTGGCGCGACGATCTCGGCATCCTCACTTCCGAGCACACCGTCCTCCCCCGCGTGCGGGTTGAGGCCGCACAGCGCGATCCGTGGTGCCCCAATGCCGTACCGTTGCCGCAGGCCAGCCGCCAAGATGCGTCCGGTTCGTACGATCGATGGGGTGGTCAGGCGGTTCGCAACTTCTCGCAGAGGGATGTGAATCGTGGCCAAGGCGACCCGAAGTAGGTCACCAGCCAGCAGCATCACCGCCTCTTCCGCTCCAGAGCGTTCCTCGAGGACTTCCGTATGCCCAGTGGGTGGTAGGCCGGCGTCCGCCAATCGGGCCTTGTGCCATGGGGCAGTGAAAACCCCGCAGATCGTGCCGCCCATCGCATCATCGATCGCTCGGAGTAGGGCGGCATACTGCAGCGCTCCGAATTCAGGGATCGCCTCGCCCCAAGGATAAGGAGTGGCAACCTCAAGGGTCGGGGCGACATCGATGACACCGAGGACGCCCTCGGCGAGGGCTGCTGCACCGCTGGGCTCGCGTATCGAGACGACGGACGAGAATCCGATCGGAACACCGATGGCCCTGAGGTGCCGCATCGCAGCGTCGAGGACGGCGACGGAGCCGTACACCACCACGGTGTGACCTAGGCGGTGAGCCTCACGGAGAATCAGCTCTGGGCCAATGCCCGCTGCGTCTCCGATCGTGATACCCAGCGGTGAAATCGTGTCTTCTGGTGCCACTAAACTAGTTCAGGTCTCCGCAGAACCACTCGGTGCCCTCGTGTCGTCGATCGACGAACGCCTCGTTTACCACGCGGTCGAGGTAGAGTTCTTCTTCCTGTAAAGCGCGAGCCTGGTGCAGGTCGTAGTGAACACGGTCTTGAATCTGCTCGACGTCATCGACAGGCTCGCGAGACACCGATTCGAGGCGCACGATGTGGAAGCCAAATGAGCTGCGAACGGGTTCGCTGACTTCGCTTGGCTCAAGGCCCAGGGCCGTGATCGAGTAGTCTGGGTCGAGGTCCATCACAGAAAAACGTCCGACCAGTCCGGCCCGTGCGGCCGTGCCATCCTCGTTGTCCGCGGCCACGCTCTCGAACGACTCTCCTGAGCCGAGGCGGGCGAGGCGGGCGAGGATTGCCTGCTCGGCGATTTGTTCGGCAATTGAGTCAGCACCCTGCACCTGGACGAAGATATGGCTCGTCTCGATGAACGTATCTTCAAGGCCATCAGGGTAGCGGATCAGGATCTCTCGCTGGATTTCGTCGTCGCTGATTTGTAGTCGAGCGCCAACGTCCAGCTGGATCATGCGCATGCGCGTGATGTTGAGACGGATGAAGTCTTCGAAGTCTTCGTAGGTGATGCCGCTCATCCCCAGCTCACGGGTGAACTGGTCGCGATTCATCTCGAGGCGCGTGTACTGCTCAGCGATGTACGCATCGACCTCGTCTTGCTCGACCCCTAGCTCGCGCTGCGACGCGTCGGCGGTGAGTGTCGTTGCCTGGATCATGAACTCGACGACGTCGTTGATCAGCTCGTCACATCCTTCCGGCGAGTCGAACGCTGCGGGCGAGATACCAAAGACCTGCGCGTAGATCGGCATGAACCGAACGACGTCTGTCTGCGTGATTACATTTTCGTCGACGATGACCAGAATACGGTCGATGATCTCTGCGTTCGCCTTGCTCTGCAACGAGCAGCTAACGGAGAGTATCGCGGTGAGAACGAGCGAGATTTGAGCGAGTGACTTCATGGGGAGCCTGATCCTTCGGTCGGCTCAGCTGAGCCTTCGAGCGCTACGAATCCGTTGGGATTCAGCGCGGCGAGCGGATTCGCTCGAGCGTTCGCGACTTCCTCCTCTAGGAGGACCATCACGTCAACGCCTAGCTCCGCTTCGGGTGAGCCGGAGAGCCAGCCGTGGCTGAAACGTCGCTCGCGCGGGGTTGATTCCGGCTCATCCGCCCGGGCAGCCGAAAGTGCGGAGATGGCGTCTGTGTTGAGCTCGACACCCGCTTCATCACGGAGCCGATCGAGCTCGTTGCGCTGGCGTGTCGCGACAGCAGAGGCGTGCATTTGCTCGCGGAGTCGGCCCTCATACTCGTCAAATGGAACCTCTCGAGCCGGTACGATGCGGTCGACGTAGATGACCTCGTACCCGCGGCTCGTAACGGGAATCTCGCTGACGAGCCCTCGGTCTTCTGATGAGAATACGGCGGCTAAGAACTCTGGATCTCCGTCACCATCGGCACGAATCATCCCTACCAGCCCGGTTGCTCGGCTGAGCTCATGGGTCGAGTGAATTGGCGCCAAGTACGAGTAGACTCGGCTGGCCCGGTCGTGCTCGGTGAGCGTCGCGACCTCGGCCTGAAGGGCTTCGGCGGATTCTCGATCGGGTCGAACAATCGTATAGACGCGCCGCTCTTCTGCTCGCTGGATAGTGTCAGCAGTCGCATCGTAGAGCGCTCGTACTTCGTCGACGGTGATGGCGCCTCGGTTAACCGAGATGGCGGCCATCGCTTCCAGTCGACCCTGCGCGTGGGCGTCGTTCACAAGTACCTGTTCGTCCAATCCGCCGACGAGTTCCAGCCGCGTCGCTTCAATAGCCACGAGCTCGGCCCAGACGATCATCTCGAGCAGCTTCTGGCTGTTCTGGGCGGTGGCAAGGCGGAGCTGAGCCGTAGGAGACATCAATTGCGAGCGCCGATCGAACTCGTTCATCGTCAACGGCCGGTCACCGATCATCAGCAACGGCGGATCGGATCCTTCGTTCCGCGCAATCTCGCCAGCGGTCACCAGCTGCGGTGCGTTCGGTTCGCCAGGAAGGGGATCTGGCTTGCACGCAATTAGCGGCAGGCAGGCGATGTAGAAAAGGGGATTACGCACAAGAAGATACCTCACGGGAGACCCGAAGCGCTGCGGCGAGGATATCGGTCCCCTGCACCCCATTCAAGCGGCGCACCAAGGTCATCTGTGGTCGGAACTCGTATTCGCCCTTGGATGACTGAATCAGCGCGATCACTTTATCAGGGTCCAACGGGGTGTTCTCTGTGAGCTCAACGACAACTCCGTTGGGTCCGGCCTCGAGTCTCTTGGCTCCGATCGCCTTCATTTCCAGTTTCAGGCGAACGATGTCGCGGAGCGAATCAACTGGTTGAGGCGCGCGCCCATATCGCTCCTGAAGCTCGCCGTGCACGTCGAAGAGTTCCTCCTCGTTCTGCGCCATCGAGTAGCGCTTGTAGAAGAGCAACCGCTGGCTGACGTCCTTGACGTATTCCTCGGGCAGATAGGCCGCCACTGGAACCTTCACGTCCGGCTGAACAGTCTCTTCCTTTGCCAATCCACGCAGCTCCTGCACCGCCTCGTTGAGCAGCTCGGAGTAGAGCTCGAATCCGACCGCTTCGATATGGCCGGACTGGCCGCTCCCTAGGATGTTGCCGGCGCCGCGCATATCGAGGTCGTGTTGGGCGATCTGGATGCCGGAGCCGAGTTCGGTGTGTTGCTGCAGCACTTCAAGCCGGCGCTTGCCGTCAACCGAGAGCCGCTTGGGCTCCTTCACCAGGAGGTAGCAGTACGCGCGCTGGTTGGATCGGCCGATCCGTCCGCGCAGCTGGTGCAGCTGACCAAGTCCGAACTTGTCGGCGTGGTTGATGAACATCGTATTCGCCGACGCGATGTCGATGCCGGACTCGATGATCGTCGTCGAGACGAGGATGTCGATGTCGTGATTCAGGAACTGGAGCATGACCTTCTCAAGCTCGGAGTCCTTCATCTGAGCGTGCCCGACGCCGATGCGGGCCTCCGGCGCGATCCGCCTTAACTCCGTCGCGACCGCGTGAATGGTCTCGACTCGGTTGTGCACGAAGAACGCTTGGCCGCCGCGTTGGAGTTCATGTTCGATCGCATCCTTCAGAACGTTGTCCTGGAACTTCGCGATGTGGGTTCGGACTGCGAGCCGGCCAGGTGGCGGCGTCAGGATCACAGAGAGATCGCGGATCCCGAGCATCGCCATCTCGAGCGTCCGTGGGATCGGTGTCGCGGAGAGCGTGAGCACGTCGATGCTCGACTTCAGCTTCTTGATCTTCTCCTTGTGCGTGACGCCGAAGCGTTGCTCCTCGTCGACGATGAGGACTCCCAAGTCCTTGAACTTCATGTCCTTTGAGAGCAGCCGGTGCGTGCCTATCACGATATCGATCTTGCCCTCGGCTACTTGCTCCACGATCTTCTTTGCTTCCGCGCTGCTGCGGAATCGGGAGAGCACTGCGACGTTGGCCGCCGTGTGACGGAGTCGACCCTGGAATGATTTGCCGTGCTGCTCTGCGAGGACTGTCGTCGGTACGAGAACGGCGACCTGTTTGCCGTCAAGAATGGCTTTGTACGCTGCCCGAATCGCGACCTCGGTCTTGCCGAAACCAACGTCTCCACAGAGGAGTCGGTCCATCGGCTTGTCCGAGATCATGTCGTTGAGCACGTCCGTGATCGCGCTGGCCTGGTGCGGGGTCTCCTCGTACGGGAACGCCGCCTCGAACTCGGCATAGAACTCGTCTGGCTCGCTATACCGGAAGCCTTCCTCGGCGGCGCGGACGGCCTGCAGCCGGAGCAACTCCTGGGCGATGTCTGCGAGCTGGCTCTTGACCTTATCTTTGGTGCGCTCCCAAGCGGTCCCGCCTAGCTTGTCTAGCCGCTGGAAGGAGTTGGAACCCGCGTACTTCTGCACGCGGTCCAATCGGTAGACAGGCAGGTAGAGCTTGTCGCCGCCGCCGTATTGAAGCGCCAAGAAGTCATTCCCGACCCCGCCGACGTCCATTCGCTCAAGGCCGAGGTAGCGGCCGACTCCGAAGTCGATGTGTACGATCAGATCGTTCGGCTGCAGCTCCTTGAATGACGAGAGGGTCGCGACTTCCTGCGCTGCGGCTCGCCCGGAGCGTCTTGCCGCTCGGCCTAGCAGCTCGCGATCTGAGATGACCGCAACGCCGAGCGCTGGAGAGCGAAACCCGTCTCGAAGATCGCCCAACGCTACC
This sequence comes from Bradymonadia bacterium, assembly GCA_047629415.1. Classification (GTDB taxonomy): domain Bacteria; phylum Myxococcota_A; class Bradymonadia; order REDH01; family REDH01; genus CBDUJZ01. Next base: position 65,186 of record JBLHWZ010000001.1, on the reverse strand, counting down.
TCGTACTCCACGCAGGGGGGCGAGACGGGGGTATCGAGTGAGGGCATCTTGCTCCGCACTTTGGCTTCCGCGCCATAGGTGCGAATCAGGGCGGCGACGCGGTCGACGGTGGCGCGGCTGCCGCAGGTAAACACGATGCGTCCATAGAGCTCGCGCCACTCCTCCATCACGTCGAGGATCGCGTGCACAGCGCCGTCTCCTCCCGCCCGCTCTTTGCGAACGCGGACGAGGTCGGCGTTGTCTAGCGAGGGGAAGTGAATGCCCTCTTCACCAGCCATCAATAGGCTCGATGCGTCGACACGGACCGCGCCCTCAGGGCTGAGGCTCGCCGCAAAATCGGCCTCCGGGATCATCCACTCGTCGATCGCGAAGTGCAGCTCGCCGTGTCCGACCTCGCGCTCGTGTTCGTCATAGCGAGCTTCGAGCCACTTCGAGACCTGTGCTTCACACTCGCCGGGCTCAAGAACGACGACCAGCGCGTTCTCTGGCAGTCGTTCCCCAACGCTCTGGAGGGAGTCGTGGAACGCAGGAAGCAGCGACTCGATACCAAAGAATCGCACGCCGGCCCGCAGATCGCGAAGTACCGCGCCCACCCTGCTGGAGGGCACACTCATCGATTCGGCCAGGGCACCCAGACGCTCACGCAGCGAGGCGAGGGAGTCAGCGGTGAGCAGCGTTTCGACGGCTGGCCCAGCGTCGACGCGGTCTGCGTCATCCACTCCGCGCTGAGTTTCGGGGTCGAAGCGACGGATCGACTCGACCATGTCCCCGTAGAGCTCCACCCGATAAGGGAACTCTGCTCCGGCGGGGAAGATGTCGACGATGTCGCCGCGAACGCTGAACGTGCCTGGGTCTTCGACGAGCCCGACGCCACTGTATCCACCGGCGACCAGGGTCGCCGCGAGCTTGGCAGTGTCGACCTCCTCATCGTCGATCGAGAGCGAGACCGAGCAGGCTTCGAGGGCGGCTGCCGGCGCGGAGCGTCGCGCCCAACCGAGCGCGGAGGTCACCATCACCTCGCCGGCGCCAAGCTTCGGAATGCGGGTAAGCGCATTGACCCGGGCGAGCGTGGTTTGACGGTCTGGCGAGACGCCGGCGTAGGGCGAGATTTCCGGGGGAGGCAGGAAGCTTACACGCTCCGCTCCTAGTGTCGTCGCCGTGCTGAGCGCGTCGTAGAAGACGCGGGACTCCGACGCGTCGGGCACCACGACGATCGTTGGCCGACCGAGTCGTTTGACGAGGTCTGCGATGACGACCGGGAGGAACCCGCCTCGAGCGCCGACAATCCTGCTGTATCCCTCCTTCTTGACCGCTTTGACGAGGTCATCAATGGGGTAGCGAGAAGCGCGCAGGGCGCGATCTTGTTGAAGGTCGACCGACATGGGCACAGCGGGAACGAGGCAGGGCGAATTGGGAGTTTCGGCCCCTATTGTCAATGGCAGAGGCGGCCCCGGTGAGCCATCGCCGCGTCTGAGATTGTCAGAACGTGCCCTCCGGGAGCCGCTCTCCAGTGGACTGGATGAGGCTCGTCCTGCCAAAAACGCAGCCGGCCCTCCCAGACGGGAGGGCCGGCGATTGGGGCGCGTCGTTTGGGCCGCGCTCAGGCGTCCTGCTCCGGGCAGGCGCCTTCGACGCAGCCGGCTTCGCCCTGGTAGCAAACCGTCCACGTCTCGCTTTCTCGGACCACCTCGGTGATCTCTCCCGTCTGAGCGCCAGCGGCTGCCTCGTTGCAGAAGAGCTCGATCGAGAATCGTCCTACGCCGCTATCGGGGATTACCTGCCACGTGTAGGTCTCGGGCAAGAAGCCTTCGACATCCGCATCACAATTGATGTTCTCGACAGCGGGAGCTTCGGCCGTACCACCGTCAGTGTCGTCGACGTCGAGTGCGCATCCGGCGCCGGTTGTCGTGACGTAGCTGAAGTCGGTACCCGAGAGAGTGGTGACGTACATGTCGAGGTCGGCAGCAGTCGCCCAATCGAGCGTAAAGCGCATTCCCTCTTCCGGGTTCCGCACACACACGCCTTCAACCGAGGTCTGGCCGGCGCTGCACTCCGGGTCGCAGGCCAAAACGGGGGGTACGCAATCCGCAACGGCGGAGCAACGGCCGTCGGTGAAGGTGATAGAGTGACACTTGCCGAGGTATGGCTCGGTCGAGGGTGCGGTCTCATCGAAGGTGTCGATTAGTCGCTCGTCTCAGTACACGCCGAGCGTGTAGGGAGCGTCACCGCTGGCTGCGGAGTAGTTGTGGCCCCACACTTCGTAGGTACCGTTCTCGAAGCCATCGGCGGCGGTTTGATAGTTGACGTTCTCGACAGCGGCACCGATCTCGCTTCCGCCGTCAGTGTCGTCGACGTCGAGGGTGCAACCCGCAATCGAATTCGTGTTGTAGTTTACGATTGAGCCGCTGAGCGTCTTGAGATTGATGTCGAGATCATGCCCCTCTCGGAGCCACTCCAACGTGAATTGCATGCCGTTGGCTGCTGTCTGGGCGCATGCTCCATCAACTTCGATCTGGCCCTCGTTGCAGGTCACCGGAACGCAGAGCGCCGGCGACTCCGATCCGACAGGGTCACAGAAACCGCAGAACGAGTCCGTGTACGAATCCTGGTAGAGAGAGACGGCGAATTCCGTATACGTTCCGGTACCCACGCACGACGCAATCGGGTCGTCGCCGCAAGCGTCAACGAATCCGAACGTGCAGCCGCCCTCCCCGCCGGTGCAGTAGCTAGGGTAGCAGGGCACGCTGCCGCAGTATCCCTCGCCACCTTTGCACTGCGCCGAGCAGTTTACCGCTTCGCCCACCGTCGGACCGTCGTTGGCGAACTGAATCGTTCCGATGTCCGCACAGCTGGAGGCGCTGCACATGACAGGATTGAGGGCTCCCGAGTACTCCTCGTTGCCGGCTACGGCACCGGTGAGCTCAGCCGTCAGCTCTTCGCCGCTGTCGTCCAGCGTAGTAGCCGTGAACGACACGGTCGCGCCTTGCCTCGCAACCAAGCAGAACGATCCGTCCTCTGCCGTGTGGGTGGTGTCTCGGTAGCCAGCTGAGAGATCGCCCGCGGTCATCTGTACGCTGGCAGCTGCCACTGCGTTACCGTCGGCATCGAGCACCTGACCACGAACACACGTGCGGTCCGTGAGGGTAACGTCGACGTTCCAAGCCGAGAGGTGCGGGAGGGATGCCTCCCACGAGTGGGTGTCCTCGTTGTAGGTGGTGCTTCCTTCCTGAACCTAGATGCCCTTCTCTTCGTCGAAGGACCACAATGGAACGGTCTCGAGCTACGTCTCGGGCTCCGGGTTGGCGGGGGCCGGAATCGAGACTTCAACTTCCGCTCCGTCCGCGATGTCGAACTGCTCGCCATCTTGGGTGGCCGTGACGTCGAGGACGCCGTAGCTCACAAGAAGGGTCTCTGGAAGACTCGGCTTGGGAGTTCCTGGGGGCGTGTCCCCCGGCTCGAACTCTTAGGCTAAAGTGGGTCCACCCGGCTCGATCTCGCCGGCTCGCCTTCGGCAAGATTGCCGTTCTCGTCGTCGTCGTTCTCGTCGTCGTCGTTCTCGTCGGCGTCGTTCTCGTCGTCGTCGTTCTGGTCGTCGTCGTTCTCGTCGTCGTCGTTCTCGTCGTCGTCGTTCTGGTCGTCGTCGTTCTCGTCGTCGTCGTTCTCGTCGGCGTCGTTCTCGTCGTCGTCGTTCTCGTCGGCGTCGTTCTCGTCGGCACTGAACCCGTGAGGGACGACGTCGCTCCGTCCGTATGCGATCAGCCAGCGGTCGATTTCCTCGAGCAACTTCCGTGAGCCAGCTCGAGTCAGCGCGGAGATCATCACGGAGTGTGGGTTGCCCGTCTCTAGATTGGCCCTCTCCTCAGCGCTCAGCCTGTCGGTCTTGTTGAAGACGAGCATGCGTGGCGTCTCGTCGTGGCCAAGCTCGTCGAGGAGAGCGTGGGTAGAGCGGATGTGTTCGTCGTGACCGTCGTCCGATCCGTCAACGATGTGGAGCAGAAGGTTGGCCTCGTCGAGTTCCTCGAGTGTTGCTCGGAACGAGACTTTCAGCTCTTCAGGGAGGTCGCGAATGAAGCCGACCGTATCGGTCAGAATCACCTCACGCTCTTCTGGGAATCGGAGCCGGCGTGTCGTGGGATCCAGCGTCGCAAAGAGCTTGTCCTCGCTGAGCACGGTCGAATTCGTCAGCGTGTTTAGGAGCGTCGACTTTCCGGCGTTTGTATAGCCAACGATCGCGATGGTTGGGATTCGACTGTCGCGTCGATTCTTGCGTCGCAGCGAGCGGGTTGCGCTCAACTTATTGATGCCGCGCTCCAGGGCGGTGATGCGGTCGCGGGCCCGTCGCCGGTCTACCTCGAGTTTGGTCTCGCCGGGGCCGCGTCCACCGATGCCGCCAGCCAGGCGACTCATCGCGGTGCCTTTGCCAGTCAGGCGCGGGAGTTGGTACTTCAGCTGCGCGAGCTCCACCTGCAGTTTACCGACGCTCGACTGCGCGCGTTGCGCGAAGATATCGAGGATTAGCTGGGTACGATCGATGACTCGAAGCTGCGTTCGGTTGGTGATCGTCCGCATCTGCGCGGGCGTCAGGTCCTGTCCAAAGACGAGGATATCCGCGCCGAGCTGGAGGCAGCGTAGTTCGATGTCCTCGAGTGCACCGCTGCCGACCGCTGTCCGCGGGTCCAACTCCATGCGGGACTGAACGTACTCCTCGGCGACGGCGACTTCGGCAGTCCGGCACAGCTCGTGGAGCTCGGCGAGGTTCTGCTTGTGCATCCAGTCGTCGCGCGTTCGCACATAGACGATGATCGCGCTGTCTTTTGCCGTCTCGACGGCTACGTCACGCTTGGCCTCGAACTCGTTTTCAAGCTCGGAGATGAACTCGTCGAACGAGAAGTTCACGTGGTTAACGTGGTCGAGCTCTTCGGTCCGCCAGATGTCCCGAGCGGGGTTGTCTGGGATGAGGTGCGCCCAGGCTACCTTGCCCGGGAGCCCCGACTTTTCGACGTGGAGCGAGAGCACCATGTCGAGATTGAGTTTCGACAGGTCGGTGAGGTCGTCGTGCGAGAGGAGGTCGCCGGCGAGGTGTGTGCGTATCAGCCGCAGACCTCGAAACCGTGAACCGCCGGCGCGCTGGCGGCCAAGGTCCGGCAGAAAGAGTCGCCGGTGGTCGCCGAGCACGACAGCCGTCACTTTCCCACGGCGATCAACGAGCGCGCCGATCGACTTGTTAAGGTCTCGGGACAACCGTGACATCTGTCCCGCAAACTCGGGAGTCACAGGTACATCCTGCCGAAGCCGCCTCTCGCCGAGCTTCTCCAACGCTTTGCGCTGGCTCGACTTAAGCGACTGCAAATTTCCGTGAACTTTTCCTCGCATTACCGAGTCGGTTAGTGCATCCGCCGAAGAGCGCAATCGGTTTTTGGCGTCGCTTAAGGGGTGGCGTCGCTCGCGTCGGTGAATCGATTGGAGGCGTGGTCGTCAGACCGATGCGTTTCGCGTTGCGTTGCAAGACTCAGCGTGCAAGGCAACAGTCCCCGACCGACGCATGAACGAAGTAAGCACAAAAGAACCAGGCTCGACCGAGGTCGAGGCGATCTCGAAGAACCGGCTCCTGCTCGAGCGGGGGCTGGTGATGTGCCTCGTCGCTTCCGCGATTCTCCATTCGATGGTGGTGGTGATCGCTTACACCGTGAGAGCGCCTGAGGTGTCGGTAGACATCGACGTGCAGGAGTCTGCTGGTGTCGCGCTGATGGCACAGATCGGTTGGGCGGAGCCATCCGACGAGCCTCCAGAAGAGTACGTCGAATCCGAACTCACTCAAGAAGAGATGGAGGCGCTCGCTCAGGAAATGACTGAGTTTGAGACGGAACCCGTCGAGCCCGTCGAGCCCGTCGAGCCCGTCGAGCCCGTCGAGCCCGTCGAGCCTCAAGTGGAGCCCGAGCGAGTGGAGCCTCAGGTAGAGCCCGAGGTGGGAGACGACGGTACCGACGAGCCTCCGACGGATGCTGGGACCGAACCGGCGCGCCGTCCGGGTGATCGACTTCGGCGGCCTCGCGAGCGTCGCGAGCCGGTAGAACCCAGTGAGCCAGCCGAAACGAGTGAGCCGGCAGCACCAGCGCCGGAAGAACCGGTCGATCCGGCGTCATTGCCCCCTACGCAGCGGTATCCAGAAGGCACAGTAAACCCTGTTGCGACGGACGTTGGCATGTGGGGCCCTGAGGGAGCCGCTTCGGTGGCAATCATTAGGAACGATCGAATCCGCCGCTCTCCGTATCGCGATCAAGTCGAAGCTATCTTCGGAGCGCTTGGCGATACGCAGCACTTGACCGAGAACACGGGGATCAACCTGATCGACGATGTCGACACGATGTTGCTCGCCTCGACGGACATCTCCAACAGCCAGCGCACGTTTGTTGCAGCGGTTCATCACCTCGACCCCGGATATCTGATGTCGGAGCTCCGGCGCGGGTTCCCGAGCGGCGTCAACTGGGAGGAGCGGAGTGATGGGCGGTACCTTGGAACCCCGGGAGCGGGCACCTCGTTTCAGCGTCGCTTCTTGGTACCGATGGACCGCCTGCTGATTTACGCGCAACCCGATCTGATGGATGATCTCCTGCGCGGGGCGCCGAGCGCTCGCGGCCTCGCGGACGAGGCCAACACAATTTCGACCGTGCTGGGACCGCCGCCGACTCTCGATGAGCTCCTCGTGGAGTTGGGGTTGGTTGGCGAGCGCCCTGAAGAATACGACGCTCCCGGTTGTGACGACCGACGCGGAGTTGGCCGAACTCGATGCAACGAACGTCAACGGGATCGAACTCGGGAGACAAATCGCGCGATCGTCGCATGGGACGCACAACGCGAGGAGCTGTTGCCGCAGGCAGAAGCCCGCCGTGACGAAGCACTTGAGGAGTGGCGTGATGCTCGCGGAAACGGCCGACGCAACAGCGCGGATGGCGAGCCCCCAATCCGCGACGATGCGCCTTGGATGCGCGGCTTGCTGGAGGCTGGTGACCTCGCCGGAACCGGCCGTCGCGGTCCGGCGGTGTTGTGGACATTCAGTGGTTTCCGATCGTTCCGAGTCGATGGCATGCGCTCTGGCACAGCTGCTCCACAGCAACTGGTGGCGGCGCTCTCGTTAGGTCGCCAGCCGAAATTCGAAGGACGATTCGTCTTCGAGAACCGTGAGGAAGCCGAGGACTTTTCGTCACAGTGGTCGAGCGTGGTCGAGCACTACACGTTCGCATTGATGGCGGCGGGCTTACACGGCGCTTTTTCCTCTGCCGAATGGGAGATCGACCACAACGAGGCGATCGTGCGGGTCGACGTTCCGGGCAGCGCGTTTGGCAGAATCGCGGCGTTGGCTGCTTTCGGCGGCTAGTGCTGGAGTTCAATCACCGCTGATCACTTGCACCGCTTAACTTGCTGCGCTACGTGGGCGGCCCCGCGCAGTACGCGCAGGATTCCCGCAATAGCGAGATCGACGATGGCAACCAAGAAGCCGGTATGGGTAGATGAGGACGCACACGCGATCCTCAAGCGATACGCGAAGATGACCAAGTCCTCCATGGTGGACGTGGCTTCGCGCTTGGTGCTTTCGCGCCTCAACGACCTGAGCCCCGACGCCGGGCTGACCGAACCGGAAGCTCCCGCTCCCGCGCCGATCGAAGTAGAGCCAGTGTCGACGAAGCCGGCCCTTAAGCCGCGTCCGATCACGCCGGCGAAGCGCAAGCCTCGCAAGCCCATGCCTGACCCGAACGACAAGAACGTCCGCTTTGTCGGCGGCATCTGGATCGTCTGATCCACACTAGGAGCCCATCATGAGCAACGACGGAAAAAAGCCAGTCTGGATCAGCACCGAAGCGCACGACTTCTTGAAGGAGTACTGCGACAAGAACGGCCGCACGCAGGTCGATGTTGTATCGGAACTACTCTATCGCTTCGTGAAGCCGGAAGTTGACGCCGGTGAAGAGGCAGAAGGATAGGCAGTATTTGCCTGAACACGCCGCCAGAATTACCGGCGGCGTTCTTCGTTTTTGAACCCCAACTACGAACGCTGTGACTCAGCATCTCCGAATCGGCCGCGGGCAATTTACGCGCGCACTCGTCCTTGAGAACCCTGACCCGACGCTTGACGACCATCTCCGGTCGATCGGCATCGAGCCATTCCGTCCGGCCGAAACGCCGGACGAGGATCAGCTCATCGAGCTTCTCAAGTCGGCCCCTTACGAGCTTCTCTACAAGCGCTCGCGCGTCCCCGTGACGGCGCGAGTGCTCGATGCAGCTCCCCAACTATTCTCGGTCAACCTCTGCTGCATTGGCGACGACAGCGTCGACAAGCAGGCATGCGCAGATCGTGGCGTGCTCGTGACCAACGATCCGATCTCCAATGGGCGGTCGGTTGTTGAGCTCTTCTTGGGCACCATGATCTGCATGAGCCGCCGGATCTTCGAGGCGGTACGCGAGACCAATAACAATGAGTGGTACAAGACCCAGAGTGGCCGATTTGAAGTCCGCGGTAAAACCGTCGGCATCTTCGGCCTCGGCAATATTGGCAAGCAGGTCGCCCAAGAGTCGGTGCAGCTTGGCATGAAGGTCGTCTTCTTCGACAACCGTGATCTCTCCCGTGAAGTCGGCGAGACGATGGGCTGGAAGTCAGTGGACTCGATCGAGGAGCTCTTCCGGCTCTCTGATGTCGTCACCGCCCACGTCTCGGCGTTCGACTACAAGGGTCGCTCGAACGACGGCGTCCTCAAGTATGAGCACTTCAAGGCGCTCGGCGACAAAGACTACGCGAGCCCGAAGATCTTTGTGAACCTCGCGCGGGGCAACATTCTGGATCCGGTCGACCTCTGTCGCGCTGTAGATGAGGGACACGTCGGAGAGGCGATGGTCGACGTTTACCCGGTTGAGCCAAAGGATTCAGAGGATCCCTGGCAGAACCCGTACGGCGATCACCCTCGAATCTTTGGGACGCCCCATATCGGCGCTGCAACTCTTGAAGCGCAGCCACGGATCGCGACGCACGTCGCAGCGACGACACGTCTTTTGAGTCGCACCGGCCGTCTGCGCAACTGCGTTTTTGGGGGCAAGCAGGAGATTGGGATTGGCGGCGACGAGGGAATCGGTAGCTACCTGACCGTCGTTCACAGCTGTGAGCGAGGCACCAAGAAGGCTGTCGACGACGCGATTTACCACGCTGGCGCAAACAACATCACGTCGTCGCACCGCGACTTCGAGAAGTACGGCATCGCGTACGAGGTGGTCGGGATCGATAAGGCGCTGAGCGACGCGCAGATTCAGGGCCTGATCGAGGAAGCACGAACGCTGACCGGTAACCCGACTGCGATTCGCGCGATCCGCCAGATTCCGGGCGACTAGGGTCGAGAAGGCCCAGCGGGGGAGCGGATACGCCCAGGCGCTCAGCGTTCTGGGCGGACTCATCCGTTCGTGCGGCTAGCGTACGAAGAACGCGACCGACTCTTCGCCCAGGAGCACCCCGTCGGTGCCTGTGAGTTCGAAGTGCACGGGGTAGGCGCCTGCATCGTTTGCGCACGTGTTGTTCACGTCGACTTCAACCCTCACTGTGGTTGCCGCCGTCACACCGGTTGCTGCTTCCGTCACACCATCTGCGTCGACGTCCACCGTTATCGTTTCGGGTCGACACTCGCCGCTCGAAGCCGTTTCGACGATGCGGAGCTCTTCTATCAGGCAGCGCGTGTCAAAGGCGGGGTCCGCAGCCTCTCGGTTAGACACGGCACGGATGACCACATCACGGCCTACGTGTTGGGTCAGCACGCGATAAGCGTCTGACGCGACATCCGTGAGGTCGTCTTCGTTCAAGAAGCCGCGGCGCACGTAGTAGCCAAGAGGGCATCGGCCGGTCGAGTCCGGTTCGGTGCCCGAGCGTCCGAGCCATGTGCAGCACTCACCGGGCGAGCAGTCGAAGTGTCTTGCAGCATCCCATGCGCAAGTCGGGGCTGCCGCTCCAGTCTCTGCGATGAAGGCCTCGAGGTCTTCCAGAGCATCGTCGATGGTGAAGAGACCGACGACACGAATGCCCGCTTCTTGGAGGGCGGCGATCGCTTCAGGCTCGGTGGCACCGAACTTATATTGCTCATCCTCGCGCGCGTGGCTGGGGGCGTCGGTGAGATGGAATACGATCGGTTGGGCGCCCTCGCGGAAGCCGACTCCCCCGGCCACCCCGTCGGCTACGCCCTCGATTCTCCCCACGCGCGGATCGAACGGAGCGACGATACCTGGGCGGCACTCATCAGATCCGACGCCGGTCGCGATCTGATAGAGCGCCTCGATTCCTGTCTCCGGGATATCGCGTCCGCCGGCAGCACGCAGCCTACCTAGCGCCGCGACTAACTGGCTCGGGTACGCAGTTATTCGCTGCTCCAGTCGCATGGGGACGTCTCGCCCGCTACCGCCGGATCCGTTCCATACACATGGGAAATCGGCGAACGAGGTGAGCGCGAATGCGGGGTCCTCAAAAGCGTCGCGTGATGCCAGAAGGATGCCGTCATCGAAGTCACGATCCAGGATCTCGATCGACGGGCCCATCGACCCGGTGGTGTCGATATTGAAGACGATGTCGGTTCGGAGGGCTGCCCCGTTGAACTCGAACTCGAGGGTCAGTGAGTTCCCAAATCCGAGCGGAAGGCACGCTCCGTCTGCGCAACTGGCATCGGGGCAGCCGCATTCACACGCGCCCGCCACGCAGACCTGATCGTCGCCGCAAACGGTCCCGCAGGCGCCGCAGTTTTGCCAATCGGTTGCGACGTCGGCGCAGCCGCTCTCACAGCTCGTCTCAGGTTCGCCACAGATGCACGCGCCTTCGTCGCAGACGCCGAATCCGCAAGAGACACCGCAGCCCCCGCAGTTGTCCACGTCGCTCGTGAGATCCGTACACAGAGAATCACAGCGCGTTTCGTCACCGGAGAGGCAGGGACAGTAGCCATCTATGCAGAGGTCGCCGGGCGAGCATGCTTGGTCGCACCCACCACAATGTTCGTTGCTGGTCATGGAATCAAAGCAGCCGTCGTCGCAGATCAGTTCGTCGGAAGGGCAGCCGCAAACACCCGCGTCGCAGACGCCTCCGGCTGGGCACCCGATTAACTCGGCGCCGCCTTCGTCGACGTGCGCGTCACAGTCGTTGTCTAGCCCATCGCAGATCTCTTCGCCTGCCCCGCATTGGCAGATCGCGCCCAAGCAGGTCCAGCCCGCTTGGCAGCCAGCGTCACACTCGTTCGAACAGACGCTGCGTCCCGCGGCTACCACGATGCAGAGGCCGCTCTCGCAGTCCTCTGAGTCTCGGCAGTCTTCTCCGGTCTCGCGGGGGTCGGGAACTCCTGTTTCTCCAGTTTCCGGCGCTATGTCGAGCCGAACGTCCTGCTCGGAGTCGGGGGTGTCCAGGGCAGTGTCAGGCCCGACATCGGAACTGTCGGGGGCGACGTCAGTGTCCGCCACAACCAAGTCGGGGCCTGCGTCGATCGTGTCAGCGCTCGGCTCCGTATCGACTCCCGGGTTCCCGGGCGGACGGTCGCTGGTGCACGCTGAGAGAGCGACGAGTGAGGCGAGTGCGAGACAAGTGGAGAAGTAGTTCATGCGACCCAGCTCATGATGCGGCGAGCCTACACGCCTCGTCCATATTGTGTACATGGCCGCTCGGAGTTTGAGGGGAAGGAAGGGGGACTGGATTTGGGTTCGCGCGGGAGCGGCGCGACTGTCCTCCCGTCGTCTCGTCTGCCGGCCTCGAACTGAAGCCTCTGCGCCCACCATGACTCATGGAGTTGCCCAGCGGCAGAGCAGCCTTGGTCGTCATCATACACGTTCGAGGACCAGCGTCGTTGCGACGCCAGCTCCGCCGCAAATCGATACCACGGCGGTGTTCGCGTCGCGTTGCTCAAGTACATCCAGGGCGGTGAGGACCAGCATTGCACCGGTCGCTCCAAGTGCATGCCCCATCGCGATCGCACCACCAAAGACATTGAGGTCGCTCTCATCGATGCAGAGCTCGCGGCTATAGTGCAGAGGCACGGCGGCGAACGACTCGTTGACCTCGAACACGTCGATGTCACCGAGCTCCATACCGGCGCTCCGCAGAGCTTTTCGTGTGCACTCGACGTTTCCTGTGAGCATGAGGACCGGCTCCACCGCATGTGTCGCGGACCCAACGATTCGGGCTCGAGGTACAGCGCCGAGTTTTGCGCCGCCCTCTTCGTCCCCGACGTAAAGCGCGCAGGCGCCGTCCGCTAGGGACGGTGATGTGCCGACGGTGTGAAGCCGTCGAACCTCTCCGATTTCAGGGTACCGCGAACGCACGATGTTATCCCCCCCGACATTATCAAACGCAGGCGTCAGGGACGCCAGCTTAGAGAGCGAGATTCCATCCCGGATAAGCTCGTCCTGAGCGAACGCGACGTCAGCGAGTTCAACAGGCCGTAACGATTTGAACATCGCGCCGTCGCGTGCCTCGGCGGCACGTTGATGCGAGCGCTGGGCGTAGGCGTCTAGCGCCCCCCGTTCCAAACCCGCGAGCGTCGCGAGGAGGTCTGCCGAGACTCCCATGTGCACAAATCCAGTCTCCGACGCGACCTCCGTGTCCGCGAACCAGTCGCCGCCGTCCGCGAACATCGGGACCCGTGAGGTAGACTCCACGCCACCTGCGATCGTGAGCGACGCGGCGCCGGACGCGACCTTGGCAGCCGCTAGCGCGACGGCGTCTAGGCCGGAAGTGCAGAAGCGGCTGATGGTCGCGCCTGGAGCTTCGATGAGACCCGCCATCAGAGCAGCGATTCGCGCGATGTCTGCGCCCTGCTCCCCGCTAGCCGTTGAGCAACCTAGAAGGATATCGTCGATCTCGGACCTGCTGTGCTCTGCGACCAGATATTGGAGGACGTAGGCTGCCAATCGGGAGGGGCGGACGGAGTGGAGCGCCCCTTCGGGTCGCGACTTTCCGCGAGGCGTGCGAATGCCGCCATAGATGAAGGCGTCGGTGATTTTTTGTCGTGAGCGCATGCAACCAACCTAGCGCCTATGCCCAATAGTGTCTTCGATTCGCCTGGACGAGGGGTCAGCAGCAGCAAGCCGCGGAGTGTGACCACGATGGTTTAGGCTCGTGTCGCTGCTCTCTCTCGTAGCGTTGTCGCCTCCGTTAGCAATAGTGAGGGCCGGAGTTGCGAGGTGTTTTGTGCGCATTAGTTCGAGATTAGCGAACTGCTTCCGCATTGCGTCGGGAGTTAGGGTTTTCGCTGGTCTGGCGAGAGTCGGCTCAAAGTCTTGGTTTACACCCGGATAAGAGTGGGTGTAACTTGTAGGGCTAGGCATTCACTTGTGAGGTAGATGAGCGAGTACGAAGAACTTAGTGGTGGGGTGGGTCGGTCCATTCATTTTCGGTCAGAGCGTTACCAGTCCCGCACGCTGATGGGATCGGCGAAGCCGTCGGTCTTTGTTGGTGGGCAGGCGGTCAGCCTCTACGACGTCAGCATGAACGGACTCTCGTACTTTCCATCTCCAGATTCCGATCTGCCGAAGGTAGGAACAGAGCATGCGGTCTCGATGAGCTTCGACACGATCGAGGCGTTCTCGGGTCGGGGGCGTATCGTCCGAGTCGAAGACCCGACGTCGCGCTCTAAGGTCGCGATGACGATCTTGGACGACTTCATCGATATCCCGCGTTTGGCCACAGTTCACGACAGCTTCGCGTTTGAGAAGGCGTTGGCGCAAGGAACTAAGAAATACGATCTGGTTCCGCGCGAATACCGAGAGATCGTCTCGCAAGTGGCGATGTTTCTTGCCCACTGGAAGGACCTGCTCGATCGTCGAGAGGAAGAGCTTGGGAGTATCGAGGGCACGTTGGCCCTGGATAGCTTGGAGGTTGCGGAGAGGAAGGCCGAAGAGGAAATGCGTGGTGAGTGGCGACGGCTGCGGCTCGCGGCAAACGAAGCATCCCTGACGCTCGATCGTGACCGAGCGACGTTCCACGCGGCCAAGCGACTGACTGAACTGTTGGTGACGCCGCTGCTCAGTGATGCGCCGCTTTGGTGGCGGGCGTACACGAAGCCGTTCGGCTACCCTGGGGACTTCGTGATGATGCGCTACATGTACGAGGAGACCCGCCGGGGGGACTCAATATTCGGGCGTATCATGCACCAGTTGGGACGCGAGGAGAGGCTCGCAGCGACAGTGATCTCGCGCAAGCAGTTGCTCTTGGAGCACCTCGGCCGGGTTATCCGAGACGCTCCCCTCGGTCCCGAGCCGTTGCGTATCGCGTGCTTGGCGTCAGGTCCGGCGACTGAGGTCGAAGAGTTTCTGTCGACCTATGACGGAACTCGCGAAATCCACTGGACGCTCATCGACCAGGACGACCGTGCGCTCTCCCACGCCAATGAGCGCGTAACTCGCGCTGGCTGGAGGTGTCGCGATCGGATTCGAGTCAGCTGTTTATTCACCTCGTTCAAGCAATTGGTCTCCGATCCGCGGCTTGTTGATGAGTTCGGCGAGCAGCATTTCATCTATTCGGCTGGCTTCTTCGACTACCTCACTGAGCCTGTCGCGCGGCAGGTTGCCGAGACATGTTTTCGACTCGTCGAACCAGGCGGGCGCGTGCTCTTCGGGAACGCCGCTCGGCGCCCGGATGTACACTGGGTCCCGGAGTTCGTCCTGGACTGGAGGCTCCTCTACCGCTCGGAGGAGGACGTTAGGGCTCTCTTTCCAGAGACAGCGGATGCGAACTCTATCAAACTGATAAGTGACAGCAGCGATAGTTGGCACTTCCTCGAGGCTCGAAGGGCAAAATGACCGATTCACTAAGTACATCCGGCGCTAGCCCGAAAGCGATTCAGGCTCACTACGATACGGACAATCAGTTCTTTGGTCTGTGGCTCGATGAGTCGATGACCTACTCGTCGGCGCTCTACCTGGCGGAGACGGATTCGTTCGAGCAAGCGCAGCTTAACAAGATCGATCACCATATTCGTGAGTCAGGCGCGGTCCCCGGGTCGCGCGTGCTCGATATTGGGTGCGGCTGGGGAGCCAATCTGCGGCGCCTGCATGAACAGGGAATCACCAACACCGTTGGCCTCACGCTCAGCAAGGCACAGCTCGCCTACTGCAAAGAGCATGGACCGCGCTCCGCCGACGTCCGGCTGGAGTCATGGGAGGAGCACGAGCCTGACGAACTCTACGACTCGCTCATCTCGGTCGGTGCCATCGAGCACTTCGTTCGCCCCGAGGACGACGCCGGCACACGGGTGATGAAGTACGAGCACTTTTTTAAAAAATGCGCGGCGATGCTCAAGCCCAACGGTCAGCTCTCGTTGCAGACCAGCGTCTACGCCAAGGGCGGATACGTCACTGGTGCCGTCGCGCTCATCTTTCCGGAGTCCGACCTGCCCCGCCTCTCGCAACTCGCCACTGCGGCCGAGAGCGTGCTAGAGTTGGTTTGCCTCCGCAACGATCGCGCCGACTATGAGCGTACGTGCCGCGAATGGCGTCGGCGCCTCAGAGCCAAGCAAACTGAGGCAACGACGTTGACCGACGCCAGCACATACGCCCGCTACGAGGGATTCCTCGGAGCAGCACAGTATGGTTTCAAGACCGGCGTATTCGACCTCTTGCGGCTCACCTACCGTAACTCGCCGATCGATTGAGCAGCACCGACAGCGTCCGCGCACTCCCAATTGCCCCGGCCGAGGCCGCCCGCGCTCGGAACTGGCGCCTAATTCCGGTCGCGGCCTTAACCGTCGTCGTGTTGGAGCCGTTCTACTGGGCGCTGGATCGGGTCCTTATCGCTGATGCGATCGGTGTGACTATCGCCGTGCGAGTGTCGCTCTTTGTCATCGGTGCGCTCGTGCTTTTGGTCTCTCGAAAGCCGCCGGCATGGCTCCGGCCTCACGACGTCGCTGTGAGTGTCGGGCTCGGGCTCGCGGTCGCATGGGCAATGACGACGCTGGTCGCCTTCGACGGAGGCTTCGAGTCGGAATACTTCGTCGGGCTCATGTTCGTCATGATCTCCGTTGCTCTACTCTTCCGGTGGTCAGGCCGCACACTTGCGCTCTTCTATGCAGCGGCGCTCGGGCCTTACTTCGCGCCCCTGTTCGTTGGGGCTTGGAAGATCAACTCGGCGGCGGCGATTTCTCACGTTGGGTACATCCTCACGACAACCTTCGTGGCCGTCTACGCGCAGCGCAATCGCGCGCGACTGGAGACGGAGAGCGACTCGGCCGCGCGGAAGCTTTATGAGGCCTATGGCGAACTGGCGTCAGCTCGAGACAGGCTAGAGGTCGCGAACGTAAAACTGCGCGACGCCGACCGAGTGAAAACCCAGTTCTTCAATAACATCACCCACGAACTGCGGACTCCGCTGACGCTCGTGATGTCTCCGCTCCAGGAGTTGCGCGACGGCGAGGCTCATCTGCCCGCTGAGCTGCGATCCTATGTCGACGGCATGTGGCGTAATGCGGTTCGTCTTCTCAAGCTCATCACTGACCTGCTCGACCTCGCAAAGCTCGAGGAGAGTCACCTGAGGCTTCGCCTCGGAATCGTGAACCCGGTCACCGTCCTAGAGGACCTCGTCACGCGGACCGAGTCGATGGCGTCCCGGAAGGACATCGACCTGACGATTGACGCGCAGCCGCCTCCGTCAGACCTCTACGCGGATGAGGACATGCTGGAGCGTGTCTTGGTGAACCTCTTGGCAAACGCGCTCAAATTCACTTCCGAAGGCGGTACGGTGGGGCTCAGCTGTGTGACGCAGCCAGATTGCGTCGAGATTCGGGTCACAGACAACGGAATCGGCATTGCTGAAGACTACCTGCCGTCGATCTTTGAGCGCTTCACTCAAGCCGACCAGTCTGCGTCGAGGAACTTCGGCGGCACCGGGATCGGACTCGCCCTGGCGAAGGAGATCGTCGACCTTCACAATGGCACGATCGATGTGGAGAGCGAGGAAGGAGTGGGCACCACGTTCACTGTCAGACTCGTTCGCGGCACCGAACACTTCGCTCCTGATGCGATCGAGCGCCGCCAGTGTAACCCCACGGATTCCAACCAAGTCCGACGAGAAGAGGATGGTGGAGCAGCGGAGTGGTCGAAATCGTTGACCGAACTTGAGGACTACCGCCTCTACGGCCTCGACGAAGCGACGGAGCGGCGGGTTCTCAGCAATCGAGACGACGAGGGCAAGCCCACCAAGGTGCTCATCGTCGAGGACACCGTCGAGATCATTCGATTCGTCACCCAACTCCTCAACGAGGAGCACGCGGTCTACACTGCCACCGACGGTGCTATGGGTCTGGAGCTCGCGCGGCGTGAGAAGCCCGATCTGATCGTTACCGACTATATGATGCCGGTAATGAACGGCGTGCAGATGATCGAGGCGATTCGAAATGACGCTACGATCGCCGAGACGCCGATCGTGATGCTTACCGGTCGCAACGAGGTCGAGCACCGGGAGACGGCCTACGGAAAGGGCGCTGATGTCTACATGGCGAAGCCCTTCTCTCCAAAGGAGCTCCGCACCGTCGTCCGAAACGAACTGATCAAACGAGGTCGTCAGGTTCGCACGATTATTCGAGCGCAAAAGCGGAGTTTGGAGCAAGTCAGTGCCGGACTCGCTCACGAGATTCACAACCCGCTCACCTACATCCGAAGCACCGCGCAGCTTGTCGCCGAGACGATCGCCAAGGCGATGACAATCATCGAAGACGAACAGCTTTCCACCGAAGAGCGTGCCAAGAAGCTGCAGAAGGCCGCGGACCGCATGCACCGCCTCCAGAAGGCCACCGACTCCGGTGTTCTGCGGATCCAAGGCGTCGTAGACATCTTGCATCGTTACTCCCGCGAGGGGTTCCCCAACACCGCCTCCCTCGTGCCTATCGACGAGACATTGGCCGACTTGGCCAAGCTCGTCTCTTCCCGCGGGGAGACAGAGGAGATCGACGTCGAACTCGAGTTGGGTGCGCCCCACGTTTATGTGCGAACCCTATCCGATGAGATTCAGCAGGCCTTCCGAAACCTGATTCAGAACGCGATCGACGCCAGCGTTGCTGGAGACAAGGTCTTCGTGCGCAGCGCGGTTTTCGGGGCAGAGCTTATTATCCGCGTCGTCGACAGCGGCTGTGGAATCTCTCGTGAAGATCTCGTCCGAGTGTTCACTCCCTTTTACACAACCACGGGGGAGGGTCAGGGCATGGGCGTCGGCTTGTCGATCTCTCAGAGTGCGATTGAAAATGCTGGTGGCACGCTGGACGCTGCCAGCGCGGTCGGCAAGGGGACGACGATGACCGTACGGCTGCCCGCTCTCGGGGCGGACGGATCGGCTCTGCGTGTGACGGCCAGGATCGTACCGGGACCGTAAGGCCCAGCGCCCAACTTGGGACGTGAGGGTCTCACGGTCAGCTAAACATCGACCTAACCCCGATGAGTGAGCAGATTCGAGGATGAGGCGGTTCGGGCTTTGGCCAGCTCATCCGAGTCGGCCCAAGTTGCGTGGAATCCGTTAGGCACGTCGAACGGCACGCTGAGTCTGCAGACCTGCTGGAGGTCCGCGGCGTCGAGTATCACCAACTCAGAGCCGCCGGAGTTGGCGTCCCTGACGAGCGAGACCAGATACCCATCGTCATCGCTCTCGCTGCCGTCGCGAGGGGCAAAAGGGGCCTCGCTCGCGAAGCGCCCCTCGCCGACGCTCCATTCGGTGGCCGAGGCGGTGTGCAGATCATACTTCACGATACCGGAGAACCGCAGGGTCGAGTCGATGTCGAGCGCCATTGTGAAACCGTGCCTGTTCGCTTGGCCGACGGTTCGGAGATCGACGCTCGGAAACTCTGCATTGCGGTCGTCGAGCTGCTCTTCGCGGCACTCGCCGGTGTCCAGGTCGAAGGTCCAACGATGCAAACTCGCCGTGACTCGTAGGTTCGCCATCATCTGACCGAGCTTTCCATCGCGCTCGCGTGGCGCTTGGATCGGGTCCGGGCAGCGGCAACCAGTCATGACGATCGTGTTGCCATCCTCCCACGCGTTGATGACATGGTAGACGTAGCAGGGAGCTGCCTCGAACCAGCGAATATCGCTTCCCCGGCCGTGCCGAGGCATCACGCCGAACCGGGCAGGCACTTCGGAGGCGAAGCTGGTTCGCCAACGCCCCCGCTTTAGGGCCTCAGGGTCTGGGAGAACCGGTAGATCCATGAGGATTGTGTGGTTTCGCGTTATCGCGAGATCGTGCGGAAGGCGGGGCCCGCCGAGATCGATCGAGGCGAGGTTGCTAACCACTCCGTCAGTTCCCACGACGCCGCAGCGCATAAAAGGGGCGCGGAAGCCGTAGTCGAAGAAGATGAGCTCCCCGGTTTCGCTGCAGACCTTGGCGTGTGCCGTCGTGCGGAGTCCTTCATGCGCAAAGGTCTCTTCGCCAAACGTCTCTAATGTCTCGAGGTCGACTGCGTAGGGCGTACCCGAGATGTACCAGAGGCAGTAGAGCTTCCCGTTCCAACTCAGTACGTCCGTATTCGCGGTGAGCTTGTAAGGTGAGTCCCTCGGGTTCCTTGCAGCGGACTCGAGCAAACCGCGCCAGAGCGCTCGTCCAGCCTCGGTCTCGCGAGCCATGTGGGAGGTCTGAATCCAGCGGTTACGATAGGTCGCAGTGCCGTCCTCAAAGAGCACCGAATGCAGCATGCCGTCACCGTCGAACCAGTGGTATTGACCCTCCGCCTCATGTTTGGGGTTCGGACCGTTGCGCACGTAGATCCCGTTAAGATCGCGGGGGATCTCACCTTCGATCGCGTTGAGCGTAACGGGCCCGCGCTCTGCATCGATGGGGGCGTAGGGACCAGCGAGATACGGGTTGAGATGCATGTTCATTGGCCCAGTCTATCTGGAACAGGGCACACTGTCTTGGTCGCGGAGTCCGTTTTACCTTGGCGACCTCGCCTGCGGCCGATTTCCGACCCGTGTGTGTGTCACTCGGCCACGCAGTCCCCTAGAATCGAGGACGTCCGCTGACGCAAAACCCGCTCCTTGCGAAGCTGCGACCCTCTCCATACGCAGCGCGAACCACTCACCTACGGGCGCTCCGGCGAAGACGATGTGTTGATCAGCGTTGATCGCTGCCGCGTGAGGAAAACCGCTGCGTATCTGGTGTGTGACGGTGAGACCAGCGAGCAAGTCAGCCACTGCGACGGCACGAACCGTGTCGGACGGCGGTAGGCCACCGATCAAGGCCGGCGGTGGCCGAAACCATACGACAGGAGCGGTCGCCTCGAACTCGGTCGCCCATCGAATGTCGCAGAAATGCTGGAACGGCGGCTGTTCCCTGGCGCTCCCAAAGTCCGGGAGCAGCACCCCGTTTCGCAGCTGATCGGCTGAGGTAGGCGTTGCGTTCGGGGTCGCGAACTCGTCGCCTTCGTTCTGCGCCAAGTACATGCCCGAAGCCCGCGCGACGAGTTTGTCTCCGACAAACATCGACACATCACCGAGCGCAAGGCGCCCTCCCATCCGGGTGACGACTGATTCTACTCGTGCATCGGCGAACGGAATAGGCCGCAACATATCGACGATGAACCGAGCGGGGGCGTGACCCTCGCGCGCAAGGTCGCGCTCGAGCACGGCGGCCAGCAGCGCAGAGGTGGAACTCCCGTTAACGAGACGCGGATCCCAACCGCTTCGCGCTGGCTCCTGTGGAGTCGCAACGTCTCCGTTGAGTTCGTAGACGCTAGCCGTGGCAGAGTAGGGCATAGGATTCTTCAAGGTGTGCGCGGTCAGGCGCGCAGTTTGAACCGCTTCTCAGCGTACTCGGCGTGCTCCGCCTCTACTCCGCGCTCGGCCTGCCTCAGCAGCTTCCAAATATGTCCGCCAAGCACGTCTATCTCGGTGGACTCGAACTGCTCCCCGCCGAATCTCCGAATGTTCTCCGTCTGTAGCGCGAGCATTTCGGCGTCCTGCTGGAACACCTTCACGCCGAGTGGCGTCGCCAGCTTAACGAGCCACCCGGGAACGCGAGACCGGACCTTCACATCCGCATACATCCGCGTGTGGAAGTCATTGACCGGTGTACAAGCGCCAGTCACGAGCACATGATTCTCGTCACCAATCGAATACTCAACCTGCAGAATCGACGGGAGAATGAACCGGTCGAAATGAACGACGAGCCCGCCGGATGGTGAAAGGAACCTGCCGATGACTCCCTCTGGCCGCGGCTCTCCGATGTACTCCGCCTCGACCCTGTCGGTCTCTCGGCGGATGACCACCTCAATCTCGTTGGGTTCGGAAACACCTCGAAAGAGGCCTTTGTGGAGGAATGCGGTGTGTGGAACGTCCAGCGCGTTTTCGATGACTGAGTGCATGGTGCCCTCGGCCTCCACCATACGGCGGACGGTCGTGTAGCCGTCTGCATCTGCGAGCGGGAACGCAAACGGCTCGCGATCGGGCGGCTCGTCCGCGTCGGTCCAAATCCAAACAAAACCGTCGCGCTCGAGAGCTGGATACGCGCTCACCCGCCTGCCGCGCGATGCCTCTTCTGACATCAAGCCGGGAACTGTGGTGCAGTCGCCGTCCGAGTTGAACTGCCACCCATGATAAGGGCACTCGACGCAATCCCCCTTTACCTGGCCTTCACTCAGCGGAGCGTTGCGGTGCGCGCATCGATCCAGCACGGCGGCGGGTGAACCATCTGACTTCCGATAAACGGCGAGTGGTATCCCGAGAATCGTACGCGCCACTGGCTTGGCGCGGAGTTCGTGGGAGAAGCAGGCGACGTACCAAGCCTTCGAGAGGCGGGCGACGGATGCGCGGGCCTTCGTTTCGGGCGGGCGGAGTTGGTCGAGCAAGGTCATGAGCGTCTTCTAACACGAGAGGAGCACGAGGCAACGCCAGCACGCAGTCAACACAGCCGCCTGGCGCCTGCGGTCTTCTAGAGCGCTGCGGACTGGATGAGCTCTTGTAGCCAAGGGTTCGGGACCACATCGATCGTCAGGCTCATTCTCTCCGCCGTCCCGTTGTTGTGCACTTTGTGAGGATCGGTAAGGCGCAGGTACCAGCATTCGCCTGGCAGCATCGGTACCGGGATGTCGTTGAGCCAGAAAGTGCAGGCTGGCCCACGAACGATCGGAACGGTGAGTCGCACCATCGAACGCTCAATGTGCAGACCAAGTGTTGGATCGGTGTGTTCGGCGATCACTCCACCTGCTTCTAGTCGAAGCACCCGGACCAGGTTCACCGCTGTGTTCGCGTTGAACGCGGCGAGGACCTCCTGCAGGTGCGGCGATCGTTCGAGGCCGGGCGCGTCTTTCCACTGAGTCCAGCTTCCGTCAGCGAAGTCCGCGGCTGGAGGAGGCGCCGGGACGGTCGGATCAACGAAGTGGGCCGGCGATCGCAACGGCACGACATCGTAATGAACGAAGTCTCTGAGAGACATGGCCTGAACTTCCGCCAGCAACCGCTCGGGGTCGAAGGTGAACGGAAGTTTGACGCGGTCGGGGGTCGAGTTGTGTTCAGGGTGAGACATCGGCGTACTCTACCACATTGGCTGCGGCGGACAACGCGCCAGCCGCCATTGGAGGCTCGTAGAAGCACTCAGTCGCCCCAGTTGAACCCATAGGCCAATCCGAGGCCTACCGAACCCCCGCGGAGGTAGTCTACGCCGCCGAGAGGATGCCGATACCAAGCGTCGAGGGCGATGCCGTCTGCCTTCTCGTGGATCCAGCGCCCGAAGTTCACATAGGCGCCAAACTCAGCCGTGTGCAGCTGCCGGCGCTCCTTCGGCCCGATGAACTCCGATACCGTGCGGTCTTCTGACGTTTGGGCGAAGAGTCCGTTGTATGTCGTACGCAGCCAGAGATCCCGTTGTGGGGCCCCAGTAAACTCGATACCGATCTCCGTCTCGTTACCCGGCTTGATCGTCGCGGTCGAACCGCCAACCTCCTCTTGTACCTGGAATCGGTAGCGCTACAGCAAGCGTCCAGAGATGTGCAGCTGCGGAGTCGGCGCAAACGTCGTTTGTTGTTCGACCGCCACGTCCGCCTGTCCCTCAGACAGCGGCACCGTCAGGCTTTCGAAGGAGGTTTGGGTGGTAGGAATCTTCACATGCCCAAGCAAAGAAACGCCGACGCGCTCGGTCTCCGAGATCTCGTATGCCATCCAAGCGAAGACGTCCCGGGTACCCGCCGTTGTGGTGCGGGTCGAGGGCAACTCCAAGACTGATGTCTGCTGAATGGGGAAGTACGCGCCGTCGCTGAACCGCTCGACTTGCGTCACTCGTATAGATAGATATAACGACGTACTTGCGAATATCCCCCCATCCTCGTCGATTGAGATAGGCACCCGATCTCCGAGTGAAGCGCCACCGTCGTAGCTGAGTTCACCGGGACTAAAGGGGCCCGCGTATTGGGAGTCTGCGGACCAACTGGACCACCCGAACTCGACCCAAGCCGACTGCGCTTCGGGAGCGAAGCCTGAGATGGCGCGGGCTGAGCCGGGGGCAAACGCGAATGCCGCAAGGGCACTCACGAGGACTTGAAGTGCTCGACGAATTGTCATTGTGCGACCGTCACGGTGCGCTCGCACCCTCGAACTCGAGAGTCTCGCTACCGACTTCGCGGCTGAACGGGACGGCGGCGGAGTGTTCAGCGTCCTAGAAGATCACCATGGGGGGTACCATCAAAATCATCATTGACAGCCACACGCTGGCCAAAGGTCTCCATCTCGTCGAAGGCATAGGCTTTGCTGATGTTTGAGCCCTGAACGCTCAGCACCATGTCCTTGTTCTCGTAGGTATCTACTGGCTGGGGATTAGTGCCGGCGAACGTATCCGCATCGTCCGAGCGGTAGTCGCCGTAGGGATAGCTCTGGTAGTTGCGGCTGTAGCCCGTCTCGTCGCTCGTGACCGTGGTCTGCGGGTACATCTCGAGCCAGCGTGCCCAGGTCGTCTCGGTGACCGGGAGAATCTCGAGCTGCTCGCCGGCGCGGGGGCCCGACACGCCTTGCAACAACATCTGATTCCAGAATATCGGGTCTTCGATATCTCGCTCGAACATGGTCAGGTTCGAGCTGAAGAGGCGCCCGCTGACGTACGCATACCAAGGCTCACCACCTTGCACGCCGTCGATGATCATCCCAGATCCGGTCAGTGGGCAGAACGTCACGTTGACCTCACGGCCGCCGACTCGTGCCACCTGGATTTCATGCCACCACAGGATGCTGTGTGGGAACGCCTGCGCTTCGCCGTCGATCGCTAGGCCAAGGACCAGGTCGTCATCGCGGACATACTCAGCGGATGGGTCTTCCGGCGCGACCATCACAGCCGCCGTCGGGCGATTCCATCGGCCGTCGACGTCGAGCGCGGGGATACCATCAGGTGGCGGACCGCCGGAGCGGATTTCGTTGCATGGAACCAAACAGTCGCCCGCTGCGTCAGCTTGAATGGCGCCGGCGGAGTTTGCTTCGTCGCGATTCCAGACTGGGTGTCCTTCTCGGCTGATGCTCCAAGAAAACCAGAACGCATTGTGAGACGGGAGCTTCGTCAGGGTGACTCCCTCGCACGGCGCGGCGAACGATTCGCCGCGCGCGTTCCACAAGGAATCGGTCAGCGTATCGCGCAGAATCATATCGCCCGTGGCAGGGCCCAGGGTTCTTCGACTCGGGGCAGTGCTTGCGAGCAGACGCTCGTGTCGGCGGAGCCAGAGTCGGAAGCATCCGACGAGCCAGCCACGTTACCGAGGTCTGGAGCGGGCGCCGTGTCGACCCCGACGGTCACCGCATCCGTTACGCCAGTCGCGATGTCGGCGCCCGTGTCGGGCTCTTCGAGCGACTCTTCGAGCGACTCCGTGGTTGTCTCAGAACAGGCGATTAGGTGGAATGAGAGGGTGCAGATGCCCAGCAGAGAACTGGCTTTTCGGTAGTTCATTGGGAGACGGTGTATGGTTGGGCGCTCCGTTGCGATGCCAGGGCGGCCGATGGGTTTCGGAACGCGCCGCAACTCTCTCTGCGACAACCCAAGTGACCGGATTGCCCGTCGCTGCCAAAGCATGTGGTCCGTGCCAGACAAACCGTCTGGCCCTCCGACGGCGCCGTGTGCTACGCGGCGCTCCATGACCTACGACACAATCGCAGTGCACAATCTTGAGATTCGCGGACGCCACGGCGTGTACGAAGAGGAGCGGGCCGAGGGGCGCCGGTTCGCCTTCGATGCAGAGGTCGATGTCCCGGCCCAGTCTGCCGGGACCACGGACGCGCTTGGCCGAACGGTCGACTACCGAGACATCGCTCAGATCATTGTCGATGTGGTTGATGGTCCCAGCGTTCATTTGATTGAGACGCTTGCCGAGGAGATCTGCGCCCGCGTTCTGAAAGAGCTCTCAGTCGAGCGGGTTCGGCTGGCGATTCGCAAGTACGCGACCGGTGTGCCTGGCGACCCGGAGTGGGTGGGGCTGAGGATCGAGCGAGAGCAGGCCTAGCAGATCTGGGCGCGTGTCATTGGCCTCTTCGATCAACTGTTGAGGTGGCCTGCGAGTGCGGCGCGGTCGGTCGCCGGGGCTTCTAACGCGGCGCGGAGCGCGCTGGGCTTGATCTTCCGGGCCCCGATGACCACTCTGCGGCGGCTTCTCTCCCTCCCATCCCTTGCGCGATGACTACCCCCGCGTTCACTCCCGCAGCTGAGCTGCCGAAAGACGAACTCGTCGCGATGTATCGCGACATGCTCGTTCAGCGGCGGTTCGAAGAACACGCTGCCCGCGCCTATGGCATGGGTAAGATCTACGGGTTCTGCCACCTCTACATCGGCCAAGAAGCGCTCAGCACCGCAGCGGCGCGCGCCCTCGATCGGTCGAAGAACGACATCATGATCTCGGCGTACCGTATCCACGCGCAAGCGCTGGCTATGGGAATTCCCGCGCAGTCTGCGATGGACGAGCTCTTTGGTCGGGCTTCAGGCAACGTTCACGGCGTTGGCGGATCGATGCACCTCTTCGACATCGAGAAGGGGTTCTGGGGCGGGTGGGGGCTTGTCGGACAGCAGGTCCCACTCGCGACCGGCATCGCTTTCGGCCAGAAGTACCGAAAGACCGGCGGCGTCACGATGGCGTTCTTCGGCGATGGAGCCCTCCAGCAGGGAGCCATCCACGAAGCGTTCAATATGGCGTCTGTTTGGGACATCCCGATCGTCTTCGTCCTTGAGAACAATAAGTTCGGCATGGGAACGGCGCTTGAGCGAGTTTCCTCGATTCTGCCGGCCAACGAGATGTCGAATACGTACAACTTCGACAATGCCGTGGTTGACGGCATGGACGTTCTCGCCACGCATGACGCGATGCGGAGCGCCGTCGAGACCGTGCGCGAGACGAGCAGGCCCTTCTTCCTAGAAGTCCGCTGCTCACGCTTCCGCGGCCACTCGATGTCGGACCCCGGAAAGTACCGGACGAAAGACGACCTCGCGGAAGAGAAGGCGCAGGACCCGATCCCGAAGCTCGCGACCTTCCTTCATGAGAAGGGATACGCCACTGAGGACGAGTTGAAGGAGATGGACAAGGGCATCAAGGCCGAAATGAAGGAAGTCCTGAAGAAGGCTGAGGCTGCGCCTTGGCCGGATGAGGAACTCATCTACAAATACGTCTACTCCACACCGGTGAGCTAGCGATGGCTGTGACGCTCTTTAGAGATGCCCTGAACCAGGCGATGATCGAGGAGATGGATCTTGATCCGGACATCTTCCTGATGGGAGAAGAGGTGGCGGAGTACAACGGGGCCTACAAAGTCTCCGCTGGTATGCTCGACCGATTCGGAGAGGAGCGCGTGATCGACGCGCCCATCGCCGAGCTCGGGTTCGTCAACCTTGGAATCGGTGCCGCAATGGCTGGCTGCCGACCGATCATCGAGGTCATGACGTTCAACTTCGCGATCCTCGCGTTGGACGGCATGATCAACACCGCAGCGAAGGCTCACGCGATGACGGCCGGCGCGCTCAATGTGCCGATGGTGCTGCGCGGGGCTGGCGGAGCTGGCGGTGCACTGGCCGCTCAGCACTCCCAGTCGCTGGAATCACAGTACACGCATATTCCTGGCCTCAAGGTCATGATGCCCGCGACGCCCTATGACGCGAAGGGCATGTTGAAGACCGCCATTCGCGACAACGACCCGGTCGTCTTTGTGGAGCACGAAGCGCTCTACTCGTCGAAGGGGGAGGTGCCCGAAGGCGAATACCTCATCCCAATGGGCAAGGGCGAGGTGAAGCGCGCCGGTAAGGACATCACCGTCATCGCTTGGTCGCGCCAGATGCGCCAGCTCATGGACTCGGTTGATGGGCTAGTCGAGGAATTGGGCGTCGACATCGAGCTGATCGATCCACGCACGCTGCGCCCGCTCGACGACGAACTTATCTTCGAGTCGGTAAAGAAGACCAACCGGGTCGTGATCGTGGAAGAGGGCTGGAAGTACAACGGCGTTGGCGCGGAAATCGCCGACCGAATCCAGCGCGAATGCTTCGACTATCTCGACGCGCCCGTCCTCCGCGTGCACAACTTGGACGTGCCGATGCCGTACTCGCCTCCGCTCGAGAAAATCGTATTGCCCACGCCCGAACGCATTAAAGAAGCGATTCGACGCGTCACCTACAGCTGACCCACGCAGACCGAAGATTATGGCAGAAGTCATCGAGATGATTCAGCTCAGCCCCACCATGGAAGAGGGCATGCTGGTGGCGTGGCTCAAGAATGAGGGCGACGCAGTCGAAACGGGCGAGCCGATCGCCGAGGTGGAGACCGATAAGGCCACCATGGAGATGGAGTCGTTCTTCGACGGAGTCCTGCTCAAGATCCTGATCCCCGCTGGCTCGGGAGTGCCGATCGGCGTCGCAATGGGCATCGTCGGTGAGGAGGGAGAGGACATCAGCGAACTGCTCGCAGAGCTCGAGGCCAAGGCCGCAGCGCCAGCTGCCGCCTCCGCACCTGCGCCCACGTCGTCACCCGCGCCCGAAGCTTCTGCACCCGCGTCCGCACCTCCTACGCCAACCGCCCCGGCGGCATCCGCTGCACCAGCGAAACCGGCTCCGGTCGGCCGAGGAGATGGACGTGTCCTCGCCTCGCCACTGGCGCGAAAGCTCGCCCAAGAGAAGGGCATCGATGTAGGGGATATCGCCGGCTCAGGCCCTCAAGGCCGCGTTGTAAAGCGAGACGTCGAGAGCTTCGTTCCGGCTGCTCAGCCGGTAGCTCCAGCGGCGGCCAGCGCGCCGAGGTTCTCGCTGCCGACTCTCGGCTCGCCGAAGGAATCGACAGTCGTGCCCCTCTCGCAAATGCGGAAGGCCATCGCCCGAAACCTCGGACAGGCATGGCAGGCTCCGGCCTTCATGCTGACCCGCGAGATCGCCATGGACCGTGTCATGGCGACCCGCAAAGAGATCAACGCTGCCCTCGCCGAAGACGAGACCGGCGTGAAAGTCTCGGTGAACGACTTCATCATCAAGGCGTGCGCGAAAGCGCTCATCGACGTTCCAGAGATGAACAGCGCCTATGAGGGCGACTCGATTCGCCTCTACGGAACGGCCGACATCGGAATGGCTGTCGCCCTCGAAGGCGGCCTGATCACGCCGATCGTGCGCCAAGCAGAGGCCAAGTCGCTCACGCACATCGCGGTAGAAGCGAAAGACCTCGCTCGCCGTGCGCGGGACAAGAAGCTCCAGCCCAACGAGTTCATGGGCTCGACCTTCTCGATCTCGAACCTCGGCATGTTTGGAATCGACCACTTCACCGCGGTCCTGAATCCGCCCGCAGCAGGCATCCTCGCGGTCGGCGCGACGAAGAAGATTCCGGTCGTCGGACCGAATGACGAGCTCACCGTCGGCCTGCGCATGAGCGTCACGCTGACCTGCGATCACCGAGCTGTGGACGGCGCTGTCGGAGCGAAGTTCCTGATTCGCTTCGCTCGCTACATGGAAACGCCCGCGTTGATGCTGGCGTAGCGGCCGTGGATGAAGGTTGGGGCTCCGGTAAGGCATCTCTCGCACGGCCTTGCGATGTGATGCCATCCTACAATGCGCTCAAGCGAGGTCCTCGGCGAGCTTGCCCTCAGTAAACCGCACGAACTCGCGCACGCGAGCCGACGGTAGCGTAGAGCGAAGTTCCTGAGTCGTGTCGCGCGCGACGGGGAGCCGCCGTCGCTGGCTCTGGGCTAGCGCAGAATGCGCGCTTCGAGCCTTTGAGGCCGAATCGTCCGTCATGCCGCAGCGATCAGCGCCCGTCCGATGACGCGTTTCATGACGTGGACCGCAGCGTTGAACACTTGCAGAGCCGCGCCGGCCGGCCGTAGGTGCATCGGCAGGACGTACTCGGTGAACTCGATGACCACGCCGTCGGGACCGGTGACGTAAGCGTACTTGAGAGGCCCGCTGGTTTTTGGTGCGCTGTGTGCCTCGCATCCCGCGTCGATGGCGCGGGCTAGCGTCGTCTCAAGATTGACCACGTTGAACCCAAAGTGGCTCATACCGAAGCCCACATCGAGGGCTCCATCGAGCGCAGCGGCTGGCGGCTTTGCCTCCATGCCCGCGGGGAACTCACTGATCGCGAGGTACTGCCCACCCAGAATATAGAGGTGGTTTTTCCCCCCTGCAGAGTTTCCGAGGTCTCCGATCGGCTGGGCACCGAGCACGCCTCGATAGAACTCGATCGTGTTGGCGACGTCGGCGGAGTAGATATGAACGTGATCGAATGTTCCCATGCCAGCTGGATAGGCGACGCGGTTGCAATGGTCCATCGCCCGCAGGAAAGGGACGGGCGGAGAGATTGTGAACAACGCGCGGACTACCTTGGAGCGCGGCCCGTTGCGTAGGTGGTAGGGGCCAGGTCGCTCAGGTCCCTCGGCGAGGCCGGGTCAAGGCCTCGAGGCCGCTGCCGACGGTGGGGTGAGGCGGCGTCCTTCATCGGCTTGCCCAGTTTGCTTGTTCACTCCGCCCGTGTCTTCGTCACTCGTCCTTCCAGGGACCCGCTCGAGCTGCCGACTCACTCCTGGACACGAACGAAATGTCCGTCGCAAACATCGGGCAATCCAATCTCGACACGCCGCCTGAGTATTCTCCGAGAATACGGATTCTCTCGGGCGATGTGGATCCCAAGTTGCCGCTCTTTCTCGGCGCCGCTAGCCTCTGGCCCATGAAAGATGCAACTGGATTGGGGCTCGTGCTCTCGTTATTGGCGCTCGTTCTTCCGGTCGAGAGGGCTTTCGCGATGTGCGCACCAGCGGAGCCGCAGGTCGTTTGGTCGCATCCGAGTCTCGACGGTGGGACCGTGCCGGTCGACGGCGTGCTCTGGCTCGTGCCGTCCTTCGGCTGGGACAGAGACGTCCTCATCGATGGAGTAGAGGCTCAGGCGCCGGAGGCCCTGTGGCAATCCATCTCGCTCCAGGGAGTCCCACTAGGAACGCACACAGTGGACGTTCGACTGTTTGGCCAGAGAGCTGGCGAGTTCTTCGAGTTCTCGGGTTCCATCACTATCGTCGACGAAGTCGGTCAACTCGGCGGTGTCGATCTTGCGCCAGCGCTCGAGTCCTACCCGCAAGAGTGGTCCAGCGGTTGCTGGGACGAGATGCAGACGTGGGATTGTTATGACACTGGCGGCCAGTTCACTGTGCTCGAACCCATCGCGGTCGGGGAGCCGGTGGGGTGGTGGGTGCACTATGTGTCGAACCGAAGTCACCGGGGGGACGCGACGGTTCTCCTTCCGGCCGAGTGCGGCCGCCCGCAGATGTTTGGGCAAAAGTCCGTCGATAATGGCTGCTTCTCGGTCACGCCGCTGTATCCGGCAGGACCGGGTACCCGCAGCCCCGAAGTCTGCGGAACCGGCAGAGACACCGGGGATGCGTTTGAGGCGGACGCCGGAGATGTCACGGATGCGGGCGGACCTGATGCTTGGGACTCCGGAGACTCGGCGGACTCCGCAGACTCCGCAGACTCGGCGGACTCCGCTGAAGGCGGGGGGTGCGCGATCGCAGAGCGCTCACTTTCAAAACCCTGGACGATGCTCGTGTTCTTGGGCCCGTTCTTCTTTAGGTCACGTCAGACCGGCTGAGCGTCTCAACGGTCGTGTTCGCGAGTCCGCTGCTTGGCCCAAGCCCGCCAAACGCTTTTGGCGGCTTCATCGTAAGAACTCTGGGACCCGATATCGGCGGGGCAAAACCAGCGGACGAACTCCTCACGAATGCCAACTCGAACCTCGTCGGCCGAGCGACAGAGGCCGAGACGAGGGAGGAGGGTGTCGACCTCGGGCTCGTACTAGACTGTGTTGTGTTCGAAGTTGATCCCGACCGAATCCACATCGAAGAGGATTTGAGAGACTTCATCGTAGAGCGGCCCGAACTCGTCTCGGATGCGTGCGCGTTGGGCGAGTTTCCGGTCACGTTCCTTCATCGCAGGTTCTCGATGCGCGCGGTCGAAGTTGGGGCCGAGTAAGCTGGGCCTACTCCACGATCTCAGCCGGGGCTAACCACATCCGAAGGCCAATACTGGCGGCATCTCCCAAGCCGTCACCGTCCAAATCGACGTCCCACGGGCCAAAGCGGCTGAGCGTTGGCAGCGCTTGGCACACGAGGGGCAGGTTGGCGCAGCTGTTCTCCTCCTGTTCGCAATCATCCAAGTCGACGTCCTCGTCGCAGAAGATGATGAGGTCGCCTTCGTCACGCTCCAGTGAGAAGAGTCTCTCTCCCGCGCCGAATCCGAGACAGTCGCAGCCCAGCGCGGCCAAGTTGAGGGTGTCGACCCAGTCCTCAGCCGAGATCGCGCCGCCGATGGCGACGCCCGCTTCGTCTTCGAAGTCGCCGGCCCAGATTTCGTCTCCATCGATCCGCAAGTCGCCGTCGATGCGGGCGTCCTGGATGCGGTAGTAGACGGGCTCTCGTGACGTCGCGAGTAGCGCGTCAGCTGGGAACGCCATCACGAACTCGCTGACGCCGGCTGAGAGCTCTCCGAAGCGAACGGAGGCCCGAGGGAAGCGCGTCTCCGGACCAAAGCGGGTGATGCCGGCGCGGTCGATCTCGAAGACGCCTTCGCCGTCCGCACGCTCTTCCCACTCTTGGTCGGGCCAGTCGTCGCGGTTGCGGTCGTTGTGGACCCGAATCACCCCAAGGTCGATGTCGCTGACCTCGCCGTCGAGTCCGTCGAAGGCAAAGGCGTAGCCGATTTTGTCGTCTTCGATCGCCCCGAACCAGTCGCCTTCGATGTCGGTGATTCCGACGACCGCGAGTACGGTCGAGAGCGTAGCGATCGCGTTGTCGATTTCGCCGTCGCCGTTGATGTCAAAGCAGCAAGCGTCCGGGCCCACCGCTGGCGGAAGCTCCACGTAGTACACGTAGGAAGTAGGGCCGATCGGCTCCCACGTCGCGGGATCGATCGCAGGCACACAGGACCCGCCGATGCAGGCCCCGTCGGTGCACTCGCGATCATCAGCGCACGCGTCGCGGTCCTGACAGGCACCGGTGCGGGTGCAAATCTGATTTGGTGCGCATCCAGGATCACACTCTGCGGGCTCACACTCCCCGCCAAAGCAGACCTCGTCTAGTGCGCACGCCGGTGCACACGGCTCATCGAAATCGGGGCCGTCTTCAAACTCTCCCTCGATGCAGAAGCCGAGCACACAGGTATCGCCGTCGTCGCAGGTGGGATCGCAGGGCAGTACGCACTCGCCCTCGATACACACGGAACCAAAGAGGCACGGGAGATCGCACGTATCGTCGCCTTGTCCGTCACCATTGTCGCCGCCTATGCCAGGGATGGCGAAGGCGGCGTCATCCTCATCGCGGTCCGGGGAACAGCCAATCGCTGCCCAAGAGAGGGCGAGGGCGGCAGCAAGTGCGGGTGCAATCTTCATCGGGTCCAGGTCAAGGTAGCGCCGGCGCCTGCGCGCAGCGGGTGGAGCATGAGCCGCGGCGCGGCAGCGTTTTGATCGCGTGGTGGCTTCGCGACGATCGCGGAGATCAAAGCAGCTGTAGCCATCGTCCCCGTCGTAATCCAGAGAGTGTTCGCGATGGACCGGCTCATGCGCGCATCACTGCGCAGTTGGGGCAATGACTCGGCAGCACAGCCCTCGGGAACCTGATCGACGCAATCTTCGATATCGCCAACTGACTCTGAGGTGCGGAGCTCAAAAATGATGCCGGTCGCAGCGGCGGCGACCGCCAGTCCACCGAAGACCCACGGAGCCGCCGAGCGCGATTGCTCCATTACGCGGATGCCGATGGGTTCGGTCCACCCATTTACGGGGTGCCAGACAGCGACCCCGCCAGAGGTCTGGCCGGTCACTAAGTACTCCACGGCCGAGTAGAGGCGTGCCTCGGTGTTGATGTCTCCAATGACGATTCGCACAGCTCGGAACTCGCCGGCGGAGTCGACTCGGCTTAGCTCAAGCCAGCCGGTGGCGTCCGCGGTGGACGGCTCGACCAGCCAGACCATGTAGGCGGCGTCTTCGCGAAGTAGGTGCGCTGCTTGTTGGCCGATTCGGCGAAGCGTGTATGGGCTCGAATTCTGCGGTCGCACCACGGCGCGTCCTCGATCGAACGAGACCGCCGAGTCAAAATCGAGATCGAAGCGTGCTTCGGCTCGATCCGACTGCAATCTGACAACCTGCGAGCGCCGGTCAGCGCATTCGAGCGTCAGAAAGTGGTCGCCTTCCGGCAAGCGAATATCAGTGCCTGAGGTCTGTGAGACGACGAACCCGTTCACGCGGAGTCTGCAACCCTCCCCGCGCCAGGAGACATCGAGAGAACGCGTCGGCATTAGGCCCTGCTGGCGGCGATAGGCTTGGACAAACCCAGGGGGATAGACATCTTCGTCGGGCTCGGCGGCCCACATCAACTGAGTGACGCGAGCGACTGCGTCGTTCGAAGTCTCGGACATCCCCAACGCGTCGTATGACCGAACTAGAGTGAGCATCCCGTCGAAGAATCCGGGCGCCAGATCCGGGTGGAACGCGAGCAGTTCGGGCGCATCCGTGACGAGTACAAGGCCAGGTGCCAGCAACTCGATGGCCGCTTCAAACTCGTTCTCGAAGAACTGGTCGCGTCCTGCCGGGATGGCATCGTGAAACGCTATGAACTCAGCGTCTACCTGAGTCTCCGGTGCCAACATGATCGCCGAGTTCCACGCCGCGGTCTCATCGTCCGGCTCCAGCACGAACTCCCCTCGAGACTCCAGCTGATCGATCACCAGCGGAATATAGGTTGTCGCCCGAAGCTCCGGGTCTGCTTGTACCTCAAGCAGGACCGACGCGCTCGCAGGACTAGCGACGAGTGTGAAGACGAATAGAGCGGAAACGTAGCGCACGGGAGACTCTTCAGTTTGAGTGACTCCACTCTATCCCTGGCGGTGCTGTCTATCAAACCGCGCAAGATGTGTGGGGGCCGCTCGCACCTGCGTCGCTCGAGGATTCCTAGTCCTTGTCGACCAGGAAGACCTCTCCCTTCACGAGCCAGGAGAACCCAAAGGCGATCAAAGCGACCGCCTCGAGAATCAAAACAGGGTTGTACCTTCCGTACCTCGGCGATGTGCGAACCCCGATGGCGAACGAGAGCAAGCAGAGAAGCACGCAGGCTAAGATGACGCCGCCGCAGATCAGGTACACGTCGTCGCGCTTCCTCTTGCGTGGACTTCGATGATCGGTCGGGTCGTTCGTAGGTGGCTTCCGCGCGATGAAGAGCGCGGTCCTGCGGCCCATCTGGCCGAGCGCACGGCGGACTCGTTGCCACGCCTTCTCGCGGGGGCTGTCTTTCGTGAGGGTGAATAGGCAGGCAGAAAAGTAGAAGAGAACCAGGAACATGCCGAGCGCGGATGCTCCGTGAATCTTCTCAATGACCATATGCTGACTGGTCGTCGGGAAAAGCGCGACGCCAAGCGCGAAGAAGCAGGCTAGGTCGCCGGCGATGTCATCCTCGGGCGAGTGACCGCGATAGGCGAAGAAGAAGAAGCCGATCACGCAGAGAACACCGACGAAGATGTCTCGAGCACCGCTGGCGTAATACTCGCTGAGCGTGGGCAGTACGCGAGTGCAGGCACCGACGGTCTCCTCAGAGAGGCAGGGCGAAAACACGAAACCACCGAGGATCAGCAAGATCGGAAATCCGATGCCCAAGAACCCAACGGCGCGGCGTAGCGTAATGAACGAGACAAGCTCACGGTCGTCGCGCTCGTCTTTGTATAGCTGGGGTAGATTGTCGAAGAGGGCCATGGGCGTGCGTCTCGATGGTGCGTTCGGTCCGGTTATACCGCAGCCACTTCGATCGTCCTCCTCCCTTGAACGCTGTTGGTCCCGAGCACGCGTCGACTCCGGTGATTCTAACCGGAGGGTGGCCTCTACGAGCCCTTGACGCTCTTCGGGGCGCCACCTACGGCACCCATGTCCTTCAACCCCCGTGCCCTCATGCCTCAGACCTATCCGAGAACCGAGCCTCTCCGCTCCGAGCGACGTTCGGGCATGGCACGCCCGACAAAAGAAGACTCCCCCGCCGGGCGACGACCTGAGTGGCTCAAAGTCAGGCTCTCGCTGAACAAGAGCTTCTTTGAACTCCGGGACTTGGTCGAAAAAGAGGGACTGCACACCGTTTGTCAGAGCGCGTCGTGCCCGAACATTGGTGAGTGCTGGTCGAACAAGTCGCTCACCTTCATGATCCTCGGCAATATTTGCACTCGGTCGTGCGGATTCTGCGATGTGATTACCGGAAGGCCAGGCGCTGTCGACTTCGACGAGCCCAGACGAATCGCAGAGTCATTGGCTCGACTTGATTTGCGCTACGCAGTCATCACGAGCGTCGACCGCGACGATCTGCCCGACGGTGGCGCGTTCATCTGGGCGCAGACCATCCGCAAGATCAAACGCCTCGCACCGCAAACGGAACTCGAAGTCCTGACCGGAGACTTCAAGGGCGACCACGACTGCATCGCTTCTGTCATCGAGGCCAAGCCCGACGTCTTCGCCCACAACATCGAGACGGTTGAGTCTCTGCATGCTCTGGTGCGGCCACAGGCCAGGTACGAGCGTTCACTCGACGTCTTGCGCTACGCCCGCTCCCTAGGTGCGGTCACCAAGACCGGTATGATGCTCGGAGTTGGTGAGACGAACGCGGAAGTGTTTGAGACGATGGCGCACCTCGCTGACGCAGGAGTCGAGATCCTCTCGCTCGGTCAGTACATGCGGCCCAGTGAGAACCACCTCCCCGTCACGCGCTGGGTCCACCCTGACGAGTTTGCTGAGTTCGCCGCTGAGGGGCGGCGCCTAGGTCTCACTCACGTTGAGGCGGGGCCGCTCGTTCGCTCCTCGTATCGCGCAGACAAACAGGCAGCAGCGGCGCGAGCAGCACGCTAGTATGAGTCGCCCGGAAGCTGAGGTTCTGCGTAGAGCCATTCGCCTTTACGCGATCACGCCGGACAGCCTCACAAGGCCTGAGCACTATGCTGCCGCCGTTGGGGTCGCGGTGCAGGCCGGCGTAAAGGTTGTGCAGTACCGTGACAAACGCGATCGCAGCCGCGCCGAGAAGCTAGCAACAGCTCGCTTGATTGCGGACATCTGTGAGCGCGCGGGCGCTCTCTGCATTGTGAATGACGACCCGGAGCTCGCCATCGAGGCGGGAGCCCATGGAGTTCATGTTGGACCGAGCGACACCGCGGCGTCGGACGTCCGCAACGCGTTTCCCGACCTCCTTCTCGGGGGCTCAGCTGGCGATGTAGAGGCAGCCAATGCCCTGGTGTCTGCTGGCGTCGACTACCTAGGTGTGGGCGCGATCTTCGACGCTCGCCCTACGAAGGCGAACGCGTCGGCTCCCCGCGGTACTGATGTCCTCCAAGACCTCCGCGCGCAGCCGTCACTCGCGACGATCCCTATTGTCGCGATCGGGGGAATCACCGTCGAAAACGCGCGTAGCTGCATCGAAGCCGGTGCCGACGGAGTGGCAGCAATTCGGGCGATCCTTGGTGCGCGTGATATATCAGCCGCAATTCACTCCTTTAACGCTGCACTTTCGAACCGATGAGAAAACTCTTCTTCGGCTGCTCAATCTTCGTCTTTCTCTTTGCGGTGGTCGTCTGCGTGGCAGGCTACCTGCTCGTCTGGAAACCGATCGAAGCGGTCGCTTCGGATTGGGGATCAGGTGTCGAGAACATTCGGGAGGTCCGATCGCTCGACGAGGGCCTCGATAATCAGACGGCATTTGCGGCGCCTGAAGATGGGCTGCTTAGCGAAACTCAGGTGAGTCGGTACGTCTCGGTTCAACGCGCCATCGTAAGCGCTCGCAGCGAGCAGGCCACACTGCGAGAGCGGCTTGCGCTTCTTCAGGACCGTGGAGAGCTCACACGCGACGAACTCATCAGCACCTTCGTCGAGTTCAGCGAAGCAATGCGAGCCGCCAAGGTCGAGCAAGTAGCTGCGCTTAACGCCCAGGCCTTCTCTGCTGAGGAGTACCACTGGGTCCGTCGCGTGTTCTTCGCAGCCCTAGGGAGGAATCTCGTCCCGATGGAGCTACCCGACCTCCCCGAGTTTGGTGCCATTGGTGACCTCGTCACCAACTTCGAGTTCGACCGCGAGTCGCTCTCGAACTGGCGCAACTTCGAGGGTTTCGACGCCCTCCGGTCGCTCGGCGGTGAGGCAGAAGAGACAGACG
Source organism: Bradymonadia bacterium (assembly GCA_047629415.1). GTDB lineage: Bacteria > Myxococcota_A > Bradymonadia > REDH01 > REDH01 > CBDUJZ01. The sequence continues at coordinate 27,575 of JBLHWZ010000001.1, read as the reverse complement.
GTAAGGCGGTACCAGACACCAATCGGCAGCTCGTCGCGCCTTATCGTGACGAAGCGCAGAGCTGGATTCCGCACGCGACTTTAGGGCTGTAGGCGCGAGGTTTGGGGGCGTAGGCTAGGAGCTGCGTGGATGGGTCGTTGCGGCGTAGAGTGACGACTCCGGTCGACGCGTCGGGCACTCCGCCGAAACCCGAATCGACAGACCGTGAGGGCATTATGAGCCCAAGGCGGAGAGTAGCGCAGGCACAACGGAGGCGGAACGAAGTGCAGCTGAATCGCACCTGCGCAACGGACCTGCCTACGGCGAATGCTCGGTCCGCAGTCCCCCGGTCTTTGCGCTTCGTGGACTAGCACGACGTGGACTAGCACGACGTGGACTAGCACGACGTGGACTAGCACGACGTGGACTACGGCAGCGTCGACTAGCACGACGTCGACTACCGAGCGTCGACTACCGCGAGGTCGACTACCGCGAGGTCGACTTTAGTCCGCGTCGACTACGGCGACGTCGTCGCCTGTAATCTCAACTCGAACCTGGTTCGAGTTGTTGTCGTAGTTCAGCTCTTCGATGTTCCCGACAGGGTTGGTCGTGACGATGACATCGTAGGTGCCGTCGATGATGTCAGTGACGTCGATCCACTGGCACTGAAGGCTTGGGCCGTAGGTGTCTTGGCAGCCGGCGGAGATGCCCTGATTGCCGCAATTGTAGCCGTTGCACTCGGTGGTGATGCTCGTGTCATAGACGCCGATATCCATGACGCAGAAGCCGGTCTTGGAGCCGATCGGGATCAGCTCATCGTTGGCTACGTCGAAGAGGTCGTAGGCAGCGTAGTCAGCGTAGTGGTGATGGCCGTGACAGTTGTCCCAGGTCCATATATCGGTGCTCTCGCCACGAGACGGCGGAACACCGATCGAGAGGTCCATGTTGCCGATGTTTCCAATTCGAGTTCCGAAGCGGAGTAGCTTCCGGTTACCGGAGCCACGGACGCAGCCTTCGGCGATCAGGCAGCTGCCTTCGGGGACTTCCAGGTACTCAATCGACATTGTCGATGCGAGGTAGTCCTGGTCGATCATGAGATCGACGCCCATCGGGCAATCGAGCGGGTCCGACGGGTCAACGCCCGTTGTTCCGCCGACGCAGACCCCGCAGATGTCCAGCTCGGCCTCTCCATGACAGACACCGAAACAATCGGTGTTGGAGTTCGGGGCGATGCCGGTGTCACCGCCGGTGCAATCGCCGCAGGTGTCGGTGAACGCGACGCCGCCGGCTTGGCCAGCGCAGTCCAGCGCGCAGCCGCGCGGCACAAACATCGTGTAGAGATCGCCGCCGCGGGTGGGGTTGAGGTCGTCCCAGAGCGGAGAGAGCAGGGCGCCGGCAGCGACATTCGGGAGGTTGGTGTTCGAGTAGCCAGGGATCGGCTCGGTGAACGAGATGAACCCGTTCGAATTCACGATCGCCTCAGTGTACGTCTGGCCGAAGAACACGAAGTCGAAGCCGATTTCGACGATCACGGTGCCGTCGTCCGGCATCGGGTGACGAGTGCCCGAATCCGCGATGTTCAGCCACGACATTGGCGGCGTGTATTCGACCGCGACCCCACCATCGTCGAGACCTCGGAAGTGCACCACTGGGTGGTCGGTCGGGAAGCGTGAGCCAAACCCGAGCTCGGTGAAGTCCTCACCCGCCTGAGACTGGTAGCCCACCGTGGCGCTCGCCTCGTAGGTGCCGAGGTCCCAGTACTGGTATCGGAATTCACCGTTTGAGTAGAGTGTGACCTGGAACGTGTAGGGGCCGCCTGCACCCGCGAACGGGGAAACCTCGTTCCACTGGATGACGAAGCGATCAGACTCTGCGCCCTCGCAGAGGTCACAAGCATCAGGGATGCCGTCGCGATCGGTGTCGAGGGTAGATGGCTCGTTGCCCGAGGTCCCGCCGGTGCAAGCACTGCAGCCATCAAGCACTGCGGCTCCGTCGCAAACACCGACGCAGTCCATCGTGGCGTTGCCACCCGCGCAGACTCCGCATTCGTCAGTGTCGTCGGTCGCACATTCCGGCTGGGGGTCGCCAAACTCAAGGGTGAACCCGGGTGAGAGGTCGCAGGCGGCGATGGCCGCGCGCTCATCGCCGACTCCGTCTCCATCTACGTCGGCGTAGACGGTCAGGGGGCCAGGGCCTGCGCAGATTCCGCACTCATCGGAGTCGTTGGTCGCGCAGAGGGGCTCGGGATCGGTGTTGTTTTCGACGTGGCCGATCGGCGCTTCGCAGCCAGCCGCCGTGCTGAAGCGGTCTCCAAGACCGTCGCCATCCGCGTCGGCGAAGAACATGATCAGGCCGGGTCCGGCACAGAGGCCGCACGTATCCGTGTCGTTGGTCGCACACTCCGGCTCGGGATCACCACTGATGTCGACGGCGCCTTCGGGCCGGTCGCACTGAGAGACTGCGCCCTCATCGACGCCAATCCCATCGCCATCGGTGTCCACATACCAAGTCGCTGCTCCGGGACCCTCGCAGACACCACATTCATCGTTTTCGGCCGAACCGCCGCAGACGCCTGCGCAATCGAATTCGTCGGTTTCACACTCGACGAGTATATCGCCGAACTCGGCGACGAATCCGTCGGGCGCCTCGCACGCGAGCACACTGCTGCGCTCGTCCCCGACGCCATCTCCATCAACGTCCGCGTACCATGTGGAGGCACCTGGCCCATCGCAAACACCACAAGCGTCGAGTTCGCCGTCACAGGCGGGGTAGGTATCGTTGGCGTTGTCGACGAATCCGTCGGGAGCAACACACGCAATCATCGGGGTTGCTGGATCTCCTGTTCCGTCGCCATCCACGTCGGCGTAGTAGGTGAATCCAGCACCAATCGCCGCGTCCAGATCATCGCAGTCGCCGCCGACCGCGACCCAGCCGTCGAACTGTTCACAGGCTTGCAACGCTCCAGCGTCCGCACCGAGCCCGTCGAGGTCCGCATCGGGGAAGATCGTCGACCGCTCGCAGTCATCGGGAGTCGAGTCCACGACGCCATCTTCGTCTGCATCGACTGGATTGGGGTTGCGGATGTCTGTGCCGCAGGCAACAAATGGAAGAGCGGCAAGAAGGAATAGGAATGGACGCATGGCAGGCCTTGGGGCGGGACGATCGCCCCGGCAGTGTATGTAATCTTCGCTACGATACCAAGGAGAGCACCTGCTCTAGGGAGTCTGCGCGGCCTTTAGGTCGGCCGCGAGGGCCGAAAAAAGGTGTCCGATCTTCAGCTTGGAGAGTGCTTCCGCGTCGATGATAGCGACGATCTGCCTCGGAGCGATCTCCTGGTGCCAACGAAGAGTCAGTGTTTCTCTGCTCTTCAGCGCGCTCAGCGTGGTGGGAGAAGGGTCGTGGAACCACCACGAGGCTCGCGGTCCCCCGCATGGATCGAAGACGGTGCTGGGATAGAGCACAGTTCCGGTTCGTGACTTGTTCAGCACGGACTCCAGGATGTCCGAGCCGAGGGCTCCTGGCTTTCTGCGTTCCTCGACGTGCGCGTGTGCCATCGCCGCTAGAAGTCGTCCGACGAAGGGGTCTTGCGCAGGAGCGCCCATCACCGCTGGACTTGCGACCTTAGGCCAAAATTCCGCCGCTCGTGACGCCGCTCTCGGAGCTCGTTCCAGTGCCCGGCCGAGCCGTTTCCGGACCGCCGCCGCTACGAACGATCGTTTCGAATTCGAAGAAGGCCGGGTCGTTGCGGACTCCCCGCAGAAGAATTCGTTCCTCGCGAACACATCGTCGAAGGAACTGACGGCGACCGTATCTAAGCTCAAGAACACGCCGCCGTGCTGCCAAAGCAACGCCGCGCGCACGACGTCCTCACGCGCGCTCGTCCGGTCTAACTCCGTGAGGACCTGACGAAGTGCGCGCGCTTCGGGTGCCTCATCGGCGACGAGCGCCTCAAGGCGAATCGCCTCAAAACCTACGAGCCCATCGAGCGCCGCGTATCCCGCCGAGCGAGCGAGGTCCTGACTGTGATGAAGCAGGGCACGATCGAATCCGCCGCGTGCGAGCGCCGAGTGAATCGAGAGAGCGTGGGCCCAGGAGAGGTCCTGGCCCAAGCAGACGAAGTGAGCAGTGCGCGGGATCATTCGGTGAAGTTCGTCGTCATCCAGCCGCGGCCGGAGACGTACGCGGTTTCGCCATCAACATGCACCCACGCTTCGTATTCGGCGGTCGACTCGAAGTCGAAGGGCGCCATTATTGCGCCGAGCATGGCGCGTAGGAAGGTGCCGACGCGGGCGAAGGGGCTCGTCGCGCTGACCAGTTCGCCGTTGTAGACGTTCACGCGGGCCCAGTTGGCGCCGTCTTGCATTTGAATCTGCAGCCCGCCGGGCACGCTGTATTCGTTTCCGGCGCCCACGAATGGCGTCTCGTTGAGCGGAACGATGGTCACCTCAGCGGACTCGATGAGCGGCTGCCCTCCAAGGCTCACGACACCCCAGTTGATCCCTCGGCCGCCGAATTCCTGCGGGGTCGTGAGGCCGTCAGCGATGATGGTCAGACCGTCATCTCGGAGCGCCCGAAACCCAATGAAGCGCTGGGCGATGTCGAAGGGGAAGTTGTTGGTCAGCGTGTGTTCGCCGTATCCGACGCCGCTGACGTCTTCCCAGCTGTCTTCGTCGTCGCGGTGGTCCTTGCGGTTCAATCGACCTTCGAACGTGAAGCGCGGGATCGCGATTTGCTCGTAGAAGAAGTGGCGGTCCCATCCGTACTCAAGTCGTCCGTCGCCGGGCCGATAGAGCGGGTCGACCAAGGTCATCGTCGCTTCCATGTAGGTCGTGCGGTTGCGGCCTCGGAGGTAGAATTCGAAGGTCTCGCCGTCGCCGCGCAAGAAGGAGTCTCGCCAGGTGATGTCGAGCGGAACCTCTGCCCAACTCCACCCATCGTCCCAGGACCATCCTCGGTCAGCGAAGCTCACGCCGTCCGGGTCGTCGCCGATATTTATTGCTTCGGGGCTGATGACGATCAGTCTGCCGGAGCCCTGTTTCTCGATCCCGAAGCCGAAGCTGGAGGAGAGGAACTGCAGGAGCATGACGGTGCCATCCTCCGACCACATCCAGAAGTCCCATGTTTCAAAGTAGGGCGCATCGTGGAAGTCTGGGTTGAACTCCGATAGTTCAACCGGCTCGCTCGGCTCGTCGGTGAGTCCGTGGACCGGTTCCTGGCCTTGAGCGAAGCCCTCCATCGAGGGGAGCAACGTGATCGAGAGGAGGACAGCCGCCGTGATGGCGTTGCGAAGAAGCGCGCTCATTGGCGTTTGGTGGGCGGGGGACGGAGAGCGATGACCGCGAACCACGCGATCGCCACGAGCAACGAGTAGGAGGCGCGGTCGTACACTGTAAAGAGGACGATCCATGCGATGACGAGAACGAGCGCAATCGCGCCGCTCGATCGTCGTTTGCCGGCGTGTCGGGCGTTCAAGGGATTCGGCCGCGAAGGAGAACGTTGGAGTACCAGCCGCTGCGGTTATCGCGACGACTGTCCACCGCTCCGCGATACCCGATCAAGGCACTCCAGGACACCCACTCGGTGATGTCGCCACCAACTCCGCTCTCCGCTTTGAGGTCAGAATGCACGGTGAGGAGGCCGCCATCTCGGGCGCCGATCGCGATGTCTCCAGCGAGGCCGGCGATATAGCGGAAGTTACTGCCCGACTCACCGAGCGTGAACTCCGGCGCGATCGTCACGTCGAGCGAGAGCGCTCGCACGCCATTGAAGAAGTGGTCCACACCGTTCAGAGGAGTGTACTGGATGTGGTTGAAGCCCGCGGCACCGACGTCGGCGAGAACGTGAACCGAGGCACCCTCACGGATCGCGAAACGCCGATCGGCGTAGCCCTCAACGAGCGAAACGGTGATGTCCGCTTCACGTTCCATCGCGAGAGAGCGCTCGAATCGCGCGGGTCCGAAGAAGATCTCTGACGTCCCGCTCTCCGCTCCACCGCCGGTCTCAACCTCCGTTCGGGTGCCGCGAATACCGAGCACCAGGGTGGTCTCGTCGAGGCCGTTACCCGGGTTGACGCCGAAGCTCAGGTCGAGGTGGTTCCAGACGGCCCGCCGTGCGTAGTGATCGGCGATGACATACTCGGAGCGCGTCTGCGGGCCCTGTTCGACCACCGCGAACGAGAGTCCGAGGAAGAAGCCGGCATCGATGCCCTCCTGCACGTAGAGACCACTCCAGATCTCTACCTCAGGATCCCATCCCTCCTCTTCTTCATGGATGACGATGACGTCCTGTGGGGGCCGTCGCTCGGATACGGCGACGGGCTCGTGGAGATTGGCCGGACGGATCACGATGGGCGCGACCTCTTCTGCTGCTCGAGCGGCATCCGCTGCGGCTGCTGCTGCGGCTGCTGCGGCTGCTGTAGCTGCCTCTGCGTCTTGCTCATCCTGAATCTCGTCCAGAACCGTCTCGAGGTTGCTGCCGCCTTCCTCTTCGGTCTCATCCGCGCTGGCTTCTGCGTCGTCCGCGCCGGCTTCTGCCTCCTCGGCAGCCTCGGCCGGTTGGGTTTCAGGGGGAGCCTCCGGCTCTCCGGATTGGGCCATCGCCGACGCGGGGAGACAGAGCACGATCGTAAGCAAAATTCTCATGAATCTCTTGTGGCATTGGTACCCAGAGCGAGCAAGTTTGGAGTCGGCATTCGGTGGAACAATGCTGAAATCAGGAGGCTACGAGCGATGAGGTGCCCGGCGAGCGGTTGTCGACGCACCGTTCGCCGTAGTAAGCGACTCGGCATGAACGGACTACCCGTCGGCTCGCTCGCAGGCGTGCCCATCACCATCAGCTTTTGGTACCTGATCATCGTGGCCTGGAACGGCCTGCAGAGCGGCCCCGAGGTTGGCGTTCTGTGGTTCATGGTGCTGACGATCAGCTTACTGGTGCACGAGTTTGGGCACGCGATGTTCGCCAAACGCTATCGGCTGAACCCCTCCGTTCGTCTCGAGATTTGGGGCGGCTCCTGCGCTCATGAGCGTGCCGACTCGGACGCTGAAGACGCGATGATTCTGATCGCGGGTCCCGCCGCAGGCATGTTGCTGGGACTGACGTTCTGGGGCGTCCGCTGGGCGCTCGTGCGCTTCTCGGTTGAGGCCTACCTCTCCTCGCCGGTGGTCATCCTGGGCTTAGATTTCATGATCTACGTCAACGTATTCTGGACGTTGATCAACGTGTTGCCGATCTGGCCGCTTGATGGCGGACGCCTGTTCCGGCTGGGACTGCTTCGCTTCATGACGCCGCTGAAAGCCGAGCGCATCACGCACTCTGTGGGGATCGCCCTGGCGCTCGGCCTCATCGGATACGCGCTGTCGGTTGGATTCTCCCGATTTGCGATCGTGCTCGGGGCGGTCGTCGCATGGATGAACTTCCAAGCGCTGAAGGGCGACCGCGCGTCAGGCCCGATCCGCGGCCAGAGCAAGTTCTCGAAGGAGCTGCTCGGCGAGGCACGATCTGCGTTTGCGACAGGGAACTGGCACGAGGCGGCCCGCTACTGTCACCAGATTCGCACCGAGCCGCATGTGCCCAAGCGAGTTCTCGCAGAAGTCTGGAGGATCCTTGGCCTCTCCACCGCGCAAATGGGCCGGGCTAAGGAAGCAGTGAGCTACCTCCGACGCGCCGATCTGGACGCCGAGGTCGCCGAAGTCTGGCTGCGGAGCCTCGCCGAATTGGATGACCGTGAGGCCGTACACGACTTGCTGGAGAGCCAGGAATGGAGCCGATTGAAGGACGCGGATGCGGTCGTCGCTCGCGTCTTTGAAACGGCGCCCGAACCCTAGCTCAGGTCTTCGTCCTGATGCTCGCGGATCCACCAGCCGACCGGCGGCGTGTGGCTGTGCGGGTCGCCGGGCGTCAGCTGCGCCTTGCGGCTCACACGCTTGAGCGTCTCCAGACTGTCGATGAGGTGCTTGATATGTTCGCGGTCCATAACGTCTCTGTTGGGTACGAGGATGTACGCAATGTAGGGGCAAGTGCTGCCATGTCGCAAATTATCGCACCAAGTCCGACCACTCCGCTGCTCACTTCGGTCTCCTCGCTCCGGTATTCACGTACAACCGTCGTAGAAAATGAGGAGTGACGAGCGCAACGGTACCGGAACGAAGTTGAGCTGAGTCTCGAACCCTGTCGGGCTCCTGCGACGCCCCAGATTTCTCGGGCTGCGCTCTGCCGTCGCCTTCAGAGCCACCGCTCGCGTTGTCTCAAATCCGTGGCAAGACCACGATCCCGTTCTCCGCTTGCTCGATCCGAAGAGCTCCTGAGAACGCAGCATTGACCTCGGTCGATGCCACGGTCGCCTCGGGCTCGCCGTCAGCGACTACCTCGCCGTCTGCGAGGCAAATCACTCGGTCAAAGCCTCGGAGCGCGAGATTCAAGTCGTGAACCGCGGCGATGACGCAGTCTCCGTTCGCCGTTCGGCGCCTAAGCACACCGAGCATCAACCGGGTGCCGTCGAAGTCCTGTGCGCTATTGGGCTCGTCAAAGAGTGCGACGGGCGCTGCTTGCAGGGTCTGCATCGCGAAGAGAACCCGTTGGCGCTCGCCCCCGGAGAGTGAGGGGAATTCTCGGTCTGCGAGCCCCGCCACGCCGACTTCGGCCGCCGCCTCAATAGCCGCCTCTCGGTCTGTCTTACCGGCCTGACCGAATCGTCCAAGGTACGCCGAGCGTCCGAGCAGGATGACGTCGAGCACCGAAAGCTGCGGGGACTCTATGCGCTGGGACATCATCGAGATCAGCTTCGCGACGTCGGCTGGGCGGATCTCTGCAAGGCAGCGGCCCGCAAGCGTCACGCTCCCATCGCTCAGCGGGAGCAGCCCTGCGCAAGCGCGAAGCAGCGTCGACTTTCCGGCCCCGTTTGGCCCGATGATCGCCGTGAGCGATCCCGGCTCGAAGGTGATCGAGACCCTGTTCAATGCCGGCTTTCCGCCGTGCTGGACCGTCGCGACTTTTACCTGAACACTCATGAGCGCCTCAGCGAGAAGCGGAGCAACCAGATGAACGTGGGCGCGCCGATCAAGGCCGTGACGGCGCCGACGGGGAGTACGCTATCGGCCACGTGAAACGCTGCCCGGGCCAGGACATCCGCAAGGATCAGGAACCCCGCTCCGCCCAACATGCTCGCCGGGATCAGGATCCGGTAGTCTCCTCCCCAGCGGATACGGACGAGGTGCGGCACGAGTAGGCCGACGAATCCGATGAGGCCGCTGAACGCGACCGCGGTCCCGACCATCAGTGAGGTGGTCAGGAACACCGTCCGTCGAAGTCGATCGGGATCGATGCCGACGGCGCGCGCCTGTTCCTCGCCCAGCCCGAGCGCATTCATGGAGTGACCGGCCGGGATCAACACAGCCGCCCCGATGACCAGCGCGGCGGCGGTCATGATCGGGGCGAGCGAGCTGCTAGAGTCCAGCGAGCCCATCATCCAGAGCAGGAGTGAGTGCGATCGTTCGGGGGCGAGCAGGGCGTGCATCACGAGGATCGCTGCCCCGGCCATCGCGTTGAAGACGACGCCCGTGAGCAGGAGCGTGGTCGTGGCGTCGCCGGATCGCTGGGAGGAAACCGAGCCTGCGACTGCGTAGATGAGCGCGACCGCGACGATCGATCCGAGGAAGGCAGCGATGGTCATGAGAGCGGCGGTGTCCGTGCCCGTGACTACCGTGAGGGCAACGCCGACCGCTGCGCCTCCGCTTATTCCCAGCAGGTAGGGATCGGCGAGGGGGTTTCTGAGCAGCCCTTGTACGGCCGCTCCTGAGCCGGAGAGCAGGGCGCCAACAAGTCCTGCCAAGATGACCATTGGTAGGCGCACGCCGCGCACGATGGCGGTCGCGGCGGGGTCTGCTCCTGTGAGTCCAGCCCAAACGCGAGCTGGGGCCATGGGCGTGCTACCCACGAACGTGCCCACCAGTCCCGCTAGTACCGAAAGTGCTGCGAGCCCGAGTAAAACGCGGACCGGGTTGGTGGATGAGCGGCTCAATAGGATCGCTGGCGAGCAGGTCGCGGAGGGCAGTCGTGGACTGGCTCTCTCAGCAGAACTGACTCTCCCGGCGGCGCAGGCGCGCTGAGAACATGCAGGATTCCGCTGGGTTCCTTGCGAGCCAGCCTCGGTCGTCTACAATGCACGTGCCCGCTTCTCAACGCAGGAACGAATGGCCGCGCAACAAGAGATGGATGAAGAGGAGCTGGAAGTACTTCTAGTTCAGCTCGAAAAACGCATGGAACGTCTGCGGGCGCTCTATGAACAGTACTTCATCGGAATCGAGAAGGTCCCGCCACACCAAGTTCAGAAGGACGTGGTTCGCATGGTTTACCAACTCCAGCGTGCGAAGATCAGGCGCGCTCAGGGGAAGTTCCGAGCCAACTCCTTGATCCAGCGCTACAACAGCCAGAAGGCCTACTGGCAGCGTTCGATGCGCGACATGGAAGAGGGCAAGCACCGCACGCAAGTCGGCAGGGCCGAGAAGCGCAAAGCCAAGCTCGACGCAAACGGCCTCGCACCGGCCGATCACCTAGCGATTAACATGGTTCGTAACGCCAAAGGCGCCGACGCGGCAGACGCCGCAACAGAAACCCGGAAAGCCAAGCGCAAAGCCGAGGTAGCCAACGCTGCCATGGACTTCATGAGCGCCCTAGAGGGAGGCACAAAACCAGGTGCCATCGCTGAAGTCGAGCTGTTGCCTGAGCCGCCAAGGCCTCCCGAAGCGGCCGCCAAGCCGGCGCCGGACATCCGTGGGATGACCGTCGACGACGTCACGAAGAAGGCGGAGATGCTCAAGGAGATGCGACGGCGAGTGAAGGCTGGGGTCGCCACCGGAGTCGCGCCAGGACAGGCACCTTCAGAGCGTGCCGCGACATCCCGTGACGTTGATCGTGAGGTTTATGAACGCTTCGTCTCCGAGAAGCAGAAGCTCAATCACAACGTCGACAATCTTAGCTACGAGGCGGTCAAGCGCAGCCTGGAGAAGCAGCGTGCGAAGACCCGCGCCAAGCACGATTGCGCGCGAGTCGACTTTGATGTCGTCGTCAAAGACGGTAACGCTTTCCTCAAGGCAGTGCCTGTTAAGAGCTGAGGCCCTTTCCCTGATCAGTAGAGCTGAGCACCGTCGCGCGCCGTCGCTGAGCATCGTCCAAGGTTGAGCACGACAGCCGAGTCTCGGCCTCGCTTCTCGACTCGCCACCTCGATTGGTGACTCCTGTCTTTGTTAGAGGTCTCCACATGACGCGGAAAATCACTTTCTGTGCCAATTCGCTCTCGGGTGGCGGCGCCGAAACACAACTCGTTCGTCTTGCGATCGGGCTTAAGCAGCGCGGCTGGGTTCCCAATATTCTCACGCTTCTTGAGGGCAATGACTTCGTCGAGCCGCTCGAGCAGGCCGAAATCCCGGTGACTCTGCTCGGCATGCAGCGAGGCATTCCAGATCCGCGCGGTATAGCTCGAATGATCCGAGAGCTGCGCCGGCACCGCCCCGATGTGCTCTCAACGTTTTTGGTCGCTGCTAACACGATCGGTCGTATCGCGGGGCGTGCGGCCCGCGTGCCGATCATCGTCTCTTCGATTCGTACGCCGATTCTGGCGAACCCGAAGCGTGAGTGGCAGCTGCGGCTCACTCGCCGGCTCGGAGATCTCATTGTGTTCAACTCTCAGACGATCGCGGATGACGCTGTGGCCCGCGGCCTGGTTCTGTCCGAACAAGTCCGAGTGATCCGCAACGGCCTTGATATGAGTCTCTACGACGAGAATCATACGGCTCGCGCAGAGGTGCGTGCGGAGCTTGGCCTCGCTGACGATGACTTCATGTGGCTGGTGGTTGGCCACCTGAGAGCAGAGAAAAACTACCCCACGCTCGTGAAGGCGTTTCGCTCTCTGCGGCGGGCCCACCCGAACGTTAGGCTGGTCTCAGCCGGCGGCTTCTTCGATGTGCACGAGGAGATCCTCGCGATGGTGCCCGATGAACTGGCAGACGGCACCGTTCAGCTGCTGGGCCTTCGTCGCGACGTGCCGCGCCTGATGGCGGCTGCCGACGCGTTCGTTCTGCCCTCGCTATATGAGGCATCTCCCAACGGTCTTATCGAGGCGCTCGCGTCGCGCTTACCAGCAGTAGCAACGAACGTGGGCGGTGTACCGGAGATTATCCCGAGCCCCGCGGAGGGGATTCTTGCGCGCACCTCAGGGCACGACGACCTACTCGGCGCGATGAGCGCGATGATGGGCCTCACCAATACAGAGCGGCGTGCGCTCGGTGATGCCGGCCGAATCCACGTTGAACGAACGTACGGGAAGCATCGTATGGTCGACGAGTGGGAGTCGCTCTACATGTCATTGCTAGCAAATGTCTGAGCCCAATGTGGCGTCACAGAATGGGATGGGATAGGAGGCCGGCATGGCGGATGTGATTGCCAGCATTGTTGCGTTGCTGCTCGGCGTGTCGTTCTCGGTCGCGATCTCGCAACGTGTGACACCGAGTGAGAGGCCGTCGATCTACCTCGGCTGGGCGATGCACGTGATGTTCGGCTTGCTGAACGTCCTGCTGACCTATTTCTACTACGGCGATGGCGACATGACGTCGTACGTCAAGCACGCTCAGGGCGCGTCGGCCGTCATTCGGCAGGACCCTGCTGCGTGGGTGCTCCCGTATCTGCACCACGCTCTCGTTCCATTCTCGGAGCGCCTGCCGTTCGTTCCACCGGGGAACCACGCACCGACGCAAACGGTGTTCATGTTCGTCGCGTTCCATCAGGTGGCTTTTGGCGCGACAATCTACGGGATCAACCTCTTCGTGGGCGCGTTCTCATTCCTCAGTAAGGGCGCGCTCTACCTCGTGTTTCGCGAGGTCTTCCCTGCTCGATACCGTCAGAGAATCGCGATCGGATTGATGGCGGTGCCGTCGGTCGCGCTGTGGTCCGGTTGCCTGACGAAAGAGGGGGTCATCTGGATGACGGCCGGGTGGGTGGTTTGGGGCTACTACCAAGCATTTCACAAGAAGAAGCGGGGTATTGGCCTGACCGTGATGGTCTTCGCCGCGATCCCAGTGGCGCTGGTCAAAGCCTACATTCTCTTCCCGATGCTCGTCGGCTTCGGAGTGTGGAGCTACTGGAGTTCACAATCGCATGAGCGTCGCGCGAATCGTGTGAGTGGTCTGGGCCCGATAGTTCTCATTCTCCGTACATCGATTGTCTTTGTGGTGATGGTGACTGGCGTCCTGGGTTTGGGTCGGCTCTTCCCGCGCTACGCTCTTGAGAACTTCGCTGGTGAGGCCGAGCACCTTCAGGAGATCGGCAGCACGGCCGCTGGCGGCTCTGGCTATAGCCTCACCGTTGGCTCCGGCATCGCGGGCCAGGTAGCGGCCGCCCCGATCGCGATGTTCACCGCGATGTTCCGGCCTCTCTTGATCGAGGCTCGCAGCCCGATCGCGGCTGCGAACGCGTTGGAGACCACATTGCTTCTCTTCGCTGTGCTCTTCATCGTGCAACGGCGGAGGTTTCGGTTGGTGGGGCTAATCCGTGGCTCCCCACCCCTGATGTTTTGCCTGGTCTACGTCGCGCTCTTTTCGGTCGCTGTCGGGCTGACGACCACGAACCTCGGAACCCTCTCGCGCTACCGCATGCCGATGGTTCCCTATATGGGCGTCATGATCGCCGTTCTGCTGCCTATGAAAGCGAAGGGCGGCTCGCCGCTGAGGCGTCGTGCCGCGCAGAAGGCACAACGTCAGCCGGAACCCCAACCGAGCCTCCAAGTCGTCTCTTTGCACGAGCATCGCGCGAAAGCAGGCAACTAGCGGCGAGGGTAGCGCGCGTCCTAGGCCCTGATCATGACCTCAGCTGCGCGCTCACGCATGCAGTGGTCACTGGCCATGGAGCTGCCGTAGCCGCCTGCGCTGAGCACTGCCAACACATCGCCTTCATGGACATCCGGCAGGCGAGCGCCCGCGTTGAACATGTCGACGACCTCGTTGATATTGCCCGTCACTGCGTGTTTGCGGTCATTGGGCCCGGCGGGTCCGCGGGTCGTGTGCACGACCTCTGGGACGAAGCCATAGTGGGCCGCTTGAGGGTTCGAGTTGAAGCCGACGTTGAGGCCGACGAACAAGGCTCCGCCTTTCTCTTCGACCTCTGCGACGGTAGCTCCGAGTAAGGCAGAATCGTTGACGAGGTAGTCGCCAGGCTCACAGCAGACTGTCGCGCCACCGAATCGGGAGCGCACTGCAGCGGTAACTCCGGCGGCGTATGCGTCTAGGTCAACCGGCCGGCACCTCGCGCTGTGCGTGACGCCGATGCCTCCGCCGACGTTGACGTACCGCAGAGCTCCGAGCGGTTCGGCGATGGCGAGCATACGTTCGAGTGCGCGCATGAAGGTTGGCATGCCGTCGGCCATCCAGCCGCTGCCGACGTGCATGTGCACACCCTCGATTTCCAAGCCGTAGGACTTCGCAAGCCGCATGGCTTCGGGGATTCGCTCGGGGTAGATGCCGAACTTGGTCGGAGTCTCACCGGCATAGACGAGACTGCTCGTAGCGCCGATCCCGATCTGCGGGTTGATACGCAGGCCGATCGGCCTGCGGGTCCCGCGGTGCCCAATCTTGTGAATTGTGCTGATCGAGTTGACGTTGATCGTGACGTCGTGGCCGACGATCGCGTCGACATCTTGCTCGCTGAGCGCGGAGCCGGTGAACGAGATCTCTCGTGGAGAGAAGCCCGCGTCGAGCGCGAGCGCGAGCTCACGCGGCGAGCATGCATCGATGCCGCAGCCACCATGAGCGCGGATGGCGTCGACGACCGGGCGAAAGCGGTTCGATTTGAGCGCGAAGTACATCTGAGACGATCCCCCTGCCTTCTCAAACGAAGCCCGAACCGAGCTGATCCGCTCGCGGATGCGTTGGCCATCGTACGCCATGACCATGCCGCCGTTGGCCTTGGTGAGAGCTTCGACGTCGTGGCCGGCGAAGACCAGGCGGTCGTCAATGTAGCGGAGGCCGGGGCGGCACCACCAATCCGATCCAGCCAAGGCCGGGCGGACAACTTCGTGTTTCGATTTCAACATTGGCGGGGGGACCCATTGCGCCAAGGGAAGAGTGCGGGGCGGTTTAGCTAAAGATTGAATATTCGCCAAGCCAAAGTTGCGCTCGGTAGACGCATTATTCGCGACCGGAATGACCTCGCGACTCTCACTGATTCGCAACCTCGCCAAATCGCGGTAGACCGAATCTCAGAGGGTCGCGTTTCAGTCACGACCCGTCCCTTTGATCCCAGCTGCTGATGTTTCAGTCCATGCGCCTCGGCGCGCTCCTTCTCGCTCTTCCTCTCATCGGCGCTTGCGGTGCACGCCAGCAAGCTCCTGAGGACTTGGCAGTCACGCGTGTGGTGCTCTATCAGTCAGGCGTCGCCTACCTCGAACGCGCAGGCCGAGTGTCTGGCGACGAGCTGGTGATGCCGATCCGCGCCGATCAGATTAACGACATTCTGGCGACCTTGGTCGTGGTTGATCGGGGTTCCAATGGCGCGGCGAGTGTGTCGCTCCCCATCGACGAATCCGCCTCCGATCGGCTCTCTGATCTTCCGCCCGAGCTCCGCAACGCCGGCGGTCTGGTTGCGATTCTGCACTCGTTCCGTGGGGCAGAGGTAGTCGTCAAGGTCGGCCCCGACAGAACCCGTGGTCGTGTGGTCGGCGTTGAGACCATCGACGAGGAGCCGCATGTCACCATCCTAACGCTGCGCGATGAGATGGTGCCCATCGCGATCTCCGAGATTGATGACGTCGACCTCCAGAGTCCTTCGCTCTCGACCGGACTGCGTCGCTCGCTCGACCACAGCCTCGCTGACGGCGACTGGAAGCCCACAGATGTGACGGTGCGCTTCAGCCAGTCGGGCAGCCACGACGTTGTCATGGCCTACGTTGTTGAGATGCCGATTTGGAAGCCCGCCTACCGCGTGGTGGTCGATGATGACGAGCTCTTTCTGCAAGGCTGGGCCGTGATCGACAACACCAGCGGCGTGGATTGGAACGATGTGCAGCTGAGCCTCACCGCGGGCTCCCCGATCTCGTTCCGCTACAACCTGCACTCGCCGATCTTCGTCGAGCGGCCCGATATGAGCGGGTATGGCGTTCCGAACATCGCGAACCTCGCTCCGCCCACGCCGGTCGTCGCCACCAATCAACGCTCGCGAGCCGGCAGCATGCCAGCGCCCGCTCCGCCGATGGCACCGATGATGACCGAGGAGGTGGCCACTCGGCTCTACAGGGACGCGCTCGCTGACGAAAGGTGGGGCGACGAACAAGACCGTTACGCCCCCGAAGGCATCTCCGCGGGCGACATGCAGGAGTCGATGGGTGGCGTGAACGCCACCGTTGAGGATGTGGGCGCCGTCGTTCGCTTCGACGTGCCCGGCCGCGTGACGTTGCCCGATCAGACCAGCACGATGGTGACGTTGATGAACTCGCAGATCGCGGGCGAAGACGCGCTGATCTTTCAGCCAGACTCGGCTCCGGCCAGCCATCAGCACCCGTACCGCGCGCTGCTGATCGACAACTCCACCGAGTACCCGGTGCAGCGTGCGCCGATCGCGATCTACAGCGGCTCGACTTTCGTCGGCCAGGGGATCACGCCACTCATCGCGCCGGACCAGAGCGCCGTCATCCCCTACGCGCTCGAGAACCGTGTGACGGTCTCGCAGCGGGCCTCGAGCGAGTCCGGAGAGGTGTCGTTAGTGCGCATCATCGACGGCACGATTCACACCGAGGTCGAGCAGATTCAGGGTGTCACCTTTGAGGTTCGCTCCGCTCTGGCCGATGCGCAGACGGCGTACTTCAAGGTCGCACGCTATGGTGGGTGGGAGCTACTTGAGGGCAACTACGACAGCGACGAAGTGCAGACCGAGGCCAGTTACTACCTGATCCCGTTTGAGCTTGAGAGTGGCGAGTACACGACCTTCACCGTCAATCAGCGTAGCCGTGTCAACTCGAGTATCAACGTCTTCGACCCACGCGCCAAGCAGCTGTTCGCGGCCTACATTTCTCGACCGGACGCGCGCCCCGACATCGCAGCGACTCTCGAGCCGATCGTCGAGATGCTCGAGGAGATTGCGGCAAACGAGACGCAGATGCAGAACGCGCGGCGCACCCAGACTGATGTTCAGAACCGGACCAATGAGCTCCGTCAGAGCATCCGGACGTTGGGTGACTCGGAGACCAACGCTGAGCTCCGAACCACGCTCGTCGGGCGCCTGGCCGAGCAGGACGAAACCCTCGACCGATTGACCGGCGAGTTGGTCGAGGCGCAGGAGCGCAACTCGTTGCTTCAGGTCCTGGTCACCGAGGCGCTTCGCGAAGTTACGCTCGAGCGCGCGGAGTAATTTCGCGCCCTACAACTTTGGAGCCATGAACGGGGCGCGGTAGGATGCCTTTATGCGCAAGACCGTCGCCCCGTTCCTCGTTTTTTTGGCCGCGTGTGGCTCGACCTCTGAGCCGCCCGAGTCCCCAGCCGATGTCCGTGCCGCCGACATCTTGGATGCCCCTTCAGACGTTGTTTCCGACACTCGTTCGGACGCTGCGGCCGACACGCTCGGGGATGCCTCCGAAGACGCCGCTGATGCCGCAGACTCCACCAGTGACACACGCGAAGACGTCCCGGTCGACGCCGATGCGGCGGTGGATACATCGGATGCGGACGTAGGCCAGATCGAGCTGATCGCGGGTCGTCCGCCGCGCGGTACGCCCGTTGAGGTGTTCGTCGGAGCGCATCCGGACGACGACCTGCTCTTCATGAATCCCGACATTCTCGAAGCGCTGCGCCACGGTCGCGCGGTGCGCACCGTGATACTCACCGCCGGAGACGCCTGCGGAACACGCGACCCTGCCCTTCGAGAGCTAGGGCTCCGCTCCGCCTACAGCTTGATGGCGCTCGGCTCAGAGAGCGACGAGACGGACTGGACCTGCCAGGACTACGACCTCGGTATGCCGGCCCATATTTGTTGGCTCGACTCGCCGATCCCGGTCTCGTTGGTCTTCCTGAGGGCTCCCGACTGCGCCCCAGCGCTGCTGCAGCTGGTTGAAGGCGAGGTGGAATCACTACCGAGCGTCTCCTCACCCTCCGTGAATATCGCGCAGACGGACCTCGCGCGAGCACTTGCGCAGGACCTTCGGGAGATGGACGTCGAGCAGGTCCACACCCTGGAGCCGACTGGTGTGTACGGTCACGACAACGATGATCACATCGCGGCCGCCCGTGTCACGCTAGCGGCCCTAACCGAGGCCGGGATCACCGCCTATCGGGAGCATCGAACCTACAATATGGACGCTGATCCGCTTAACGTGCATCCGTCCGACTTGGACGCCAAATGGGAAGCGATGCTCGCCTACTGTGGCGCCGCCCAGGAGGAAGAAGGCCTGTGCGAACGCGAGTCGGGCGTTGCCTTCTGGGAGTGGTCCCGCCGCCAGTATCCCATCCAGCGTCTTGAGAGCTTCGAAGGACGACTTCAGTCAGGTGGCGCCTGCCTCTCTGCGACCGAAGACGGCGCGTCGATGGGTCTCTGCGGGAGCGCAGACACGTGGAGACTGGACGGCTTCTCGATGCGAAACTCGCTCGGATGTCTTGGCGTTCAGAGCGGGGTTCTTGGGGCCGGGGAGTGCGACGGGAGGCTCCACTTCATGAGCAACGGGCAGCTACGAATCGGCGATCACACCGGCTGCCTCACATCTGGCGCTGAGCCGACCGTCGGAGTCTGCCAAGGGAGTGAAGACGGTGGACCGCTCGCCTCACAGCGCTGGACGCTCGGGTTGGGCGGAGAAACACAGAGCACGCTCTTCTCCGACGAGTTTCTGGGCGGGTCCGGCCAACGATCGTTCCAGCTCGGCGGCATTGAGGGCGAGACCACGGTCTGTGTGCGCGCGAGCGAAGGACTCAGCTGCGCATCGCGGACAGAGGAAGGTTGGAGCGCTCCGTCAGTCCTAAACTCGGAATACTCGAACGCCGCAGGCTGGAGTTCCCTGGCTCGTGACGCCACCGTCACCTTGGTCGACTTCAACGCTGATGGCGCCCTCGATATCTGTGGCCGAGGCTTTCTCGGTATGCTCTGCGCACCCGCGTCTGAGGCAGGCTTCGACGGCGTCGCGTTGCTCAGTCAGGACCCCTATTTCGGGGATGAAACCGGCGACTTCTGGTTTGAATTCTCCTACTTCCAGACGCTCGGCTGGCCCTTCCTTGGCCACGAAACAGGCCGCCCACATCTGTGCGCGCGATCCGCCGCCGGGATCTCCTGCTCGGCTCCCAACGAGGATGGTGGATGGGGCAGGCAGCGCGACCTTCTTCAGACAGAGTTCAACGACGAACTCGGGTGGAGCGCCGACATGTATGGGGCCACGATTCGCTATGGAGACATCGATGGCGACGGGCTCGACGACGTCTGCGGTCGAGGCGCACTCGGTTTGGTCTGTGCGCTCGGAACTGCCGAAGGGGCGTTCGTAAAACCTCGGTTTTGGGGCTTCCGCGATCAACTCGCCGACTCCGCCGGATGGACCCAGTTCGAGGCCTACACCGGGGCTCTCTCACTCGTTGACCTCAACAGAGACGGCCGCGACGACGCGTGTTTACGATCGCCGCAGGGTGTCATGTGTGGGTGGTCGACAGGCACTACATTCGATTCATTCGCGCTGATTGGTGGATTCAGCGACGACGAGGGTTATGAGGCAGAGCCACATGGGACGTCGGTGCGTTGGCATCTCGGTGGTCGTAATGTCTGCGCGCGACATCCGGAGGGAGTCCGTTGCACATCCTACTAAACTACCGCGGGCTCGGTGCCGCGCTGCTCACTGTGGCTGCCGCGACGCCGGCGTGCGGGGAAGGGCCCCTTGAATCGACTACGGATGTTGGTGTGGAGGACACGGCGGACTGGAGTGAGGTCCCAGAAATCCTTGGGCCCGACGGACCGATCGGAAGTGAAGATTGCCCAGGAGTGAGCAACGAGATGCACTTCGTGAACGGCGGCCGGTGTTTGCCGATGGCCCCCGACATCCCGCCACAGGACTGTCCAAACGGATGGACCGCGACGGATGCGGGAGGCTGCGTCCCAGACCGGCCTCCTTCCGAATGCCCTGCAGGTGAGTTCCCAGTCCTCGCACAAGGCTGCGCTCGGGTTTCAAGCTGCGACCCGTATTCTGACAATCAGATTCGGGAGATCTTCGCGACGGACGCGACCATCTGGCGCGTCGAGCCGGGCGAGCTGTCGGCGAAGATTTTGGAGGCTGCGCCGGGCGATTTGCTGGCTCTCGCGGCCGGGGAGTACGTGGGGCAGTTTGACGTCTCCGGCCTCACTCTCGTTGGCGTGTGTGCCGCTCAGACGCTGATTCGGTCCGAAGCACCGTCGACCGAAGTGGGTGCACTGAACGCCACGATTGGCCTCGCTGAGATCCACGACTTGGCGGTGAGTGGCAACGCCATCGGGGTCTGGATCGCTGGCGGAGCAGAGGTCGAGTTGAGAAACGTCGAAGTGCGCGCCGCTCGAAGAATTGGGATCCGTGTTGCTGGAGGTGCCAGCGCAAACCTCGCTAGTGTCTGGGTTCATGACATGTTGCCCTCGTTCGAGGACGACTCGTTTGGCCGCGGGATTCAGGTCAGCGCCGACAGCTCTGCGACGCTTGAGGACGTGACGATCCAGCGAGTCCGTGACATTGGCCTGGTCGCGATCGGCGCGGGCGCGAGCATTGAGTTTACCAACGTCGCGATCGCGAGCGTCACCGAGAATGAGGACCCGAGCGCGCCCGGCGTCGGCGTGCAGGCCTTCTCCGGGGCGGCGTCCGTGACCGGCACGCTTCTAGGGATCTGGGACACGCAAAGCGGAGCACTGGTTTCCAGTGGAGGTCGCGTGGACGTCGAAGATGTCTACATCGAAGGGCTCGCCGTACCAGACACATTCGCGACGGAAGTCCGTGGCGCGCTGCGCTCGATCGGGGTCGCCACGCTGGATGTGCGCGGCGCCACGGTTGAGGCGGTCGAGGGCCCAGCCTTACAGGTCGACGCCCATGGGGAGGCCACCATCAGCGGTCTGCGCGTGAGCAACATCACTGGCCCGCTGGTGTCGGCAGAAGAGCTTGGGACCGCTGTGCTCAGCCAAGTTGTCTCAGCTGTACCGACGCTCCTTCTGGCTGCGAATGGTGCAGATATCACCTTCGAGAACTCCGAGTTGAGGGCGATCTCAGAGACCGCCGCGCTGGAAGTTAGCAACGCCAGCAGCGTCGCTCTTCGTCAGTGCAGCGTGCTTGCCGCTGGTCCAGCAGCGGTGGTGACGGGCTCAACCTTTGATACCGAAGACGTGATGTTCGAAGCCAATGACGGCGTGACGTTGAGCGGGCAGGGCACCTGGGTCCGCACAGCGCTGGTCGTTGTAGGTTCAGGTCTCGACGTGCTCGGTACGTTTTACGGAACTGACCTGGAGCTCACGGTTGGTGAAGACCCGGCGATTTCGATCAGCGGAGGTCGATCGGGCCCTAGCGAGCTAGGCTCTAGCTACGTCGGTGGTACGATTGAGTTGCGTGATGGCGAGTTTGAAGTGCACGACTCTGTGCTCGATTCGCCCGAGGTCGCCGCCGAAGTGCGGGGTGGCGAGTTGCGGTTGCAACGGGTCGTCGTTGTCGGCAGCGCGCGGGCGATCGTGTCCGGTGGGGCCTTGGTCGACGGCGCTGAGTCGTTGGTGGTGGAGTAGCGATCGCAGATCGGCTAGCCGCTACTCACCGCAGCGGCTAGCCGATCGTCACCTCGGCCACACCACTCTCAGCGTTTGCCCAAGCGTCCGCGAGCTCGTCCTGCGACGCATACTTACGACGCACTATCTCGCGGTAAGGGAGCCGAATCATCACGGGCTGACGCAGCGGCGAGTGGCTTAGCTCAAGTCGGTTTTCGGCTTCCCATCGGAGCTCCACCGAGACGCCACCGATGTCGACCTGGCGGGTGAGCCAGCGCGGATGGTGGTTCTCGTCGGAACCGGGTGGAGTCAGGCAGGCTGCGAGTGAGAGCAGGTCGAGGGTCTTTAGTGCGAAGTAGTCTCGCTCACTCTGTTCGGCGCGATCGCCGAGCGCGGCCCGAAGTCGCTCCTGCCGCTCCGCCTCTGCTGCCGCGAATTCGGTGTCTAATGAGACGGCGAAGCCAGAGAAGTGCACGCTGACGAGCAAGCCAGCATAGTCACTGACTCGTTCGGCCTCCTCGATCGCTCGCCGATAGACGGCGCTGCGCTGAGGGATTGGCATGCGAACGAAGTCGTAGGGCCAGCTTGTCTTGGGATCCAGACGTACCTGCTCGTCGTCATCGATCCAGCCACAATCATGCATCGCGATCGCGAGCATCGCTTCGAATTCGAGCGATTCCTGGCGCTCGAATCCCCGCCAAAACCGCGCCATCTCGCCGCATGTGAGTGCGTGGTCGTGCTGCTTGAAGAGCCGGAGCGTGTCCGACCGGGGCTGAATGACCATCGGTGCTAGAGCTTGAAGACGCGCGCCGCGGTACCGCCGAGGTAGAGGGCCTTCGACTCTTCGTCGAAGCCGAGCTCGTCGACACCTTCGAGGCACTCGAAGGGAGTGATCATGGGGAAGTTGGAGCCGTACATCACCTTCTTCCGCCCGACGCCGGTCATGAACGTGACGAACTCCGGAGGGAAGCGCTTCGGCTTGTAGGCGGAGGTGTCGATGTAGACATTCGGGAATCGCAGCGCGAGCGAGATGACCTCGCTGACCCAGGGAAACCCAAGGTGTCCCGCGACAATTCGTAGTTCGGGGAACTCGAGCGCGACGTTCTCAAGATAGGGGATCGGCCGGCCTGGCTCCGATGAACAGAGCGGGCCGGTGTGGCCAATCTGGAGGCAGAACGGGATGTCGAGTTCGATGCACTCGGCGTAGAGCGGGTAGTAGCGCCGATCGTCTGGTGGCAGATTCCAGAGCCATGGAAGCAGTCGCAGGCCCTTGAAGCCGAGCTGATGAACCGCGCGGCGAAGCTCTCTTACGCCGTCCATAGGGTGCGAAATATCGACGGACGCGATGCCGACGTAGCGCTCAGGGTTGTGGGCAACGAGCGCGGCGACGTCGTCGTTACTGATGAGCGGCCCTTCGGGGCCCCACCAAGCCGAGGCCAGCGCACGATCGATGCCGGCGGCGTTCATGAGGCCGTCCGTCATCTCGTGCGAGACCGGAGGGAACTCGGTCATTCCCTGCCAACTCAACAGGCGGGAGAACATCTTCTGCGATCGGAAGACGTCCGTGGGATGCTGAATCCAGGCGTCGACGATCATGGCAAGTGGCCGAACTCGGGCAGGCTGCCGAGGTAGACGAGTTCGTCCTCGGGCGTGACGATGAGTTCGTCCTCGGGGTTCAGGATCACCCGCTTCGTGTCATGCTCGCGAATGCCCATGACGAGGACGTGATGCAGCTCGCGGATGTCGTGCGCGACCTTTCCAAAGGGTGTCGGCTCGGTGAGCGGGTTCATCTCGATGTAGAGGCTCTCCGATTCCGCGGCAACCACGCGACTCATGACCCTGCCGGAGCCTGGTACAACGGCGGCGTGGGCGATGAGATCGAAACCGAAGCGCGTGGTCTCCACGACCTCGTCGGCACCGGCCGCAGAGGCGTGTTCCTTGTTCTCCGGATCGAGGATTTCCGCGATCACATGTAGCGGGCGTTTGCGCTGCCGCGTCGCTGGTTGCTTGGAGAGGAATGAGCGAAGCGTGAAGAGCGCAAGCAGCGTTTGGGCGTCGGCGTGCTGAATCAGCTGGTCCCTCGCGCCGATGATGATCGCGACCCGAGCGAAGGGGAGATGAGCTTTGTCGAGCTCCGCCTCCCGAGTCGGATCGCCGGATACCCATCCGAACTGCGAGGGAAGGTCCATCGGCCGGTCGCCCGGAGCGAAGACCAAGATATCAGTCCCGCTGTGGTGCAGCTCGTTTACGAGCGACTGCAGCAGAAGGTTCGCCGACGGATCATATCCGCAAACGACGATGTGGTCGGTAAACGATGACATGCGAAAGGTATCCTCGCGAAGAGACATCAACGTACGAAGCAGCGTGGAGCCGACCGTACCGGCGAAAAGAGCCAGCGTGAACATGCCCGCAACCATGATCGTGCCACCGATCGCCCGACCTACGCTGGTGACGGGCGCGACGTCGCCATAGCCGACGGTCGTGATCGTGACGAGGGCCCACCAGAGCCCATCGCCGACCGTCACCAGGTTCGGGTTCAGGCCGCGCTCCGCCATATAGAAGCTGAGCCCGCCGATGCCGACACCACCCAAGAGGAACGTGATGTTGAACGTGTAGAGCAGCGCGTTCTCTTGCAGACTTCGCGCGATTCCTTGCAGTGGCGACGAATACCGGAAGAACCGAACCCCGCGCAGCAGGCGCAGCAGGCGCAGCGCTCGCAACCCGCGCAAGGCCGGAACAAGGGCCAGCACGGCGAGAACGTCGAGCAAAATGAAGGGCGTGAGCAGGTAGCGCACGCGGCTGATGAGGTGCGCGCGCAACTGGAACGCCAGAGTGCCTTCCATGATGTTCAACACCGGTGGGTGCCGCGAACCAACCCGCAGGACCAGCTCGATCACGAAGAGCCAGAGCACGATCGCGTCGGCCGCGTGGAACCAACCGGGCACATCCGCACCGTCTGGCCGCCTGACGTCGGCGAAGACCAGCGCGAGCGAGATCGCGATGAGGAGCCACACGAAGCGATCCACCCATTGGTAGACGGGCGACGTATCGTCGTGGAATGCGGTTCGAAGAAAAGCGTACACCCAGCGGAGCCTAGCAGGAGACAATCGCTGCGTCCTTTTTCGCGCTTCGAACCGAGACGTTCTTGGCTCGAGCGCGGGCACGTGCGATTCCCTGCGTGGACAATGCCGAACGAAACTGATCAAAACCGAATCGAACGCCTCTTTGACCGAGGCGGCGCCTACCTGGTGATCGGCTTGCTCGTCGCCCTGGTCTACCGCACTTCGCGGACCTTCGGCCTGCTCGGCGACACGCGCTTCCTCATCGAGCAGAACGAGTGGATGCGCGACTCCAGCATGCTCTGGCGCATGCTCTCGACCGACTACTTCGACTCCCCAGCGGGAGTGACGATCGGATACTGGCGGCCGCTGACAAAGGCGAGTTGGTGGTTGGAAACCCAAATCGGCGGAGGGTCCCATGGGGTCTACCACGCGGTACAGGTCTTCTGGATCATCGCGCTGGGCTGGGCAGTCTATTTGCTCGCGAGGAGGGTTGGCGCTCCGGCCGGAGCTGCGCTCTGCGGTGCCTTGGTCGCCGCGCTCCACCCCGCGCTGATCGAGCCCGGCTGCCTGGTCATGGCGCGCTCCGACCTCGTCGTCGGCTCCTGCGCAGCGGCTTGCGTCGCGTCATGGGTCGCCTGGCGATCAACCGGGAAGACCCGCCACATGTGGGCCTGCGTGGTGGCCGCGATACTCGCGTTCGCCAGCAAAGAGGCTGCGATCGTCCTGGTCCCGCTCTTGATCGTGTGGGTGGTCGCCGACCGGATCACAGGGCGAAAGTACCTCGCGAAGGACACCGACGACCTAGCAGAAACCTACGCGATCAGTTGGTGGGTCGCCTTGGCGCCGGTTCTCTGCGTCGCCGCGGTCTACCTCGTGATGCGCGGTCTAGTGTTGGCCGACTCGTCGTCGCCGTCGCCCGCTGTCGACCCGCTTCGCTGGCTCACGGGGATGGCGCAGTATGGGCTTGGCCTTGTGCCGTTGCAGATCGAAATCACGGTGAGGAACATCGCGCTCGCTGAGGCTAAGACGGTCGGAAACCTAGCAGTTGGAGCGGCCGCCGCGCTCGTTTGGGTTGCGGTCGCCCTCATCGGCTGGCGGACGCAGAAGCCTGCACTCATCGCGGGTTCGGCTTGGGTCGTCGGAAGTCTAACTCTCGTGCTGATTTTCGATTCGATGAACGTGCCCGGCGCTACGGACTCGATCGCGCTCTCCGACCGTTGGATGGCCCAGGCGGTTGTTGCGTTAGGGGTGATCACGGCGATCGCCATCGGCTCTGCTCGACACTCCGGCCTACGAGTGCTGGCCTACGTTTGCGTGGCCTTGTGGACGCTCGGCCGATTCGCGACGGCGCCCAACGTGCACGGCGTCTACGAGACCCCTGTGACGCTGCTCGACCTCGAAGACCGCGACTACTTCGCTGCTCCAGAGGCGTTCCGTACTCAAGAGGGCCTCTGCCGATTACACGAGCGTGAGGGTGTGAGGGCCGCGACGACAGCCGATCCACAACGGGCCCTGCGCGCCGTGCAGATCGCTGAGCGAGATGGTTGCCCTCCTACTGGAGATGTCAGGCTGAACTTGATGTCGACACTGGTGGCCGCGAATCAATTCGAAGCGGCGCTTCCCTACGCACTCGCCGCCACGGCGGACCCGCTGAACAGTCGCGCGCGCCCGATGGAGGCATACCTCTCGGCTGCCATCTTCACTCAAACAGGTAGCCCCGAGCGAGCTCCGGCCCTGCTGAACGAGGCGATCGAGCGCGGGCTCAGCGATTGCCGCGTTCACCTGGTGCGCGGCCAAGCGATGCACGCGCTGGGTGACGAGCCGGCCGCGATTCAGGCGCTGGAGACCGGTTTTGATTGCTTCCCCGATGGGCATCCAACCCGCGTCGGACTGGCGCGCCAGGTGCCCGCGGCATGGCGGTCGATCGGAAACGAAGCGGCGGCCATAGCCTTCGAGGCCCGACTCTAGGCCTATCGTTGCGTGGCGCTCCGAACCAGGCGGAAGCCCAGGTTCGCTGCCCGTGTGGTAGGCGGCGCAGCGTCCCTAAAGCCGAGCCGACAGTTGAGCGCGAAGCTACTCCAAGCTCCGCCCCGAACACCGCGGTCGGGCAGCTCCAACGGCCCGAAGGGGTCGATCGCCGGGAACTCGTGCAGGCGCATGAATCCGTCGCCAGTCCACTCGGAGACGCTGCCGATTACGTCGTGAAGGCCCCAGCGATTCGGTGGCTTGAATCCGACGGGGTGCGTACCGCAGCGGTCGATCTCGCGGGATCGCCCGGTCCAGTGCGAACAATAGGCGGCGCCAAGGTATCCCGCAGCAGAGTTGCCGCCGTACCACGCGGTGGGATCGAGGCTGGAGCTCGCCATCACATCCTCGGCGATCAGCTCTCCGCCGGGCAATGAGGTTTCGGCGCCGGCACGCGCTGCGTACTCCCACTCCGCCTCGGTCGGCAGGCGGTAGCCGGTACATATCTGCACCACCGAGACGCCGGAACATGTGAAGTCTCCGTCGCAGCGGTCTGGGTTGGACGCGGGGCAGCCGCCGCCTGGCTCTCCGGTACATCCGTCGGAGTGGTAGCAGGGCGTTAGCCCCTCAGCGATCGACCGTGCGTTCGCGAACGCGATCGCGTCGTACCAGCTTACTCGTTCCACAGGACAGTCGGATCCGCACGAGAGGAATCGCGACGGGTTGCTGCCCATGACCTGCTCCCAATGCGCCTGTGTCACCTCCACACTGTCGACCCAGAGCGGCGCCGAGAACGTGATGTCAGCGGTGGGTAGGGGGACCCCGCCCGGCGTGAGATAGGAGGAGCCCATCTCAAACGAG